>CAZXAR010000044.1:0-22932 GCA_964638135.1 uncultured Enterobacteriaceae bacterium | reverse complement strand
CATCACGCTGAACGCCCTCAGGCTGTAGCGGCCCGCATAGCGGCGCATGTAGCCGGCCGTGAAGATCGAGACCGGGAAATAGACCAGCGCGCTGACGATCAGGAAGAGCCCCGAGAGGCGGTCGACCGATACGCGCAGCGGCCCGAGCCCCGGCACGGTCCACAGCTCGGCCTCGAATGCGGCGCCACCGAAGAGCGCCTCAGCGCCGGCGACGAGCAGCGCGAGCGAGGCCGCGGCCGCGATGCCCGCGAGCATTTCAGGATTGCGGCGATCCGGAACGATCGGCGCAAGCGCCATGCCCGCAGCGCACAGCAGGCAAAAAATCGCGAGCGGCGTTCCCATTTCCAGCATCACTTTTTTCTTCCGGCGGCCACGAGCAAGCCATGCAGGATCGCGAGCGGCGGCGGCGGGTTGCCCGGGACTTCGATGTCGACCGGAATCGCCTCGGACACTCCGGCCCCGGCCATGAAACTCGGTCCGAACACGCCGCCCGAGAGCGCGCAGGCGCCGACCGCCATGACGCATTTCGGCGCCGGCATCGCGTCGTAGGCTTTGCGCAGCGGCACGCGCATCTGGTCGGTCACCGGGCCGACCACGAGCAGCACGTCGGCCTGCCGCGGCGTTGGCGTGATGAAAAATCCGAGGCGGTGCATGTTGTAGTAGGGATTGTTGAGCTGCCGCACCTCGTTCAGGCAGGCGCCGCAATCGCCGGCGTCCACCACCAGGACGTGAATCGAGCGCTCGAATGCGGGATCGAGCACCGTGCCGCCCGGCTTGATCGTGGCGCGCTCGAAATCCCGTTCCCAGTTCATCGGTGTTTCCGTTTCCCGGACGCAGCGGTAGCAGTGCACGCAGCGCCGATAATCGACTTCCACCCGCTCGCCGATGTCGCGCAGGGCCGATGTCGGGCAGCGGGCCGCCAGGGCGCGTGCTTCCGTTTCCGGGCGCCGCGTCATCACTGGAAATCCGGGAGATACTCCCGCGCAGTCCTCGGCGCCCGCGGGGTAGGCCGTGCTCTTGATGCCGGTCTTGAGGCCTCTCAGGATCCACTGGCTCATGGCGGCCCTCCTAGCGGTCGTTCTCGGCGGGCGAGAGTCCGAAGCTCGCCAAGATGATCGGAAAATCCTGGAAAGCGAATTTTTCGACGGCGAAGTGAAACCCGCGCCAGTTGATGAACGAGGGCGTGACAATCCGGTAGCGCTCGACCGTGCCGCCCTCTGCGACCCGCAACCAGTGAAAGCTCGCGCCGCGCGGGGCTTCGACCCAGCCGAGGGCTCCCCCGCCGGAAATGTCCGCGGGGGCGGCGCGCGCCGCACCGGGCGGGATGGCCGCCGCGGCCTGGTTCATGATGCGCAGCGACTGCCTCGCTTCGGCGAACAGAACTCTGAGCCGCGCATAACCGTCGCCTTCCGATTCACTGGGCACATCGAACTGGAATGCTTCATACCCGGAGTACGGCTGCGCCTTGCGAAGGTCGCGGGCGAGGCCGCAGCCGCGGGCGATCGGCCCTACGAGGCTGAAGCGGCGCGCATCGACGTGTGCCACCGTGCCCACTTCCTCCAGGCGGTCGAGGAAACTGCTGGAATCGCGCAGCATCGCTTCGAGCCGATCGAGCTTGTTGCCGACCTCCCGCGCATCGGCAACGCAGTTGCCGCACATGCCGTCCAGAAAATCCCGCGTCAGGCCGCCGATTGCCGCCAGGCCGAAGAGATAGCGATGGCCGCAGAAATTTCCTGTAATTCTCAGCAAGTCCTCCTCCAGGATCGCCGCCTGGCTCATCGCGACGACAAGGCCCGTCGACTCGCAAATCTCCTGGATGGCGCCCGCATGGTGGCGCAGCCGCTCGAGCTCCGCCAGCAGCACGCGCAGCACGCGCGCCCGCGGAGGAACTTCGAGGCTTGCGATCCTTTCGGCCGCCTGGCAAAAGGCCAGCGCGTGCGCGAACGCAGTGGTCGCGCTGAAGCGCTCCGCGAGCAGCAGTACAGCGTCCACGGACCGTCCCTCGGCGATTTTTTCGATCGCGCGGTAGTTGTAAAAAAGCCTGGACGAGGCGTGGATGACGTCCTCGCCGACGGTTTCCAGTTGGAAATGCACCGACTCGGTGACACCGGAAAACACCGGCCCGATCGGCATCACGAAGGCGCCGGGCGCATGCACGAGGCGGCGCGGCCGCCAGTCCGGGTCCGGCTCGCGTTTGCCCACCGGTTTTGCCGCATCGAAGCCCTTGCGCATCGGGCACACGTTTTCCTGCCAGGCATCGTTGTGCAGGATGAAATCGCCGAGATACGGATGGCCCGCGAACTTCAGGCCGAACAGATCCTCGGCCTCGCGCTCGTGCCAGTCCGCGGCGGGCACCCGCGCGCTGATGCTCGGGAACGCCGTGTCGGAAAGGGGGCCGCGCTGCACGACATGGATCCAGCCCGGGACGTCGGAGGCGTAGAAGACATAGCGCAGCTCCCACCCCGCCGCGCGCTCCTCCACGATCAGCCCGCCGAAGCCGCAGTCCGCCTCGGCGTGCAGCCAGGCGCAGATTTCGACGAGTTCTTCCTTTGCGCATTCGATTTCCCCGGGCGTGTCCTCGGCGCGGACGCGGACGCGCCCTTGCCACCGATCGAGCGCGCGTTGCCAGAGCGTCGATGCGGCAGGCATCGGCTCAGCCCGCCATGCGCGCGGCCGCGCGCTGCAGCAGCTCGTGCAGCGGCGGCGGCAGATAAAGGCCGGACACGATGACCAGAGCGGCCGCTACGACCAGCACGGCGGCGCAGCTTGCCGGCAGGCGAAACGGTTCGGCGGCGCCAGCCGCGGCTCCGAACACCATGCGGTTCACGTGCCGCATCACGGCGAAGAAGCCGATCGCGATGAACAGCACGAGCAGCCCGATGGCGATATAGCGCCCCTCCGCGAGGCCCGCCCTGAAGATCGAGAACTCGCTCAGAAATACCGCGAACGGCGGAGCGCCGGCGATGGCAAGGCCGCCGATGAGCAGGCTTGCGCCCGTCGCAGGCGAGCGACGGATCAGCCCGCGCTGCGCGAGGATGTCGCGCGAGCCTGTCGCGAGCAGCGCCGCACCGGCGGCGTAGAAGCAGAACGACTTCGTCAGCGTGTGCGTCAGCGCCTGGTACACAGTACTGTAATTCGCGGCCGCGCTTCCCAGTCCCGCCGCCACGAGAATGATCCCCATGTGCTCCACCGTGGAATAGGCGAACATGCGCTTGTAATCGCGCACCTGGATGAGAAGAAAGGCGGCGACACCGACCGACAGCAGTCCGAACGACACGGTCCAGAGTTGCAGGTCGACCCCCGGCACGGCGTCGAGCACCGGCAGCATTCTGAGAATGACGTAAAGGATGACCGTCGTTTCGACGCCCGACAGGACGGCGCAGACCGGTGAGGGTGCCTGGCTGTGCGCATCGGGCAGCCAGGTGTGAAGGGGCACGAGGCCGACCTTGGTGCCGAACCCTACGAGAACGAGCAGGAATGCGGTCTCGATCAGCGCTGGCGGCATGCGCGGCGCGGCCTGCACCAGCCCCTCCCACGTATAGGTCCCGCCCCCGGCGGCCTGCATGGCGGCAAACAGCACCAGGAAACCGAGCAGCCCGATGGCCGCGCCCATGAGAGAGAGCGCCACGTACTTCCACGCCGCCTCGAGCGCCTCGCGCGTATTCTCGTAGCCGACGAGCATGGCCGAGCACAGCGTCGTCAGCTCCACGAAAATCCACACCAGCGTCGGCTCGACCAGCAGCGGCACCGCCAGCATCGAAAAGACGAATAGATTGAAGTTGAGGTAGTAGAACCAGAGCCTCGCCGGGCCCTCTCGCATGCGCTGCATGTAGCCCCTGGAAAAGAATGCGGCGCCGGTCGCGACCACTGCGATCAGCAGCAGCATGAGCGCACTCAGAGCATCCGCCGCGACCGCGATTTCGACGCCAACCACCGTACCGCCGCGAAGCGCCGCAAAGGCGGTGTCGATCGCGAGGACGAGGACGGCGATGCAGGACGCGAGCGTGGCACCCGATGCGATCCCTGGCGTGCGCGCGCGCCAGCAGAGCAGCGCGGCGAGCAGCGGGAACGCGAGCATGACGAACAGGTTCAAGGCTCGCCTTCCTTCAGCGCGGCGAGCGCGCCGACGTCGGTCGAGCCGACGCGCCGATGGAGCATCCGCGTCAGCACCCCGACCACGAAAACGAGAATCAAGCCGTCGGAGGCGATCGCGAGCTCGACGATAAAAGGCAGATTGCGCGACATGGCGATGCCGGCGAAGAACGCGCCGTTTTCCATCGCCAGCACGCCGATCAGCAGCGGCACCGCCTCGCGTCGCACCGCGAGCGTGAAGGCGCCGAGGAAGAGCCCGGCGAACCCGATCGCGACGTTGCCGAGGCGCGAGGCGGGATCGAGCGCTTCGAGGATCGGCAGCGTGAGAAAGTAGCCCAGGATGACCAGGGCGAGCGCGGCAAGCAGCGAGGTCGGAATGTTGACCGCCTGATCGATCTCGCGGCGCGCGTAGATCTCCTCGTGCAGCATGCGGCGCAGGATCCACGGAATCACGAACGGCTTGGCGATGAGATTGACGATTCCGACGCCCACGAGATGCCACGAATCGAACGCCGCGCCCAGCAGAAACGCGGAAGCCGCGAGGAGCAGCGACTGGGCGATGAATAGATTGAGGCAGCCCCGCACCTGCCGCATCGTCACGATGCCGAAGGCGCACAGCAGGAATAGCCCGCCCGCCAGCGCGTTCACGGCGAGCAATAAAGTGGGATCCATGAATGTCCTAAAACGCGAACACCCGGGTGATCATTGCGGCTACCGCGGTGATGAACGCTGCACCGAGGAATTCGCTGATGCGGAACAGCCTCAGCTTCGCCAGCGAGGACTCGATCACAACCAGCACCAGGATGAACACGAAAATCTTGGCGAGGACGAGCGGGATGGCGAGGAGAACCTCGGCGACGGACTGGCTGTCCGCGAGGCCCCAGGGCACCACCAGCACGTTGAGGAACACGCACATCAGCACGAAGAACTTCATCTGCCCGCCCCACTTCATGAGCGCGGCGCCGCGCCCCGAGTACTCCAGCGCCTTCGACTCCTCGATCATCGCAAGCTCGAAATGGCCCTCAGGGCTGTCGACGGGGATGCGCCCCGCTTCGGCCAGGATCAGCATGACGAACGCGGCCATCAGCAGAACGTGCGACGGAGCGAAGAAATTCGACGCCGAGGCGACCCACTGCTTCTGCACGATGTAGGGAATCGTGGACCCCGCGACGTACGACACCGTGAAAAAGACGATGACGAAGACCGGTTCGGCGAGAAACCCGACCATCCGTGTCCGGCTCGCGCCCATCGGACCGTAGGGATTCGCGGTGTCGACCGCGGCGAGCGCGGCGAAGAAACCGCCCAGCGCGAGCACGAATCCGGCGCCCACCATGTCGGCCATGAAGGCGAAGGCGAGCGGATAGGACGTCAGCACCGGGATGAGCAGCACGACGAACACCGGCGTCACGAAAACCAGGTAGGGCGTGAAGCGGAAGATCCACGTGCTGTCCTCGGACACCGCCTCGTCCTTGTGGAACAGCTTCCACAGGTCGCGGTAGGGCTGGAGGACGCTCGGCCCGCGCTTGGACTGCACCCTTTCCTTCAGCCGCGCGAGGACGCCGCTCGCGAGCGGCGCAAACGCCATCACCACCGCGACCTGGAGCAGATTGAACAGCACACGCTCGGCCATCGCCCACGCCCTTTCCTCGTGCGAGGAGCTACGCAGGCATCATCAGCCGGTGAGGCGGTTTTTGTTCGGGAGGAATGCCATCTCCCGGTTGCGTGCAAAGGGTATTGGAAAGCTGCGGGAAGATCAAGCCGGAGATGCGCTCTGGTCTGCCGTGTTGCCCGGTCGTCCGGAAATGGACATAATTCGCGTCGTAGGGGATGGAGTTCCCCTGAACCGCCGAAAGGCTGATGACTCCTGCTGCGTATGTGCTTGCGGCGGAGTCCTTCGAACAAACCCGCCGCGTGCGGGTTTTTTTGTGCCCGGAAAGTCTCTTTCTGAAGGAGGCAGTCAAACGAATGAACACAGCCATCGCAGCCATTGGCGCCATGCAGGTTCTTGACTCGCGCGGCAACCCCACCGTTCGCGTCAGCGTGGCGTTGCGAAATGGCGTGCGCGCGGTTTCATCCGTGCCGTCCGGCGCCTCTACCGGCGCCGCGGCTCGCCACCAACGAGGAAGCATGCGAGCTGATCGTCGAGTCGATCCGAGCGGCGGGGTATCGTCCGGGGGCCGATATCGCCATTGCGCTGGATCCGGCGGCAAGCTCTTTCTACGAGGGAGGCCTGTATCGCCTGTCGCGCAGCCGCCAGGGCACGAAGACGAGCAGTCAGATGATCGCCCTGTACCAGGAGTGGATCGACCGATTTCCCCTCGTCTCCATAGAAGACGGACTGGCAGAAACGGACTGGGACGGTTTCCGCCAGCTTACGGCCGCGCTCGGGAACCAGGTGCAAGTCGTAGGTGACGATATCCTGGTGACGAACCCGCGCTTCATCGCACGCGCGATCGAGGAGAAGACCTGCAACGCGGCCCTGATCAAGCTGAACCAGATCGGAACAGTGACCGAGACGATGGAAGCGATCCGACTATGCCGCAAAGCGGGCTGGGGCTACGTGATTTCGCACCGCTCGGGCGAAACCGAGGACACCTTCATGGCGGACTTCGCGGTCGCGATGGGCGGCGGCCGGATCAAGGCTGGCTCGGTGTGCCGCGGCGAGCGCATCGCCAAGTACAACCGGCTGCTGGAGATCGAACAGGAGTTGGGTGAACGTGCGCCTTTCGGACGTTGACGAGCTTTCGCGGAATGTGCCCTGCCAGCCGGGCGCCGGCGCCGGCGCCGCGGACTTCGACAGCATTCTGTTTCCCGGGCTGGATGCCCCCACCGGACAGTTCACCCCGGAGACGCCGCCGTTTTTTCATAACCTGAATCTCGACCAGATCGTGCAAGCCGTCACCGCGGATTGGAAGGATTACGACCTCGTCCCCTTTTTCCACACGCGGCTGACCGATCTCGACGCGATCGCTTATCGCCAGGAAGTCATGCAGGACCTGGAAGATGCGAACCTGATGCGAGTCGTGAGCTCGTTCTCTCAAGTGATGCGCACGATGCGCGAGCATCTCCCGAAGGATAAACAGTTCTATTACCGGTACCAGAAGGAGCGATGGTTCCTGGGCGCGGTTGAAATCTATTGCGAAGCCGTCGAGCGCCTGTGCCGGGATCTGCGCGAGACCGGCTTGAGGTCGCGTGGCATGCGCGCCTTCCGGGAGTACCTCACGGAGTACCTCGCATCGGCCGCGTTCACAACGCTCGCGACCGAAGCGGCGAAGCTGAATTCGGATCTGTCCGCGATCAGGTATTGCGTGCTCATGAGGGACAGCGGCATCACGGTCCGCAACTACGACAACGAGAGCGACTACAGCGCGGCCGTCGAAGGCACATTCGAAAAATTCAGGCGCGGTACGGTCAAGGACTACCGCGTCAAATTCCGGGGCGGAGGCATGAACCACGTCCAGGCGCAGGTGCTGGAGCGGGTCGCGCTGCTCCATCCGCACACGTTCCTCGCACTGGAGACTTTTTGGGCGGAGCACGCGGCCTATCTGGACGAGAAGATTTCCGAATTCGACCGCGAGATCCAGTTCTACGTCGCCTATCTGACTCATCTCGAAAAATTCCGCGGCGCCGGCCTGAGGTTCTGCTATCCGCAGCTTTCCGACAAATGCAAAGAGATCGACTGCCGCGAAACCTTCGACCTGGCATTGGCCCGCAAGCTCTTAGACGAAAGAGCCGCCGTCGTGCGCAACGATTTCTTCCTGCGCGGCCCGGAGCGCGTCTTCGTCGTTTCCGGTCCGAACCAGGGCGGCAAGACGACGTTCGCCCGCACGTTCGGCCAGCTCCATTATCTGGCCAGCCTGGGCTGCCCGGTCCCGGGCACGCAAGCCCGACTGTTTCTCTTCGACCGCCTGTTCACGCATTTCGAAAGGGAAGAGGACATCGAGACCCTCCGCGGCAAGCTGCAGGACGATCTGGTCAGAATCCGCCGGGTTCTGGACCAGGCGACGCCGGACAGCATCGTCGTCATGAACGAAATGTTCTCGTCCACCACGCTCAAGGACGCGGTCTATTTGAGCAAGAAGGTGATCGCGAGATTTTCCGCGCTGGACCTGCTGTGCGTCTGCGTCACCTTTCTGGACGAATTGGCGTCGCTGAGCGAGAAAACGGTCAGCATGGTCAGCACGGTCGATCCGGACAATCCGGCGATTCGAACGTTCAAATTGGAGCGAAGGCCGGCCGACGGACTGGCGCATGCGCTTGCGATCGCGGAGAAATATCGCGTCACGTACGATTGGCTGAAGGAGCGGATCAAGGCATGAAGGCGCTCCTGATGCACCGGGATCGGGATTTCGACCTGCAGCAGGAGTTGCCGTCCAACGAGCGAGCCCTGATGCAGGACCTGGAGCTGGACACGCTGCTGCGCGCCATGGCGCGCGACGACGCGTTCCTGTTCGACGTGGCGCGGAAAGCCCTTCTCGGGGGCCTGCGGAACGATGCGGACACGATTCTGTATCGGCAGGAGGTCTTGAAGGACTGCCTGAAGAACCCGGCGGTGGTCAGGGGGCTCTACGAACTTGCGGTAGAGGCGATCGAAGGAAAGAAGAAGCACTGGTTCGGCGTTTTCAGCAGATATCCAGGCTCGATCCTGCACGGCTCGATCGAATTGCTGCAGATGTTCATGGGCATGCTCGGGAAGCTGAGGACCGTCGCCGGACAACATGCCGGCCGATTTCGGTCGCAGGGGTTCAATGTGCTGTTTGCGATGCTCGAGAAGGAATTGAGCGACAAGTACTTCGACAGCATCCGGAACCATCTGACGGAATTGAAGTTCCGCAAGGGGGTGTTGGTGAGCGCCGGATTGGGCGAGGGCAACGAGGGCTCCGATTACGCACTGCGGATGGCGCGCGAGGTGGAGCGGAGCTGGCTGGCGCGGCTGTTCCGCAAAGGTCCCCCCGCGTACACCTTTTACATCCACCCTCGCGACGAGAATGGCGGGAGGATCCTGTCGGAACTGAAGGACCGCGGGATCAACCTGGTCGCGAACGCGCTTGCCCAGTCGACCGATCACATCCTGAGCTTCTTCGACATGCTTCGAACAGAGCTCGCGTTCTATGTCGGCTGCCTGAATCTGCACCGCCGGCTTGCGGCCAAGGGAGAGCCGGTGTGCTTCCCCGTGCCCGAGCCCGCGGGCGAACGCAGGCACCGATTCAGCGGGCTGTACGACGTGTGCCTAACGCTCCACATGGAGCGCAAGCTCGTGGGCAATTCGGTCAACGCAGACGGCAAGAGCCTCATGGTCATCACCGGCGCGAACCAGGGCGGAAAGTCGAGCTTCCTGCGGAGCCTCGGACTGGCACAGTTGATGATGCAATGCGGCCTGTTCGTCGGGGCGGAGGACTTCTGTGCCGAACTTTGCCCCGCCCTGTTCACTCACTACAAGCGGGAAGAGGACGCGACGATGAAGAGCGGAAAACTCGATGAGGAGCTCGGCAGAATGAGCGAACTCGTCGAGCATCTCGCGCCGAATTCAATGCTGCTCTTCAACGAATCGTTCGCAGCGACCAACGAACGGGAAGGGTCGGAGATCGCGAGACAGATCGTCCGTGCGTTGCTGGAAAATCGAATCAAGATCTTCTACGTGACGCACCTGTATGAATTCGCCCACGGCTTCGTCGAGCGGAAGAAGGCGGACGCCCTCTTCCTGCGCGCCGAACGGCGGGCCGACGGGACACGAACCTTCAAACTCCTCGAGGGCGAGCCGTTGGAGACGAGCTACGGCGAAGACGTGTACCGGCAGGTTTTCGGCGTGGGTACGGAGGAACTGAGCGCGCGATGACTACGACATGCTACCCGGCATCACTTCCGTTCGCCTGTGTCACCCACCGCCTCGACCTGCTCGCGCACGATCAGGCGCTCGCCGACCATCGTTCTCACCTCCGGGAGTACGCTTTCCACCTTCTCGGCGGAGTCGACGAATTCGATGACCAGGGGAAGCTTTCCGCCCGCATCCACGAGTGAAGTCGTTTCCACGTTCCCCTTGCCGGTAAAACCGGCCACTGCGCGAAGCACCGTTCCTCCCGCAACACCGCGTTCATGCAGCATGCGAAGCACCTCCAGGTGCAGCGGCCGACGGCGCCATTCGTCGGCCTCGTTGATGTACACCGAGATGCGGATCAGTTCGCGCATTTCACAGCGCTCTCGCCAGCGCCATTCCGGCGATCACTGCCAGCAGCGCAAGCACATTGTTGGCGATGAAGTTGGCCGTCGCCAAGCCGTAGTGCCCCTGCTCCAGGAGCGCGACCGTTTCGAAGCCGTAGCTGGAATACGTCGTATAGGCCCCGCAAAACCCCACTGCCACGAGCGAGCGCCAGAGCGGATTCGCAAGCACGCGCTCGGTCGTCCAGGCGAGAAAGAAGCCGAGCACGAAGCTGCCCGTGACGTTGACGATCAGCGTGCCGTAGGGCACTGAAGCGGAAATGTACTTGAGCGCGAGCCGATTCACCGCGTATCTCAGATTCGCCCCGACTACGGCGCCAAGCGAAATCAGCAACACTTCCTTCATGCCGGGCGGGCCCTCATCGCACCACGAGGACCGGCTGATTCGCGTGCTGCACCACCTGCTTCGACACCGAACCAAGCAGCAGACGGCGGAACAGGGTCTTGCCGCGATGGCCGAGTACGATCAAGTCCACCTCGTGGCTGTCGGCAGAGTAGAGAATCTGCTCCGCGACATGGCCGACGGCGACCTCGCACTCGACCTCGATCTTGTGGCCGGCAGCGAGATGAATCACGGACGTCAGCAGTTTGCCGTGATAGGCGCGCGAATTCTCGATGATCGCTTCGGTCTCGACATCTTCGCCCATCTCGGGCGGCCGCGCGACCGAGATTGCAAACAGCTTCGCCCCATACTTCTGCGCGATATCGAGCGCGTATTCGCATGCCTTGTTTGCGGCTTCGGATCCGTCGTAGGCGAGCAGTATGGTTCGGATCACGGCTGGACTCCTCGTTTCGCTTCAGGAACTTGTGCGGTGCCGGCATGCGCCACCTCGGGTGGCGCGGCCGGCCTGGGCAACAGATGGTGCGGCATGAAGAATGCGTTGGCGATCACCGTCGGCACCACCGCGCTCGCGATTACCGCGGCGACCAGGGCCGAGTACTGGGCCTGGTCGATCACCTCGTGGGAAAGACCGAACAGCGCCGAGATAGTGCCGAACGTGAGGCCCGTGGACATGAGCAGCGTTGTGTACATGCCTTCCTTGCGCGGCGACCGGAATTTTCGGGTCACCGGATAGACACCGGCGATTTTCGTCAGCACCTTCACCAGAAGCATCAACAGGAACGCGCCGGGGGCGGCGATCAGCGCCGGCATCGATACGAAAGAGCCGGCGCGAATGAAGTAAAAAGGCGTCAGCAGCCCGAAGCACAGTGTCCTCAGGCGGCGGATCAGCGCGTGGTCCTTGCCAACGGTGCCCGCGAGCACCATTCCCGTCAGGTACGCCGGCAGCACGGCTTCGCTGTCCGCCCACGCCGCGAGCGCGCCCAGCCCGAACAGGCATAGCAGCAGGTACTTCGCCTCCATTTCCGACGGCCTGCCGCCGTAACGCCTGAAAAAGCGCGGTGTCAGCCAGGGCAGCGCCAATCCCAGAGCGGCCATGGTGCCGACAAATATCAAGGTCTTCACCGTGAATGGCGCAAAGATCAATCCAAGCGCTACCACCGTGCCGAGATCGGTGATAAAGCAGGCGGCGAGCACGGTCTTGCCATAGTCCGTGGTGTTGAATCCAAACTCGATCATCACCGCGTACACCACCGCAACCGACGTGGTGGACATCGCGATGCCGGCGAGCCAGCTTCCCATCGGGCTCCACCCCAACAGCCAGTACGCCGCTGCGGCGCAGCCGAAGAACGGCGCCAAGAAACTGATCAGGCCTACGGCTGTCGCTTCCTTCCACTTGCGCCGGAAGACCTCGGGGTCGAGCTCTGCGCCCGCGAGAAACGTAAGCACGATGGCGCCGGCGCCAGAAAGAAACTTGATCCATCCCTGGTCGGCGCCGAGCGCGGCGGTCCCCACGACTGCGCCGATCACGAGTTGCGCGATGGTACCGACCACGATCTCGGAAAGCGCGGTCGCCACCCGCAGCCAGATTGAGACCAGGCTCGCGACGAGCGCGAGTCCCAGCCACAGCGCGGCGAGTGCCCAGATCTCGGTCATCGCGACCCCGGCAGCCTTCGCCTTCGATAATGCTGAATAATCACTTCGAAACCTCCGACGGTTGTCGTTCTGCTTGCGCGAACGGGTCGGTCGGGGCAAAGAAAATGCCTACGCTCTCGCCCGTGCCCGGCGCGTCACGTAGGCATCATCAGCCTTGCGGCGTTTATCCTAGGGAGGAATGCCATCTCCCTGCGGCTTTGAGTGTACCCGATAGGACGCAGTTCCGTAAACTCGGCTGACAGACCGCCTACGCTGCGTCGCTCTTCGGTTCGCTCCAACGCTGTGCTGCTGCATCGTCGCTGGAACGCGCCTCGACCCAGCGCGCGCCCTCGGGCGTCTGCTCCTTCTTCCAGAACGGCGCCCGGGTCTTGAGGAAATCCATGATGAACTCGCATGCCGCGAAGGCGTCGCCGCGATGGCCGCTCGCGACGACGACGAGCACGATGCGGTCGTTCGGGCGCAGTTCGCCGTAACGGTGAACGACCGTGCAATCCAGGACGTCCCAGCGCGATCGGACCTGATCGACGATTCCGGCGATCGCGTTTTCAGTCATGCCCGGATAATGTTCGAGCGTCATCGCCCGCACCGCGGCGCCCTCGTTCACGTCGCGCACCAGCCCGACGAAGGCCGCGATGGCGCCGACTTTCGGATTGCCGCGCGCGAGCGCCTCGATTTCGGTGCCGCAGTCGAAGTCCTCGCGCTGCACCACGATCTTCATCGCTAGCCGCCCGTGACGGGCGGGAAGAACGCCACCTCGTCGCCCGCCTTGATGCCGGCGGGAAGCGCCGCCATGTCCTGATTGACCGCGACCCGCAGCAGTTTCCCGTCCGCGAGCGCGGAGCGCCACGCGCCGCCGCGCGCCGCGAGATGCGCGCGCAGCTCGGCTACCGTGCCGACCCCGGCCGGCAGTTCGATTTCCTCCGCGGCGGTTCCGAGCTGCTCGCGCAGCGCCGCGAAAAAGAGCACCTTCACCTTCACCGATAAAGCTCCGCAAACGGCAGGAATCGAACCCGCTCGCCGCGCCGGATGGCGTGCTCCGGCGGGTTGTCCACCAGGCCATCGGCCCAGGCGACCGAAGTGAGCACCGCCGAGTCCTGCGTCGGGTACAGATCGAGGCCGCCGCCCGGATTCCATTTTACGCGCAGGAACTCGCGCCGCGCGTCCGGCTCCGGCCAGTCGAAATCGGCGCGCGCCTCGATGGCGCGCGGCTGCACCTGCGCGATTCCCTGCGTCCTGAGAAGGAACGGTCGCACGAACAGCACAAACGTCACGAAGCTGGAAACCGGATTGCCGGGCAGGCCGAGAAAGGCCGCACTGCCGACCCGGCCGAAGGCGAGCGGCCGGCCTGGCTTCATCGCGATCCGCCACATCAGAAGCGAGCCCTCGGCCTCGACCGCAGGCTTGACATGGTCCTCGTCGCCCACCGACACGCCGCCCGAGGTGACGATGACATCGTTCTCGGCCGCCGCGCGGCGCAACACGTCGCGGGTCGTGTCGAGACGGTCGGGAACGATTCCATAGTCGCGCACTTCGCAGCCGTGCATGCCCGAAAGGCCGCGCAGCGTGAACCGGTTCGAGTTGTAGATCCGCCCCGGCGCAAGCGGCTCACCCGGCATCACGAGTTCGTCGCCGGTGAAAAAGAGCGCAAGCCGCACCCGCCGGCGCACCGGCAGCGAGGCGATGCCGACCGACGCCGCAAGCCCCGTGTCCTGCGGCCGCAGGCGAATCCCCGCGGCGAGGATTTCGGCTCCGCCGCGGATGTCGCTCGCGGCGCGGCGGATCCACGCGCCGCGCTCAGGGGCGCGCTGCACCACGACCTGGCCGCTCTCGACGCTGCAGAATTCCTGCATCACGACCGCGTCCGCGCCCGGCGGAATCGGCGCGCCGGTGAAAATGCGCGCCGCCGTGCCCGGCTCGAGCGGCGTTCCGACGCTGCCCGCAGGAATGCGCTGCGCGATCCTCAGGCGAACGCCGGGCGTGGTCACGTCGGCAACCCGGACTGCATAGCCGTCCATGGCGCTGTTGTCCATCGGCGGCACGTCCAGCGACGACGACTGCGCCCGCGCCAGCACCCGGCCGCTTGCTTCGAGCGTGGCGATCTCCTCGATCTCCTCCACCGGCCGCGCGCCCGCGAGAACCGCCTCGAGCGCCTCGTCGACCGAGAGCAGGTGCTGTTTCATGCCAGCTCCAGATGCGCGACGAGAAACGCCTCCACCGCGTCGGCGTCGTTCAGATCGAGCACCGGCAGCTTTGCCTCCACCGGCGCGTCGGTGGCGAGAGCAACGATGTACGGATCGTTCGGATGCAGCATCGGTTCCCCGGTCGTGGCGCGCCACACCTCGATCTTGGGGATCGGGGCGTACTTGAAGCCCTCCACGATCAGCAGGTCGCAGGGCGAGAGGCGCTTCACCTGCTCCTGGAACGGCGGCTCGTGCTCGCCGCGCAGCTCGTGCACCAGCACCCAGCGCCGCGACGAAGTGACCAGCACCTCGCCTGCGCCGGCGTGGCGATGCCGGTACGAATCCTTCCCGGGCTGATCGACGTCGAAGCTGTGATGCGCGTGCTTGATGAGCGAGACGCGCAGCCCGCGCTTCACGAAGCGCGGGATGAGCTTCTCGATCAGCGTCGTCTTGCCGCTGCCCGACCAGCCCGCGAAGCCGAATGTTTTCATGTCATGGAGCCCGCATGCGGCGCATCACAGGCCGCGCAGCGCGCATTGTATCTAGGCAAAAATCATCTTCACGCCGGCTACGGCCAGCACCACGGCGAGGAAGCGGCGGATGACGGGGTTGGCAAGCCGCTTGCTGCCGTATTCGGCCCCCGCCCAGCCTCCGGCGAGCACCGCGATCGCCAGCACCGGCACGTAGTCCGGGAGCGACGCCACGCGCGCCGCGAAGCCGGCGGCGAGCGCGGCGATCGAATTGAGCAGGATGAAGGGCGCAGCGACCGCCGAAGTCTGCCTGGTCCCGGCCCAGCCCGCGAGGAGCAGCAGCGGACTGAGGAAGATGCCGCCGCCGACGCCGGTGAGGCCCGAGAGGATTCCCAGCAGCGCGCCGATCGTCAGCGCGAGCCGCACCGGAACCCCGCGCACCGCGCGCATCTCTCCGCCCGCACGGCCGCTCAGCCACAAATGCCATCCGGCGTAGAGCAGCACGATGCCGACGAGCACCTTGTAGGCTGCCCCCGGCATGGTGAGCGCACCGCCGACGAAGGCAAGCGGAATCGAGGTGGCGGCAAACGGCCAGAACAGGCGCCAGCGGAAATGACCCGCCCGGTAGAACTTGAACGTAGCGATCCCGGATACGAGCACGTTGAGCGTGAGTGCGACCGGCCGCATTTCCTGCGGCGCGACGCCCGCAAGCGCCATCGCCGCAAGGTACGCGGAGGCTCCGCCGTGACCGACCGAGGCGTAGACGAACGCCGCGAGCAGCGTGCCAAGCGATAGCAGCGCGATCACGGCGCTGCCGGTGTCGCCAGTTTCCATGTTCGCGGTACACGATACCCCAGCCCCGATGATCGCGCTCTAGCGCGCGCTGGGGAAAAACAGCGGCTCGCCGCCGATGCGGTATTCGGCGATCGCGTTCTGTCCTTCGGGCGAAACCAGCCAGTCGATGAACCGGAGGCCCGGCTCGCGCCTGACGTGCGGATGCTTCGCCGGGCTCACCAGCATGACCCCGTACTGGTTGAAGAGCCGCCGGTCGCCCTCGACGAGGATCACGAGCGCGCCGCGGTTCCGGAACGAAAGCCAAGTGCCGCGATCCGCGAGGACGTACGCGTTCAAGCCCGAGGCCGTATTCAGCGCCGGTCCCATGCCAGAGCCGGTTTCGCGGTACCAGGCGCCCTTGTGCGCCGGCATTTCCAGCCCCGCGAGCTTCCACAGGCGGAGTTCCGCCGCATGCGTGCCGCTCTTGTCGCCGCGCGAGACGAACGGCGCCTGCGCGCGGTGGATCTTCGCCAGCGCCGCGACGATATCGCCTCCCCTCGCCACGGCCGGATCGGACTTCGGGCCGATCAGCACGAAATCGTTGTACATGACGAGCCGATGGCCGACGCCGTAACCTTCGTCCACAAAGCGTTTTTCGGCGGCCGCGTCGTGGACGAAGACGACATCGGCATCGCCCCGGCGTCCCATGTCCAGGGCCTGCCCGGTGCCCAGCGCGACCACGCGGACTTCGATCCCCGTCCTGTGCGTGAATTTCGGCAGCAGGTGGCGGAACAATCCGGATTGCTCGGTCGAGGTCGTGGAGGCGATCGTGATGTGGGTCCGCTGCGCATGCGCCGGCAGGCTCAGCACGAATGCCGCCAACGCCGCCGCGATCATGCCCATGGCAGCTCTCCTCGGACGAATGCGGCGGCTTCGGCGGAGGCCGGTTGGGGAAAAAACCGGTCCACTGCCGCGCGCTCGACCAGCCTGCCCTGATGCAGAAACAGCACCTCGTCGCCCAGGCGCCGCGCCTGCCCGAGGTTGTGGGTCGCCATGACGACCTTGGTGCCGGCGGCGTCGAATGCCTTGATCACGGTTTCGATCTCGCGCGTCGCCCCCGGATCGAGGCTCGCGGTCGGCTCGTCGAGAAACAGCACTTCGGGGTGCAGCGCCCAGGCGCGCGCGAGCGCGACGCGCTGCTGCTCGCCGCCCGAAAGCGTGCGCGCGGGGCGATGCGCCAGGTGCGCAAGCCCGACGCTTGCGAGCGCTTCCAGCGCCGACGCCCGGCGCTCGGGCTCGGGCACGCGCGCGACCTTCAGCCCGTACTCCACATTCGCCAGCACCGAGCGGCGCAGCATGATCGGGCGCTGGAACACCATCGCCTGGCGGCGCCGCACGCTCCGCGGGTCGTCCTCGTTCCAGCGCACGCGGCCCGCGCTCGGCACAAGCAACCCATGCATCAGGCGCATGAGGACGCTTTTCCCCGCCCCGTTTGCGCCAAGCAGAATGGTGCTCGGACCTGCCGTGAGCTCGAGCGATACGCGGTCGATGGCGGCGTGTCCGCCGGCGGCGAACGTCACCTCTTCGAGTCGCAGCGGGAGAATGCCGTTCATCCGAAGCGCCGCTGCGCGGCGTCCTTGACGAGGTAGGCGCCGGCGTTCAGCGCCAGCACGATGGCGATCAGGACGAAGCCGAGAGCGAGCGCGAGCGGCAGGTCGCCTTTGGAAGTCTCGAGCGCGATCGCGGTTGTCATGACGCGCGTCACGCCGTCGATGTTTCCGCCGACGATGATCACCGCGCCGACCTCGGCGCAGGCCCTGCCCAGGCCCGCGAGCAGCGCGGTGACGAGCGAGTAGCGGATGTCCCAGACCAGGGTGAGCGCGGCGCGCAATCCCTCGGCGCCGAGCGAGCGCAGCTGCTCCTCGTATTCGAGCCAGGCATCCTCGACGGCCTGCCGGCACAGCGCCGCAATGATCGGCAGGACGAGCAGCGTCTGCGCGATCACCATCGCGCTCGGGGTGAAGAGCAGCCCGAATTCGCCGAGCGGCCCGGCGCGCGAGAGCAGCAGGTACACGAGCAGGCCCACGACCACCGGCGGCAGCCCCATCAGCGCATTGAGCAGCACGATCAGCGCGCGCCGGCCCGGAAAGCGGCCGACCGCGATCGCGGCACCGAGCGGCAGACCGGCGAGCGTCGCCACCAGGACCGCCGACAGGCTCACCTCGAGGCTGAGCCGCACGATCCCGGCGAGCGCTGCATCGCCCGAGGCGACCAGGCCAAGGGCGCCCCATGCGCCCTGCAGGATGGTGTCCAGATGCTCCTCCGTCCGGTGTCGCCGTGCGCCGCTGCGCGGTTATGCTAATGTTTGCATATATATGCGGCAGTCTTGACTGTATTGCAGCTTTTCCCTGCGGTGTAATAGGCATGAGATTGCATATGACGCCGGAAATAACCCTGTCCGCGCACTGGCTGGGAGGCGCAGCGCTGCCGCCGCGGCACGGTCGGGCGCTGCTCGAGCTCCTGGCGGCGCTCGCGCGATCGAGTTCGCTGGGCGACGCGGCGCGCGCCTGCGGACTTTCCTACCGGCACGCCTGGGGGTTGCTCGGCGCGGGCGCGCGGGCGCTCGGCGCGCCGCTCGTCGCCATGCAGCGCGGGCGCGGCGCACGGCTCACCGCTCTGGGTCGAAAGCTCCTCGAAGCCGACGAACACGTGCGCACAGCGCTGGACGCGCCGTTCGAGCGGCTGCGGCGCGAGCTGCGGGAAATGCTCGCCGGCGCGCTGCGCGGCGAGCGCCCGCGCCTCGCGGTGCGCGCGAGCCACGACCTCGCGCTTCCGGTGCTCGCGCGGTTGTGCGCCGACCGACTGAACCTGGAGATCGCGTTCCGCGGCGCCGACGAGTGCCTGGCGGCACTCGCGCGCGGCGAGTGCGATCTGGCCGGCTTCCATGTCGCCGATGCGCTGCCCCGCGCGGCGGCCGCCGCGGCCGCGCTCGGGCGCTGGCTCGATCCGCGCAAGCACGAACTCGTACACTTCGTCGCCCGCGAGCAGGGGATCATCGTTCGTCCCGGAGCGCGGATCCGCAGCGTCCGCGCGCTCGCGCGTCCCGGCGTGCGCTTCATCAACCGGGCTCCGGAGGCGGGCGTGCACGAGGACATCGACCTCGCGGTCGCGAGCGCGGTGGCGAGCGGCCGTGCCGATGCGGGGTTCGGCTTGCGTGCAGCAGCCGCACGCTTCGCGCTCGATTTCGTCCCGCTCGCAACGGAACGCTACTACCTCGCGTGTACCCATCGGACGGCACGCGAAGCGCCGCTGCAGATCGTCCTCGGCGCGATGCGGGGGCGCGATTTCGGCAGGGAACTCGCCCGCCTGCCGGGCTACGATGCGTCCCAGGCGGGCGCGCGCGAAGCGCTTTCCGCCGCGCTCGCGTGGCTCAAGGCGCCGCCGACGCGCCGCGGCGCGGGTTGACAGCGGCACGTGCAAGGGTCAGAGTATGCGCACGCGGGGATTTGCAGACTCCCCGTCCGTCCAAGACGCCTGCGCGTCCAAGCTCTGCGCGACTCTTAAGGAGAGAGCGATGGACGCGCGCATAGATGCCGCCGAGCTGCGGCAAATCATCGATTCCGAATCCCCCCCTCTGCTCGTCGACGTGCGGAGACAGCCCGCCTTCCGCGAGTCCGCCGACTTGATCCGCGGCGCGCTGCGCCGCGATCCGGCCCGGACGGCGCAATGGGCGAAGAGCCTGCCCGCCGCGGCATGCGTGGTCGTGTACTGCGTGCACGGGCGCGAGGTGAGCCAGGGCGCCGCGCGCGAACTGCGCACCTGCGGGCTCGACGCGCGCTATCTCGAGGGCGGGATCGAGCGCTGGCGGGAAACCGGCGGCGAACTGGCCACCAAGCCCAAGGACGCCTCGACCCGCTGGGTCACGCGCGAGCGACCAAAGATCGACCGCATCGCGTGCCCGTGGCTGATCCGGCGGTTCATCGACCCCGAGGCCGAATTCCTCTATGTCCCGACGCCTGAGGTGCGCCGCGTGGCGCAAGAGCGCGCCGCGGCGGCGTACGACATCCCCGACGTCGAGTTCTCGCACGAGGGCGAGCGCTGCAGCTTCGATGCGTTTCTGCGCAAGTACCGCCTGCGCGACCCGGCGCTCGAGGAGCTTGCGGTGATCGTGCGCGGGGCGGACACCAATCGCCTCGATCTCGCGCCGCAGGCGGCCGGCCTTGCCGCGGTCTCGCTCGGACTCTCGCGCCTGTATGCGAACGACCATGAAATGCTGGCGCACGGGATGGTCGTGTACGACGCGCTGTACCGCTGGTGCAAGGAAGGCAAGCAGGAGATCCACACCTGGAACCCGGAAGCGTATCGGTGAACACGGCCGCCGCGGGCGGCGGCGCGCTTCGCCCCGCCCCCGTCAGCTTTTCCGAAGCGTTCCGCTTCTGGCTCAAGCTCGGATTCATCAGCTTCGGCGGGCCCACCGGCCAGATCGCGATGATGCACGCCGAACTGGTCGAGCGCAGGCGCTGGATCTCGGAGAACCGGTTCCTGCACGCCCTCAATTACTGCATGGTGCTGCCCGGACCCGAGGCGACGCAGCTCGCCACCTACATCGGCTGGATGATGCACCGCACCTGGGGCGGGGTCGTCGCCGGAGTCCTGTTCGTCCTGCCGTCGGTGTTCATCCTCATCGCCCTGTCGTGGACCTACCTCGCGCATGGCAGCGTGCCGCTGGTGGCGGGAATCTTCTACGGCATCAAGCCCGCCGTGGTGGCGATCGTGCTCGCTGCGGCGTGGCGCATCGGTTCGCGCGCCCTCAAGCACCCGGCGCTCTGGGCGCTCGCGGCGGCGGCATTCGTCGCGATCTTCGTGTTCCATGCGCCCTTTCCCGCCATCGTCATCGCCGCCGGCACCGCCGGCTATCTGGGGGGACGCTTTGCGCCGCAGGTGTTCGCGGCGAACGCAGGGCACGCGGCGGCGAGGGCGCGCCAGGGCGCCGCGCTCATCGACGACGACTCGCCGATTCCGAAGCACGCGCGCTTCACCTGGCCGAGGCTGTGGACGCATGTCGCGGCGGGTCTTGCGATCTGGGGGCTCGCCATCGGCGCGCTCGTGGCGGTCGGGGGCTGGCAGGGAACTCTCACGCAGATGGGGTGGTTCTTCACCAAGGCGGCGCTGCTCACCTTCGGCGGCGCCTACGCGGTGCTGCCCTACGTCTACCAGGGCGCCGTCGAGCACTACCAGTGGCTCAGCGGACCGCAGATGATCGACGGGCTGGCGCTCGGCGAAACCACGCCCGGGCCGCTCATCATGGTGGTGGCGTTCGTCGGCTTCGTGGGCGCCTGGACGCGGCAGCTCTTCGGCGTCGAGGCGCTGTTCCTTTCCGGGGCGGCGGGCGCCGCGGTGGCGACGTTCTTCACCTTTCTGCCGTCCTTCGTGTTCATCTTCGTCGGCGCGCCGTTCATCGAGACGACCCACGGCAACCTGAAGTTCACCGCGCCGCTCACCGGAATCACCGCAGCGGTCGTCGGCGTGATCGTGAACCTGGCGCTTTTCTTCGCCTACCACGTGATGTGGCCGCGCGGGTTCGCAGGCCCCTTCGAGTGGATCGCGCTCGCGATCGGGATCGCCGCGTTCGTGGCGATGTTCCGCTACAAGGCCGGAATCATTCCGGTCATCGGCGCCTGCGCGCTCGCGGGCCTCGCCTTCACCCTCGTCAACGTGCTCCTCTAGAAAGGCAATCGCAATGGCCGCCTACGTCATCGGCGAAGTCGAAATCCACGACCCGCAGCGCTACCAGGAATACGCCAGGGAGGTTCCCGCCACCATTGCACGCTACGGCGGGCGCTATCTCGTTCGCGGCGGCGCGGTCGAACCGAAGGAAGGCGGCTGGTCGCCGGTTCGCGTGGTGGTGCTCGAATTTCCGACCATGGAGCAGGCGCGCCGGTGGTACGAGAGCCCGGAGTACGCGCCGCTGCTCGCCATCCGGCTCAAGTCGGCGAGAGCGAAGGTGGTGTTCGTCGAGGGAGTGACCTGAAACGAAACGGGCGCCCGCAGGCGCCCGTCTGTGCACTTCGGCTGTCCGATCCGGCTACTTCTTCCCCGATTGCGAGGCGGGCATCGGCTTGGGCGGCTCCACCGCCATCCCCTTGCCCTTCTTGTAATTCGCGACCGCCTTGTCCTGGTACTTCCCGAGCAATTCGGCATCCTTCGCCTTGGCGGCGGCCGCTTTTTCCGCTTCGGCCGCCTTCTCGGCGTCGCTCTTCGGAGGAGGCGCCGGCAATTTGCCCTGCGCGGAAATGGCGCCCAGCAGAAGTCCGCCCGCCAGCGCGGCGGCAATTCCCAGGTTTTTCATCGTCTCCCTCCCCCTAGTCCTGCTTCGAATGCGGCGCCCCGGCCGGGACCGCGCCACCGACCGGCGCTCCGGCGGAGCCCTTGCTCACTTCGTCGTACCAAAGCCTGTGGTGTTCGCGGGCCCACGCTTCGTCGGTCGTGCCGTCGCGCATGTTTTCGTAGGCGCCTTCAACCCCGATCGTTCCCATGTAGATATGGGCGAGCGCATAGCCGATGATAAGAATCGCCGTGATCACGTGCACGATGTGCGCAAGCTGCATGGTGGCGCGCACCTGGTCGAAGTTGGGGAACAGCAGCACCAGCCCCGACACACTCACCAGCAGGCACATCAGCACCACTCCGATCCAGAACCAGACCTTTTCACCGGCATTGAACCGGCCCGAAGGCGGCTGCTCGCCGCCGACGAACATCCGCCACGCCGTCGCAAGCCACGCGCCGTCGCCCTTCTGCGGCAGGTTGTCCCGCGCATACATCACGATGAAGACGAGCAGGCTCGCGATGAACAGCGGCGCGACGAAATTATGCAGATTCTTGCTGAGCGCGCTCAGCCAGGAGAACAGCGTGTACCCGATGACCGGCAGCAGCACGTGCTTGCCGAACAGGACGATCAGCCCCGTGACGCCAAGCACGCAAAAGCTGATCCCCATCGTCCAGTGCGCCCAGCGCTCGGCGGTGCTGAACCGCGGCAGCCGCCGCCCGGTCGGTTTCTCGTGCACCTTGATCGGGCCCTGGCCGAAATAGATCGCCGCGATGACCACGACGCACAGGACCAGCAGCCAGCCGCCGTAGAACGTGACCGGTCCGTTGCGGATCTGGCGCCATGTCTCGCCCGCGGACTGCACCAGCACGCCCGTCT
>CAZXAR010000043.1:0-23270 GCA_964638135.1 uncultured Enterobacteriaceae bacterium | reverse complement strand
CCTTCGCGTTCTCGTCCGGAATGAGCACGGTCTTGATGCTTCCCCGGTGCGCCGCAAGGAGTTTCTCCTTCAGGCCGCCGATGGGCAGCACTTCGCCGCGCAAGGTGATCTCGCCGGTCATCGCGACGTCGGCACGGACCGGAATGCCCGTGAGCACCGAGACCATCGCCGTTGCAATCCCGATTCCGGCGCTCGGCCCGTCCTTGGGTGTCGCGCCCTCCGGCAAGTGGATGTGCATGTCGTTCTTCTGGTAGAAATCTTCCTTCACGCCGAGCTTGCGCGAGCGTGCCCGCACTACCGAAAGCGCGGCCTGGATCGATTCCTGCATCACTTCGCCGAGCTTGCCCGTCGTGATGGTCTTGCCTTTGCCCGGCATGGTCACGGTTTCGATCGTGAGCAGCTCGCCGCCGACTTCGGTCCACGCGAGCCCGGTGACCTGGCCGATCTGGTTCTGTTTCTCGGCCACCCCAAACGTGAATTTCCGAACGCCGAGGAACTTGTCCAGATTGCGCGGCATCACCTTGATGCTCTTCACCTTCCCGCCGTTCTGCTGCTTGTCCGTGAGCAGCTGCTTGACCGCCTTGCGGCAGATCTTGGAAATCTCGCGCTCCAATCCGCGAACGCCGGCTTCACGCGTGTAATACCGCACGATGTCGCGGATTGCCGCTTCGCTCACGCCCAGCTCGCCTTCCTTCAGCCCGCTGTTCTTCATCTGCTTCGGCAGCAGGTAGCGCGTGGCGATGTTCATCTTCTCGTCCTCGGTATAGCCGGAAAGACGGATCACCTCCATCCGGTCCGCAAGCGCCGGAGGGATGTTCAGGGTATTCGCGGTGGCGACGAACATGACCTCCGAAAGGTCATATTCGACTTCCACGTAGTGGTCGGTGAACGTGTGATTCTGCTCGGGGTCGAGCACTTCCAGCAGCGCCGACGAGGGGTCGCCGCGCCAATCCATCCCCATCTTGTCGACCTCGTCGAGCAGAAAGAGCGGGTTTTTCACGCCCACCTTGGCCATGTTCTGCAGGATCTTGCCGGGCATGGAGCCGATGTAGGTGCGGCGGTGACCACGGATTTCCGCTTCGTCGCGCACCCCGCCCAGCGACATGCGGACGAACTTGCGGTTGGTCGCTCGCGCGATCGACTGCCCGAGCGATGTCTTGCCGACTCCGGGCGCGCCGACCAGGCAAAGGATCGGCGCCTTCATCTTGTCGACGCGCGTCTGCACCGCGAGGTACTCGAGGATGCGCTCCTTGACCTTTTCGAGGCCGTAATGGTCGACGTCGAGGATTTCCTGTGCCGCGCCGATGTCCTTGGAGATCTTCGACTTCTTGCGCCACGGCAGATTCACCAGCGTGTCGATGTAGTTGCGCACGACCGTAGCCTCGGCCGACATCGGGCTCATCAGCTTGAGCTTCTTGAGTTCGGCTTCGGCCTTCTTGCGCGCTTCCTTCGGCATGTGCGCGCGACGTACGCGCTTTTCCATTTCCTCGAGGTCTGCGCCCTCCTCGCCCTCGCCGAGTTCCTTCTGGATCGCCTTGACCTGCTCGTTCAGGTAATACTCGCGCTGGCTTTTCTCCATCTGGCGCTTGACGCGACCGCGGATCCGCTTCTCGACCTGGAGAATGTCGATCTCGGTTTCGAGTTGCGACAGCAGGTGCTCAAGGCGCGCCTTGACGTCGAACATTTCGAGAACCTGCTGCTTCTGTTCCAGCTTGAGCGGCAGGTGCGCCGCGACCGTATCGGCGAGCCGCCCGGCCTCCTCGATGCCCGAAAGCGAGGTCAGGATCTCGGGCGGGATCTTCTTGTTCAGCTTCACGTACTGGTCGAACGCCGAGAGGAGCGCCCGGCGCATGGCTTCCACTTCGGAGGGCTGCGCGGGCTCCACCGCGACGGCACTTGCCTGAGCCACCCAATGCGTGCGCAGGTCGGTAACCTCGTCGATCCGCGCCCGCGCACCGCCTTCGACCAGTACCTTCACCGTGCCGTCGGGGAGCTTGAGCATCTGCAGGATGCTCGAAACGCAGCCGATCTCGTACATGTCCTGCGGCCCCGGGTCGTCCTTGGCAGCCGATTTCTGCGCCACCAGCAGGATCGATTTGCCGGCTTCCATCGCGGATTCCATCGCCTTGATCGATTTCGGCCTGCCGACGAAAAGCGGGATCACCATGTGCGGGAACACCACCACGTCCCGCAGCGGCAGGAGCGGGTACTGGGAAGGAGAGGAAAGGGCTTGCGGATCGGACATGTGGTGGCCTCAAAAAGGCTTGGAACAGCGCGCCTAACTGCGGGTTCCCTTGAAAAAATCAATGCCTTGCGGCTAGCCTACACGCAAGGTTGGATCGCCGCAATGCGCCCGCCGGGGGTCTTTGCCCGGATACGACACCTGCCAATGCGTTACCGAACGAGCGGACGGCCGCGCGCCGCCGCACTGCGCTTCAGGCCGAGCCGCCCGCCACCTTCTGCGGCTCGGAGTAGATGAGAAGGGGCTTGCCGTCCGCCGAGATCATCGGCTCGTCCACCACCACCTTGCTCACGTTTTCGAGCGTCGGAAGTTCGTACATCGTATCGAGCAGCACGTGCTCGAGAATGGAGCGCAGCCCCCGCGCTCCCGTCTTGCGCGCAAGCGCGCGCTTCGCCACCGCGCCGAGGGCGCTCTGTCGCACTTCGAGTTCGACCCCTTCCATGTAAAACAGCCGCTGGTACTGCTTGATCAAAGCGTTCTTCGGCTCGGTGAGGATCTCGATCAGGGCCTTTTCGTCCAGCTCCTCGAGCGCCGCAACCACGGGCATGCGGCCCACGAATTCCGGAATCAGGCCGTATTTGATCAGGTCCTCGGGCTCGACGCTCTTCAGCAGATCGAAGGTCGCCTTCGAGTTGTTCGGGCTGCGCACCTCGGCGCCGAACCCGATACCCGTCTTTTCCGTGCGGTTGCGCACGATCTTCTCCAGACCGTCGAAGGCGCCTCCGCAGACGAACAGGATATTGGTGGTGTCCACCTGGACGAAGTCCTGGTTCGGGTGCTTGCGGCCCCCCTGCGGCGGAACGGACGCGATCGTGCCTTCGATCAGCTTGAGCAGCGCCTGCTGCACGCCTTCGCCGGACACGTCCCGGGTGATCGACGGATTGTCCGACTTGCGCGAAATCTTGTCGATTTCGTCGATGTAGACGATCCCGCGCTTCGCCTTGTCGACGTCGTAGTCGCAGTTCTGCAGCAGTTTCTGGATGATGTTTTCGACGTCCTCGCCCACGTAGCCGGCCTCCGTCAACGTGGTGGCGTCGGCGATCACGAACGGCACGTTGAGCAGCCGCGCGAGTGTCTGCGCCAGCAGCGTCTTGCCCGATCCGGTCGGCCCGACCAGCAGGATGTTGCTCTTCGCCAGCTCGACCTCGTCATTCTTCGACAGGTGCTTGAGCCGCTTGTAGTGGTTGTAGACGGCGACCGAGAGAATCTTCTTTGCCTGGTCCTGGCCGATGACGTACTGGTCGAGAATCTGGCGGATCTCGCGCGGCGTCGGCAGGTCGCTTCTGGCACCCTTGCCGCCCTTGTCGGAGGCGGTTTCCTCGCGAATGATGTCGTTGCACAGCTCGATGCACTCGTCGCAGATGAACACCGACGGTCCGGCGATCAGCTTGCGCACCTCGTGCTGGCTCTTGCCGCAGAACGAGCAGTACAGCAGCTTTTCGCCCGAGCCGGATTTGTCGGACATCTAGGTCGACTCCCGCGAGACGAGCACCTTGTCCACAAGGCCGTACTTTACCGCGTCCTCGGCACCCATGAAAAAATCGCGGTCGGTGTCGCGCTGGATGACGTCCATCGTCTGGCCGGTGTGGCGGGCAAGAATCTCGTTGAGCCGCTGGCGCAGGTACAGGATCTCCTTGGCGTGGATCTCCACGTCCGACGCCTGCCCGGAAAACCCGCCCATCGGCTGATGGATCATCACGCGCGAGTTGGGCAGCGCGAACCGCTTGCCCTGGTCTCCCGCGGCAAGCAGGAGCGCCCCCATGCTCGCCGCCTGCCCGATGCACAGCGTCGACACGTCCGGTTTGATGAACTGGACGGTGTCGTAGATCGCAAGCCCCGCGGAGACCGACCCGCCCGGCGAGTTGATATAGAAGTAGATGTCCTTGTCAGGATTCTCCGATTCGAGGAACAGGAGCTGCGCGACGATCAGATTGGCGGTGACCTCGTTTACAGGCCCGACCAGGAAGACGACCCGTTCCTTGAGCAGCCGGGAATAGATGTCGTAGGCGCGCTCGCCACGCCCCGACTGCTCGATCACCATCGGGATGAGTCCAAGCCCGCGGGCGGGCTCGAACGGGTCCGACGAATCCGGCCGCGCGCTCTGCCACAGGAGATTTTTCATGCAGCCCCCATCAGATCGTCGAAAGCGACGGCAGTATCCACCACTTTGGCCTTGGACAGCACCCAAGCGACGATGTTGCTTTCCAGCGCGAGGCTTTCCATTTCGGACAAGCGCTGTGGCTGCATGTAGAACCATTTTACCACCTCGGCCGGACTCTCGTAGGATTGCGCCTCCGCCTCGATCAGCGCGCGCACGTCGGCCGGCTTTGGCTGCAGGTTTTCCGCGCGCGCCAGCTCCGCGAAGACGAGCCCGAGCGCCACGCGCCGCTTCGCGCTCGATTCCAGCGCCTGCGGATCGAGCGGCACCTTCTCCAGTTTCAGGCCGCGCGCCTGCAGTTCGGCCGCCGCCGCCTCCACCATGCGCTGGGTTTCCATTTCGACCAGCGATCGGGGCAATTCGAGCGGCGTTGCATCGAGCAGCGCCTGCAGCGCCTGATTCTTGACCCGGGACTCGATCCGCTTCTTCACCTCGCGCTCGACGTTCGCACGGACCTCGTCGCGCATCGTCGTCAAGTCGCCGTCGGTCACGCCGAGGCGCCTCGCGAATTCGGCATCGAGCGGCGGCAGAAGCGGTTCCTCGACCTGCTTGACCGACAACGAGAACGTCGCGGTCTTTCCGGCGACCTCCTTGCGCGGGTAATCATCGGAGAATTTCACTTCGAACTCCCGCGTCGCGCCCGGCGCGCCGCCGCGCACGTTGGCTTCGAACGGCGGCAGCATCTTGCTCTCGCCGATCACGAATGAAACGCCGCTGCCGCGGCCGCCATCGAAGGTTTCGCCGCCGATGCGGCCCTCGAAATCCACGGTTACGCGGTCGCCGTCGGCTGCGGCGCGCGTCACCGCCGACCAGGTGAGGCGCTGTCGGCGCAGAATCGCGATCGTCTTGTCGATCGCCGCCTCATCCAGCGTCACACCCGGTCTCTCGATCGTGGCCCCCGACAGATCCCCGACTTTGATCTCGGGATAAACGTCGAACACGGCGCTGAATTCCAGCGACGCCGGCTGCTCCGGGTTTTCCTTCCGCTCGATCCGCGGGTACCCGGCAACTTTCAGATTCGCCTCCTTGATCGCCGCGCTGAACGCCTGTTGCACCGCATCGCCCAGCACTTCGGACCGCACCTGGCCTCCGTATTGCTGGGCGACCAGCCGCATCGGCACCCGGCCCGGCCGGAAGCCGGGCATCTTCACGTTGCGCGCAAGCCGTTTCAGGCGCTCATCGACCTGGCGGTCGATCTGCTCCACCGCGACTGAAATCGACAGGCGCCGTTCCAGCGTACCGAGATTCTCTACCTGTGCCGCCATTCACTCGACCTTCCTCGTTGTGCCGCGATCCGTCGTTGGTGCGAAGGGTGGGAGTCGAACCCACAAGCCTCGCGGCGCTGGAACCTAAATCCAGTGCGTCTGCCAATTCCGCCACCTTCGCGCGAAAAAGCGGGCGAAAAACAACGTATTATATCCCGCAGGTGTCGGTCGGCCATTACGAAAACTTTCCTGTCGCATCGTTTCTGCTGCCGAAGCCGCTGCGCGCGCCGGTCGCGGTGATTTATCGTTTCGCCCGCAGCGCGGATGACCTCGCCGATGAAGGAAACGAACCTGCGGCAGTCCGCCTGCAGAAGCTCGACGATTACCGCACGCAGCTGCGGCAGATCGCCGCCGGGATTCGTCCCCAGGATCCGCTGTTCGCCGCCATGGCGCGGATCATTGCCGCCCATGCACTGCCGCTGCAGCCGTTGCATGATCTGCTGGATGCGTTTTCCCAGGACGTGGTGAAGCACCGCTACGCGACGCATGCCGAAGTGCTCGATTACTGCCGGCGCTCGGCGAATCCGATCGGACGGCTGCTGCTGCATCTGTTCGGCACCGCAAGCGAAGCGGCACAGACGTGCTCCGATGCGATCTGCTCGGCGCTTCAGCTCATCAACTTCTGGCAGGATGTCGCGATCGACTGGCGGAAGGGTCGCCTCTATCTGCCGCAGGACGAAATGCTCGCCTTCGGCGTGACCGAGACGCATCTCGAGCGCCGGATATGCGACGCCGAGTGGTGCGCGCTCATGCGATTCCAGTGCGCGCGTGCGCGGGACATGATGCTGCGGGGAACGCCGCTTGCCGGCATGCTTACCGGCCGGACGGCGCTCGAGATCCGAGTGACGATCCAAGGCGGGCTGCGTGTCCTCGAGCTTCTGGAGCGGGCCGGTTACGACGTCTTCCGCAGGCGCCCGGTCCTGCGCTGGCAGGACTGGCCCCTGCTTCTGTGGCGAGCGTGATGAGCCCCGACGAATACTGCCAGCGGCGCGCCGCGGCGAGCGGATCGAGCTTCTATTACTCGTTCCTCTTTCTGCCGCGCGAACGCCGGCAGGCGATTACCGCCCTGTACGCGTTCTGCCGCGAGGTCGACGACGTGGTGGACGAATGCTCGGACGCGCAGCTCGCTCGATCCAAGCTCGAATGGTGGCGTGCCGAAGTGAACAATCTCTACGCGGGCCGGCCCCAGCATCCTGTTACGCGTGCACTCGCTCCCGCTGCGGCCCGGTTCGCAATCACTGCCGATCGTTTGAACGAAATCGTCGACGGCATGGAGATGGATCTCACCCGGACGCGCTACCTGGATTTCGCGGGCCTCGAGCACTACTGCTATCTTGTCGCCGGCGTCGTCGGCATGCTCGCGGCCGGAATCTTCGGCTACCGCAACGCCCGCACCCTCGAGTACGCGAGAACCCTGGGCACGGCGTTTCAGCTGACGAACATCATTCGCGATATCGGGGAGGACGCGCGCAAGAACCGCATCTACCTGCCGATGGAGGACCTGCGGCGCTACGGTGTGACGGCGGCCGACATCCTGGAGGGCCGGGCGACCGCCGGTTTCCGAGACCTCGTCCGGTTCCAGATCCGAAGAGCGGAGTCGTTCTATGACCGCGCCCTTGCGCTTCTCGCCGACGAGGACCGCCGCGAGCAGCGTCCCGGGCTCATCATGGCAGCCATTTACCGCACGCTGCTCGCCGAAATAGAGCGCGACGGCATCCAGGTGCTCAAGCAGCGCACTTCGCTCACGCCGGTGCGCAAGCTCTGGATCGCCTGGAAAACGTGGATCTTCGCGTAGCCGTCGTCGGCGCGGGTTACGCCGGCATGGCGGCGGCGGTTACGCTCGCCGAGCGCGGCGTGCCGGTGACGGTTTTCGAATCGGGTGCGCTTCCGGGCGGGCGGGCGCGGCGCGTGCAGGCGCAAGGCGAGACGCTCGACAACGGCCAGCACATTCTCCTCGGGGCCTATGCCGAACTGCAGCGCCTCATGAGGCTCGTCGGCGTCCCGAGCGATGCGGTGCTGCGTCTGCCGCTCGAGTTGCGCTTTGCGGACGGATTCGCGCTGCGCGCGCTCTGGCTCCCGGCGCCGTTGGGATTGCCAGGCGGTCTGCTGGCTGCGTCCGGCCTGCCCCCACGGGAGCGTCTCGGCGCGATTCGCTTCCTCGTTTCCCTTTGGCGCGGGAAATTCCGCGTCGAGCCCGATTGCACCGTCGCCAGCCTTCTTGCGCGCTACCGCCAGGAGGGCCGCATCAGCCAATACGTGTGGCGTCCGCTCTGCGTCTCCGCACTCAACACGCCGATCGAGCAGGCGTCCGCGCAGGCCTTCGCGACCGTGCTGCGCGACGCGTTCGCCGGCGAGCCCGGCGCCAGCGACCTCCTGCTTCCCCGCGTGGATCTTTCTCGGCTGTTTCCCGAACCGGCCTGCGATTTCGTGCGGGCGCATGGCGGCGAAGTCCGGATGGGCGCTGCCGTGCGAAGCATTTCGCCCGGCCTGCGCGTGGATGGCGAGACCTATTCTCGGGTCGTCATCGCGGTGGGTCCTCATCAGCTCCGAGCGTTTGCCGCGCTGCTCGGTCCGCTACCCGAGTACTCGTATCAGCCGATCTACACCTGCTATCTGCAGTACCCGCAGTCGACCAAGCTGCCTTACCCGATGCTCGGGCTCGCGCATGGAGTGGTACAGTGGGCCTTCGATCGCGGCGCGGTCATGAGTCGCGCGTGCCCCGAACCGGGCCGAATCGCGTGCGTGATCAGCGCCCAGGGCGTGCACCAGCAGCTGTCACAGGACACGCTTGCGGCGACCTGCCACAGCGAACTTGCGGCCGCGTTGGGCGGGCTGCCGGAGCCGCACTGGTGGCGCGTCATCGGCGAAAAGCGCGCGACCATCTCCTGCACCCCCGGCCTGCGTCGCCCGGGTCCGGACACGCCGACGCCCGGAGTGGTTCTCGCTGGCGACTATACCGACGCGCAGTATCCCCCCACGCTCGAGGCGGCCGTGCGCAGCGGTGTGCGCGCGGCGCATGCCGTTCTCGGCGCGTGATGGCGATAAGGAGTTGGGCGCGCCGCAAGCCTGCGGATCATAAGTTCTGCAGTACCTTCACTGCCTCCCCGATGCGTTCCACGGCCGTGATTTCGAGCCCCGCGAACTTCTGCTTCGGACGGTTCGCGGCGGGAACGATCGCTCGCACGAATCCCAGCTTGAGCGCCTCACGCAGGCGATCCTGGCCGCGCGGCGCGGGGCGAACCTCGCCCGCCAGGCCGACTTCCCCGAACACGACCAGTTTTCCGGGAACGGGTTTCCCGGTGAGCGAAGAAACGACCGCGAGCGAAACCGCGAGGTCGGCCGCGGGCTCGGCGATGCGGACGCCGCCCACCGCGTTGACAAAGACGTCCTGGTCCAGCGTCGCAATCCCCGCGTGCCGATGCAGAACGGCGAGCAGCATCGCAAGGCGGTTCTGCTCCAGGCCCACCGAGAGGCGGCGAGGACTCGGCGAATGGGCGCCATCCACCAGAGCCTGGATTTCGACGAGCAGTGGTCGCGTGCCTTCCAGCGTCGCCAGTACGCACGATCCGGCGACGTCCGACGCATGACGCGAGAGGAACAGCGCCGAAGGATTGCTCACCGCGCGCAATCCCTTGTCGGTCATCGCAAACACGCCGAGCTCGTTCACCGCGCCGAAGCGATTCTTTGCCGCCCGGATCAGGCGAAAGGCCGAGTGCGGATCGCCTTCGAAGTACAGTACGGTATCGACGATGTGCTCCAGTACGCGGGGCCCGGCAATCGCGCCTTCCTTCGTCACATGCCCGATGATGAACAGCGCCGTTGCCCGCCTCTTCGCGTGACGCGCGAGCTGCGCCGCGCACTCCCGCACTTGCGCCACCGATCCCGGCGCCGACTGCAGCAGATCCGACCAGAGCGTCTGGATCGAATCGACGACGGCAATGTCCGGTTTTTGCGCGTCGAGCACGGAGGCGATCGTCTCCAGTTGAATCTCGCCCAGCAGCTGCACCGCCCCGGCATCGAGCGCGAGGCGCCGGGCGCGCAACGCAACCTGCTCGGCGGATTCCTCGCCGCTGACATACAGCACGCGCTTGGTGGCCGAAAGCGCAGCGAGCGCCTGCAGCAGCAACGTGGATTTCCCGATTCCAGGATCGCCCGCGATCAGCACGACCTGCCCCGCGACGAGGCCGCCTCCGAGGACCCGGTCGAGTTCACCGATCCCGCAGGGAATGCGGTCCTGTTCCTGCGCCGGGATCTCGGATAGGCGTAGCGGAGCGCCGGAGCCGCCGGCGACGGCCCGCCGGCCAGACCCGCGTTCGGTGACCGTTTCCACGAGCGTACCGGCGGCGCCGCACGACGGGCACGATCCAAACCACTGCAGCGCGCTCGCGCCGCAGTCGGCGCAGACGTACGCCGATTTCGCTTTCACCGCTACGGCACTTCGACGACCGGCACGCGCGCCGTGAGCCCGGCCAGGAGTTCATAGCTGATCGTGCCTGCCGCCGTCGCGACTTCGTCCGCCGAGAGCCCTTTGCCCCACAGCGTCACGGGAGAACCGATGTAGGCTTCGGCAATGTCGCTGATATCCACGCACAGCATGTCCATCGAGACGCGGCCCACGATCTTCGCACGCTGACCGGCGACCACCACCGGCGTCCCGGTGGGCGCGTGCCTCGGGTACCCGTCTCCATACCCGCAGGCGACCACGCCAATCGTGGTCTCCGCCGACGCTTCGTACGCAAACCCATAGCCGATACGCTCGCCGGGCTGCAGGTGCTGCACGGCGATGACCTCGGAACGGAGCGTCATCGCGGGTTGAAGGCCGAGATCCTCGGCGCTCCGGTCGGCGAACGGCGAGCACCCGTAGAGCATGATCCCCGGGCGCACCCATCCGGTTCGGGTCTCCGGAAACCGGACCAGCGCCGCGGAGTTGGCGAGCGAACGCGGCCCTTCGAACGATTGCGTAACGCGGTCGAACCACTCGAGCTGTCCGGCAACGCCGGTCGCGCCGTCGGCGTCCGCAAAGTGCGTCATGAGGGTCACCGAACGAATCCGCGGATGATTCGTCAGCGCGTTCCAACCGACATGCACATTGTCCATGACGAAGCCGAGCCGGTTCATTCCGCTGTTCACCTTCAGGTACGCCTCGATTTCGCCCTCCAGAGTCGCCTTCTGCAGAATCTCCACCTGCGGCACGCTGTGAATCACCGGCGTCAGGCGGTGACGCGCAAGCAGCGGCACGTCGTCCGCAGTGAAGAAACCCTCGAGCATCAGGATGGGCTTGTCGAACCCGGCGTTGCGCAGCTTCAGGGCCTCGAGAAAATCGAGCACCGCGTACCCGTCGGCCGCCTCGAACGCCTTCGCCGCGCGAAGCAGGCCATGACCGTAGGCATTCGCCTTGATCACCGCCCAGACCTTGGCCTCGCCCGCGTGGCGGCGCGCAACCTCGAGGTTGTGCGTCAGCGCCGAGGTGTGAATTTCGCTCTTGATCGGACGAGGCACCGGAAGCCCTTTGGGTTCAGCGTCGCGGCACGCCGCACGCTCGGCTCACGACGCAGTGCGCGGCGACCGGACGGATCATGCGGGCTGCGTCGCGACCAGACGCTCTTTCGCGAACTGCACGAACGTGTTGACCAGACGCGAGCGGAATCTTTCCTTCGGGTAGACCACCGAGAGGTTGCGTATCAGGCGCGGCGCAAGCGGCACCCGCACGAGCTGGCCGAGGCGCGTCTCCTTCTGTACGGTGGCAAGCGACATGATCGTGAATCCGAGTCCGGTCGCGACCAGGCCCTTGAGAGCCTCCGGGCTGCCGAGCTCCATGACGACGTTGAGCGACTTGGGGGCGATGCCCGCCCGTTTCAGGTAGTCGTCAATCACCTCGCGCGTCCCCGAGCCCGCTTCACGGCTGATGAACGGATACTGGATGAGCTGCTTGGGCACCGCCGATTTCAGGCGCGCAAGCGGGTGGGACGGCGCGCATACCGCCTGCAGCTCGTCCTCGCAGCACACGTCGGTGACGACCGTCTGCAGGTGCGAAGGCGCCTCGATGAAGCCGATGTCGATCGTGTGTTCCGCCACCCGGTTCTCGACGGTTTCGGAATTCCCGACCAGCAGACGCGGCTGAACACGCGGGTATTTCGACTTGAAGTCGCCCAGCACCTGCGGCAACAGCGATTCGGCGATCGTCGTGCTGGCACCGACGAGCAGCGGCCCGCCGACTTCGCCGGTCATCTCCTTCAGACGCGTGTCCAGTTCGGCCGAGAGCGCGAGGATGCGTTCCGCGTAGTCGAGCACGACCTGCCCGGCCGGTGTAAGCGTGATCTTGGCATGTCCGCGCTCGAAGAGCCGGGTATTGAAGCGCTCCTCGAGCTGCTTGATCTGAAATGTCACCGCCGGCTGCGTCATGAACAGAGCCTCGGCAGCCTTTGTAAACGACAGATGTTTCGCCACCGCGTGGAATACCTGGAGCCGGCGATCCGCCATGGACGTATAAGTGAGGAATTAGAATATGCTTATTGAAGCATAAAGACGGCAAACGCGGTAGCTAATGGACTTGGGAGACCGAGTCCCCGGTCCATCCTGTGCGCGTCGGCTTCCGGGCCGGTCAGATCGGCGTGATATAAACCCCGCCCAACCATGAGTACCGGTTTCTACATCATCATGGCGGCGCAGTTTTTTTCGTCGCTGGCCGACAATGCGCTGCTGGTGGCCGCCATCGCGTTGCTGATGCAGGCCGACTCCCCCTCGTGGCTGACGCCCTACCTCAAGTTCTTCTTTGTCATTTCGTACGTCGTGCTTGCACCCTATGTCGGCGCGTTTGCGGACCGCCTTCCCAAGGGCATCGTGATGTTCATCTCGAACGCCATCAAGATCGCAGGCTGCGCTCTGATGCTGCTCGACTGGAACCCGCTCGCGGCCTACGCGCTCGTCGGGCTCGGCGCGGCCGCCTATTCGCCGGCAAAATACGGCATTCTCACCGAGTACCTGCCGCACTCCAAGCTGGTGGTGGCAAACGGCTGGATCGAGGGGCTCACCGTCCTCTCGATCATCCTCGGAACCATGCTGGGCGGCGTGCTCATCCACGAGCAGGTGTCGGGGGTACTTCTGCAGATCGACCTCCCGGTTCTGGATACAGGCATCGATTCGCCTCCCGAGGCGGCCCTCATCGTCATCGCCCTGGTCTATGCGGTGGCGGCGCTCTTCAATCTCTACATCCCGGCGACGGGCGTGGCGATGAAGCCGTTGCCCGCCCATCCGATCGACACGCTGCGGGATTTCGCCGGCTGCGTGGCGGTCCTGTGGAAGGACAGGCTGGGCCAGATTTCGCTCGCCGTCACGACGCTGTTCTGGGGCGCAGGAGCGACCTTGCAATTCATCATGATCGAATGGTCGCGCGCGGCGCTCGATTACGGCCTTTCGCAGGCCGCGATCCTGCAGGGTGTATGCGCCCTGGGAATCGCCGCCGGTGCGGTACTCGCCTCGGCACGCGTGCGCCTGGACCGTGCCGTCAGCGTAATCCCGCTCGGCATCCTCATGGGGCTGATCGTCATCCTCATGAATCTGGTTCAAAGCGTCTGGGCGGCCGTGCCGCTGATCGTCCTCATCGGTGGACTGGCGGGTTACTTTGTCGTGCCGATGAACGCGCTGCTGCAACACCGGGGCCACCATCTGGTCGGGGCTGGCCGCTCGATCGCAGTGCAAAATTTCAACGAAAACACCTCGATCCTGGTGATGATCGCCGGTTACTCGCTGCTGCTCGGCCTCGGACTGCCGATCTACTGGATCATCGTCCTGTTCGGACTGTTCGTGTCCGCAACGATGATGCTGGTCCAGTGGTGGTTCCATCACAGCCGCCGCGTGCGTGCAGACGAAGTAGAGCGGCTGCTGGCGTTCGCCCGCGCCGAAGATCATCACCACAAGTAGCCTCGCCGGCGCGCCGCTGGCGGCGAGCCGCGGGGCCGGCGCTCGAACTCAGTGCAGGGATTTCATGGTCGTCGCGGCGAAACGCAGATCGACCCAGGCTTTTGCCTTGTCCGGCAGGTTGCGGAGCAGGTACGCGGGATGGTACGTCACGACAAGGGGCACGCCGGCGTAGCGATGCACCGATCCGCGCAGGCTCGCGATCGTGGCATCGGTGTTGAGCAAGGCCTGCGCGGCGAACCGGCCCATGGCGACGATCAGCTTGGGCCGCACGAGTTCGATCTGGCGCAGCAGGTACGGTGAGCACGCGGCGACCTCGGCGGGCTCCGGATTCCGGTTGCCGGGAGGCCGGCATTTGAGGACATTTGCGATGAACACGTCCTTGCCGCGCGCCAGGTGCAGTGCCGCCAGCATGTTGTCGAGCAGCCGGCCCGCCTGCCCGACGAACGGCTCGCCCAAGCGGTCCTCTTCCGCGCCTGGCGCTTCGCCTACGAGCATCCACGCCGCGCCCTGGTCGCCGACCCCGAATACCGTCTGCGTGCAGGTCGCGCGCAGGTTGCAGTCCGTGCAGCCCGCGACTTTTGCGCGCAGCGCGTCCCAATCCATCTGCAGGATCCGCTCCTCGCGCGAATCCGACGCTCTTCGCGCTCCGGGCGTTGCGACGGCTCGAGCCGCGGGTGCCGCATTGCGGAGACGCCAGACCGGCGCAAGCCCCATCTCGGCAAGAATGCTGCTGCGCCGGCGGCTCACAGCGCGAGCGTCAGCACGATCGCGTCCTCGCGCCCCCCGCCGGCCGGATAGTAGCCCTGGCGCGTCGCAACACGACGAAAGCCGAACCGTCGGTAAAGCGCTTGCGCCGCATGGTTGCTGGGCCGCACTTCAAGGAACACGTGGCGAGCGCCCAGCGTACGCGCGATTTGCACGGCCTCCAAAAGCAGCGTGCTGCCGTGCCCGTGCCGTTGGTGCGCTTGCGCCACGGAAAGATTCAGCAGGTGCGCCTCTCCGGCCGCAACCAGCAGCACGAAATAGCCGAGCAGCGCGCGCCCTTCGCGGCAGATCCAGCATTGATAGCCGGCGCGCAGCGAATCGGCGAAATTGCCGCGCGTCCACGGATGCGCGTAAATCGCGTTCTCCACTGCGAGCACCTCCGCCAGGTCGGCGTCGCGCATCGGCTTGAGCCGCGGTGATTCCCTTAGGACGGCACTCATCGCGCGAGGCGCTCCTCGACTGTCAGTGCCACTTTGTCTCGCAGGTAAACCGGCGCGGCGAGCGCGGCATCGACGCCCTCTCCACGCGACAGTCTTGGCGCCGCAAGACGCGCCACCGCGGCAGCGGTCGGATGAACGTTCGGCAGCACGCGCGCGCCGACGTGCTCAAGCGCCTCTCCGTGGGCAAGAAAGCCGCTCCCGCAGCCGACCCATCCCGCTCCCGGCGGCACGGGCGCCGCTGCCGGTGCGATGCAACGCGCACCGACCGACGGATGCCATTCACCGGCGGCCCGCTCGAGGCACGCATAATACACTTCCTGCATGCGCGCATCGAGGCAAACCACGACCCGCAGCGCGCCGGATTCCTCGGCCATTGCCTCAAGCGTAGAAATGCCGATCACCGGAAGGCCTCCTGCCATCGCCAGTCCCTGCGCGATGCCGCATGCGATGCGTAACCCGGTGAACGAGCCGGGACCGGCACCGAACGCGACGGCGTCGACAGCGGACATGCCGGCACCGACGGTCGCCAGCAGGCGCCTCAGCATCGGGAGCGCCAGTTCGGCGTGATGACGGTCCGCGCGGCGCTCAAGCGCCGCGCCTTCCTCGCCGCTCCACAACGCGACCGAGCACCAGTCCGTCGAGGTGTCGATGGCGACGATCCTCATGGTCGCATTCTAGCGATAGAATGTTCGCCTGCCCGAGGAAGGAGATCCCTTGAAGGACTATCGCATCGCGGTCATCCCTGGCGACGGCATCGGCCGCGAAGTGATTCCGGAGGGCGTGCGCGTTCTCGAGGCGGCCGGCGCCAGGGGCGGGCTGCGCTTCGAGTGGCAGGAATTTCCCTGGAGCTGCGACTGGTACCGGCAGCACGGCAAGATGTGCCCCGATGACGCGCCGCAGATCCTGAGACGGTTTGACGCCGTCTATTTCGGCGCCGTTGGCGACCCCGCCGCGGTGCCGGATCATATCTCCGCCTGGGGACTGCTGATCAACTTCCGCCGCTGGTTCGATCTGTACGTCAATCTCCGTCCCGTTCGTCTGTTCAAGGGCCTTCCCTGCCCGCTCGCGGCCCGGGAGCCCGGCGAGATCGACTACGTGGTCGTGCGCGAAAACACCGAAGGCGAGTACGGCAACATCGGCGGCCGAGTCTTCGAGGGCACCGAGCGCGAAATGGTGACGCAGCAAGCCGTGTTCACGCGTAAGGGCGTGGACCGGATTCTGCGCTACGCGTTCGAGCTGGCAAGAACGCGTCGCGGCCACGTCACCTCCTGCACCAAGTCGAACGGCATCTCGATCACCATGCCCTACTGGGACGAGCGCTTCGCGGCGATGAAGAACCAGTATCCCGATGTGACCGCCGACCAGTTTCACGTCGACGGATTGACCATACAGATGGTGCTCAATCCCGATCGATTCGACGTCATCGTCGCTTCGAACCTCTTTGGCGACATTCTGTCGGACCTCGGTCCGGCGACCGCCGGCACGATCGGAATCGCCGCCTCCGGAAACATCAACCCGGAGCGCACCGCGCCGTCGATTTTCGAGCCGGTTCACGGATCGGCACCCGACATCGCGGGACGGAAGATTGCGAACCCGATTGCGGCCATCTGGTCCGGCGCTCTGATGCTCGAACACCTCGGGCACCCGGAGGCCGCGCACGAAATCGTGCGCGCGATCGAGCAGGTCGTCGAACAAGGCCCGCACACCCCGGACATGAAGGGCAAGGCTTCGACCGCGGAAGTCGGCGCGGCGGTCGCCGATGCGGTTCGCGGCCAGAGCAGGAAGGCGGCTTGAAAACCCATCGTATTGCGTCGATACCCGGAGATGGAATCGGCGTCGAGGTCATCGCGGAAGGCGAGAAAGTCCTCCTCGAGCTGGCGCGCCGGGAGGGCAGCTTCGCGATTGAATTCTCCGGTTTCGATTGGGGTTCGGAGCGGTATCTCGCCCGCGGTGCCTACATGCCGGACGGTGCGCTGGATCAACTGCGGGGTTTTGACGCAATTTTCTTTGGCGCGGTCGGATCGCCCAAGGTTCCCGATCACGTCTCGCTGTGGGGTTTGCGCCTGCCGATCTGCCAGGGCCTCGACCAGTACGCCAACGTGCGGCCCTCGCGCCTGCTGCCCGGAATCGCGAGTCCGCTTGCGCGCGGTAGCGAAATCGACTGGGTGATCGTGCGCGAGAATACCGAAGGGGAGTACTCGGGATCGGGCGGACGCGTCCACAAGGGGCTGCCCGGCGAAGTCGCCACGGAAACCTCGGTGTTCACCCGCCACGGCGTGGAGCGCGTGCATCGATTCGCCTTTGAGCTGGCGAGGAGCCGACCTCTCAAAAGGCTGACGCTCGTCACCAAGTCGAACGCGCAGCGCCATGGCATGGTGTTGTGGGACGAAATCTTTTCCGAGACGGCAAAGGACTTTCCCGACGTTCGCACCGACCGCGAGCTGGTGGACGCGATGACGACGCGAATGGTCCTGAAACCCGGCACGCTGGACACGATCGTCGCAACGAACCTGCATGCCGACATCCTTTCCGATCTGGCGGCGGCGCTGTCCGGTTCGCTCGGAATCGCGCCGACCGCGAATCTCAATCCGGAACGCAGGTTTCCTTCCATGTTCGAGCCGATACACGGATCGGCGTTCGACATCACCGGAAAGGGCGTCGCCAATCCGATTGCCACTTTCTGGACCGCCTCGATGATGCTCAACCATCTCGGCGAGCGCTCGGCGGCCTCGCGCCTGATGCGCGCGATCGAGGCGACCACCACGAGGAAAATCTTCACTCCCGATCTCGGCGGCACGGCGCGCACCGCCGACGTCACGGACGCGGTGATCGACGCCCTGTAGCACGTTTCGGCGACGCGCCAGCGCGAGATCCGCGCCGAACCCCCCATGACAGCCGCAGTTTCATTACCCTTCTGGGTGCTGCTTGTGATCGTGGCGCTCGCAGCATGGGCCGCATGGGATCACGTCGTCGCCCCGGGCGTGCGCTGGCTGATTTCGAATCGCGCCAACGATGTGATCAACGATGTTTCCCGGCGCCTGCGCATCGGCATCAGGCCGTTCCAGCGCACGCGCCGGCAGGTGCTGATCCACCGCCTGCTGGGGGATCCGAAGGTCCTGCAGGCGGTCGAACGCTATTCGAGCGCGAACGGCGCGGCCCCGGCGACCGCAATGCGGATGGTCGAGCGGTACGCGCGCGAGATCGTTCCGGCGTTCAATGCCTACCTCTACTTCCGGGTCGGCTACTGGATCGGGCGAAAGGTGGCGCAACTGCTCTACCGCGTCCGCCTCGGTTACGTCGATTCGGAAGGACTGGCGCGGATCGATCCGGATGCAACCGTGGTGTTCGTGATGAATCACCGCTCCAACATGGACTACGTCCTTGCCGGGTATCTTGCCGCCGAGCAGGCGGCGTTGTCGTACGCGGTCGGGGAGTGGGCGCGGATCTGGCCCCTTTCGGCGCTGATTCGCGCGATGGGCGCCTATTTCGTGCGCCGCGACTCGAGGGACGAACTTTACCGCCGCGTGCTCGAGCGCTATATCGCGATGGCAACCCAGGGCGGGGTGCCGCAGGCGGTGTTTCCCGAGGGCGGGCTGACGCGCGACGGACGGATGCGCGAACCCAGGCTGGGCGTCCTCGATTACATGATGCGCGGCTTCTGGCTGGACGGAGAGCGCGACTTGGTGTTCGTGCCGCTCGGCATCAACTACGACCGGGTGCTCGAGGACCGGAGCCTGCTGCTCGCGATTGACCCCGGGGCACGGCGTCCGGGTCGGATCCGGGCGCTCGCGACCACGCTCGGGTTCGTGGCGCACAACCTGCGGCTGATGATGAAAAGCGAGTGGCACCGGTTCGGCTACGCGTGCGTCAATATCGGATCGCCGATCTCGGCCCGGGAATACTGCGCGATTCATCAGGTCGACTTCCACAGGCTCTCCGGGACGGCGCGCAAGGACGCCATTGCGGCCCTGGGCCGCCATCTGATGGATGCGGTGGGGCGGATCGTGCCGGTCGTTCCGGTACCGCTCATCGCGACCGTGTTCGTACAGGCAGCCGGCAAGCCCCTTTCCGCGCTCGAGCTGAAAGCGCAGGTCGAGGCGCTTCTCGCGAGGCTCGAATCGGCGGGGGCACGCGTCTACGTTCCCCGGCGCGACCTTGACTACGCGCTTACGGTCGGACTTCGCATGCTGCAGCTTCGCCACCTCGTGGACGAGGAGGACGGCCTCTTCGCGGCGAGGCCGCAGGAATTACAGGTTCTCCGTTATTATGCGAATTCGATTGCGCATCTGCTGGAATGAAGCGATTGCGCGGGTCGGGCAGAGCCGGAAGAGCGAGCCTCGCCTCGCGCGGTTCCTTCAGCGCCGCCGATCGAATTCGCGGTTGGCGTCGCGAATGTCGCGCCTGAGGCGTTCCCTTTCTTCCGGCAGCATCGGACGGCGCGCCGCGCGCGCCGGGTCGAAACCGGGCGGCGCCGCACCGTCCCGATAGACGTCGCGCCGCGCGGAATTCAGTTCCTGGCGAAACCGTTCGCGCTCCTCGGGACTCATGCCGCCGGGAGACTGCATCGGCCGCTGCGTCGGCGGAACGCCCCTCATCGCGGGCCCTCCCCCTGCTTTCCCGGGTCCGCGCTGCGCGAGCGCCGACGCGGCGACGAAGCAGGTCATCGCGACAAGAACCACGCACCGAACCGAAACCTTCATTGCGGTAGGATGGTACGAAGTTTGGCGCCGGGCGCGATGCCGGGTGCCGCAGAATTTGTAACAATCTGTTTCCGGACGCCCGGAGAATTACACCCTGTTTCCGCGGCCCGCAGACGGACGGGTAACCTGTGCCGCCATGGCGGAGTTGAAGAAGAGGATTCTCGTCGTAGATGACGACCAGCGGCTGCGCGAGCTGCTGGTCCGCTACCTTGGAGAGCAGGGTTTCGAAGTGCGCGCGGTCCCTGAGGCGGCGGCGATGGACAAGCAGCTCGCGCGCGAACGCTACGACTTGGTTGTCCTCGATCTGATGCTGCCGGGCGAAGACGGCCTGGCGATCTGCCGGCGGCTGCGCTCCCAGAGTGGGGCGCCCGCGATCATCATGCTCACGGCGAAGGGGGACGACGTCGACCGAATCGTCGGCCTTGAAATGGGCGCAGACGATTACGTGCCGAAGCCGTTCAATCCGCGTGAACTGGTTGCGCGCATCAACGCCGTACTGCGCCGCCGTCAGCCTGCCGGCCCGCCCGGCGCACCGGCTGCGCAGACCGACGTGCACCGGTTCGGGCCGTTCGAACTCAACCTTGCGACGCGCAGTCTTGCTCGTGACAAGAAGGACATTCCGCTCACGACCGGAGAATTTTCGGTGCTCAAGGTTCTGGTCCAGCATCCGCGCCAGCCGCTTTCGCGCGACAAGCTCATGGAACTCGCGCGCGGCCGCGAATACGAGGTGTTCGACCGCTCGATCGACGTGCAGATCTCGCGGCTGAGGAAGATCGTGGAGCAGGATCCGTCCAAACCGCGGCTCATCCAGACGGTCTGGGGATTCGGTTACGTATTCGTTCCGGACGGCAACCTGAAATGACCCTGTTCGCGCGGTCCTTTCTCCTGATCGCGCTGCTGATCGTCGTCTCGCTGGCCGTCTGGTTCGCCATCCTGCGCGCCTACCAGCGCGAACCGCTGGCCGCGGAACTGTCGAAACAGGTCGTCTCCACGGTCAACCTGACGCGCGCCGCCCTTGTCAATGCGGATCCCGAACGCCGCCTGCGCCTGCTGCGCGAGCTCTCCGACATGGAGGGCATTCGCGTTTACGCGTCCGCCCCGGGCGAAGAACTCGAGCCGATGCCGCGCGAGGCGCTGCTGGACCGCGTGGCGCAGCTCGTGCGTCTGACGCTCGGCGCGAAAACGCGCATCGCCTGGGCACGCGACGGGGTCGATGGATTCTGGGTGAGTTTCTTCATCGACGAGGACGAATTCTGGATCCTGCAGCCGCGCGAGCGCGTGCGGCCCGATGTAACGTGGGAATGGATCGGCTGGGGGACCCTCACGGTGATCCTTTCCCTGCTCGCCGCGTGGCTCATCGCCTCGCGCATCGCGCGACCCCTGTCCGAACTCGCGGCCGCGGCCCGGCTGGTGGGCCAGGGAATGACGCCCGAGCCGCTGGCGGAAAGCGGACCGAAAGAACTGCGGACCGTTGCCGCCGCGTTCAATCGAATGACCAGCGATCTCGCCGGCCTGGAACGCCAGCGGGCAATGGTGCTGGCCGGAATTTCGCACGACCTGCGCACGCCGCTATCGCGCCTGCGCCTCGCGCTCGAGATGAGCGGCGGTGAAGCGTCGATTCTCGGCGGCATGAGCGCCGACATCGACGAAATCGACCAGGTGATCGGACAGTTTCTCGATTTCGCGCGCGGCGAGACGGAGGAAATCAAACGCGCGGACCTGGATGCCCTTGCGCGCGAGGTCGCCGAGCACTATGAGCGACTCGGCAAGCACGTGCGGGTCGCCGCACCGCAGGCGGGCGGCGAGCTGCCGTTCGCGCGCATCGCGGTCCGCCGCGCGGTCATGAATCTCGTCGACAACGCGCTCCGCTACGCCGGCGAACCGGTGGAAATCGCGACCCGGCGCGAAGGAAGCGACGCACTCCTCGAGGTGTTGGACCGGGGACCGGGAATTCCCCCTGGCGAAGCCGATCGCCTGAAGCGGCCGTTCACGCGGCTCTCGGCGTCGCGCGCCGGCGTTGGCGGCGCGGGTCTCGGCCTCGCCATCGTCGAGCGCGTCGCGCGCGCGCACGGCGGCCGCCTCGAGCTGGACTCGCGAAACGGAGGCGGATTGGCGGCCCGCCTGTCGCTTCCGGTCTGATGCCCCCGTTTGTCGCAAAAAAGCCACTCGAACGATTCAATGGTCCAGGGTGGCACGCAAATCAACGACATTCCTTGACAGGCTTAAGCTGTTGTCTAAACTACCCTTGGGCATTTGCGTAACAAATATCCGATAAAGAACAAACACAGGTATGATATCAAGCAAGGAGTTGATAGAAAAAACAGGAATTTCCAGAGCGACGTTAAATAATTACATTAGTTCTGGACTACTGTCCAAACCATTGGTTCAACAAGTGTCCAGCGACTCCGGGGGGCCGAAGCTTCTGGGATATTTCCCGGACTCCGCCCTGCAACAGATTGAACGCATTCAGGAACTGAAAAGGGAGGGGTTGAGCATGGCGGAAATCATTGCGCGCCTCGGTGCGCCGAAACCCGAACCGAGACCGTCGCCGGGCGCTTCCCGATCGGTCGATGATGCGAGCGGGGGTCAGCCGGATACCCGCGTCGAAACCCGGCCCTTGCATCTGACGATCGACGAGGTCCCCTACCCGGCCTACATGGTCAACTACAGCTTCGAATTGACCTGGTACAACGAGCCGGCGCGCGAGCGGTTTCTAGGAGGATTCACGACCCTGCCGCCCAACAGCGAGGCGCGCAACGTGTTCCTGCTGCTGCTCCAGGCGGGCGCCGACAAGCCGTCACAGTATCGCAAGGAACTGTTGCGGCCCCACCTGTCGTTCGCAAAGGACCGCTTGTCCAAGTCGAGCATCCTGGGCGCGTGTCGCTCGCTCGATCCGGAAAGCGTCTCGCTCCTCGAGTCGCTCTACGGCGAAACGCAGACGCGCGCGTGCGAAGGAATCGTCGAGGAACCCCTCGAGCTGCGTATGGGCTCTGCGCAGGTCGAATACTGGCACCTGTACGCCGCGTTCTTCCGCGAGGGGATCCTGCTCATTTACGTTCCCGGCGCGCCCGCCGGGCCCACGCTGCTCGATTTCCTCGCCCGCCGGGATCTCGTCATTCGGGACCTGCTGCGGCGCCGGCTGCCCGTCCTGACGCCGCTCGCCGTCGTGGTCGCCGACCTGCAGAATTCGGTGAAGATCTGCTCCGAACTGCCGCCGGAGGAGTATTTCGAGCTGATCAACCAGATCTGGTCCACCATGGGACCGATGTTCCGCAAGTATTACGGCACCCACGGCAAGCACGTGGGCGACGGCATGGTGTACTACTTCTTCCCGCAGCCGGACAGCAATTACCTGTTCAACGCGATCGCCTGCGCGCACGAAATCAAGGTCGCGATGCGCAAGATCAGCAAGGACTGGCAGCTGCGCAAGAACTGGTTCAACGAGCTGTACCTCAACACCGGCCTCAACGAGGGCAACGAGTGGCTCGGCACTTTCCAGTCCGCGACGGCGATCGAGTTCGCGGTCTTGGGCGACACGATCAATCACGCCGGGCGGCTGTCGGACTTCGCGCGCTACGGATCGATCTGGGCCACCAAGGCGTTTCTCAGCAAGCTCTCGCCCGCGGAGCGCTCGCGCGTCGAATTCGGAATCATGCGCCGCGGCGAGGGCGACCGCGAGCAGTTCATCACATCGTCGTACGCGCAGCTGGGCAGCCTCGTCGATCTTTCGTCGGAGCGCTACGAGAAGCTCCGCGAGATCGCGACGCTGCCGATCTGCGA
>CAZXAR010000042.1:0-23349 GCA_964638135.1 uncultured Enterobacteriaceae bacterium | reverse complement strand
AGCAGCGCGATCGTTTTGCGCCCGACGCGGTCGAAGTACTCGTGGTTGGAAAGCGGCCGCGCACCGTCGGTATCGCCTTCCTCCGGATAGAGAAACACGAGATCGATGTCGGACGAGACATTCAGCTCGCGGCCGCCGAGCTTTCCCATGCCGACGACGACCAGATCGCAGTCGCCGCCGGAAGGCGCGCGCGGCGCACCGTGCGCGGTGGAAACGTGGCCTTTCGCCCATGCGAGCGCAGCGCGGATCGAGGCATCCGCGAGATCGCTCATCGTGCCGCAGACCTCGGCGAGATCGGCGGCGCCGGCGAGATCGCGCGCCATCACGCGCAGCAGCACGCGATGGCGCAGCCGTCTCAGGCGGCGCTTGATGGCGGGCTCGCTGTCGTCGCTCGCGCCGGCAAGCGCGCGCTCGATCCCGGCGCGCGGAAACGCGACGGCGGCGTCGACTTCGCTCGCCAGTTCCGGATGCAACGCCAGGAGCCGTTCGGCGTAGCGGGAAATCGTGATTTTCCGAATCGGATCGGGCATTTACCGATAGAATGACCCGCAGCGGGCGGGCGCGTCACTGGTTATAGGACGTTTGCCCGAATATAGAGGCAGCACGAAGCAGGATGCAAACCGAAAAGGAAAATACGGCGACCCGGGACAACACGCGGCGCGATGCTTCGCGCGCGAGCGGGCTCGTCGCGCGCTTCAGAGGCGCCGTCCCGGCGCGCACGCTGCGCGCGCTGGAGATCATCCTTTGGGCTGCATTCTTCGCGCTTGCGGGCGCGTTTCTCGCGCTGCGCTATTGGGTGCTGCCGAACGTCGAGCGCTACCGCGAAGACATCGCCGCCGCGGTATCGCAGGCAACGGGGCTGAAGGTGACGATCGGTGCGATCGAGGCCGACTGGGCTGGGTTGTGGCCTGAACTCACGCTGGCCGACGTGCGCGTCTATGATCGCGACGGGCGCGAAGCGCTGGTGCTCCCCGCGGTGGAGAACGTCGTGTCCTGGCGCTCGCTCGTTCACCGCGAACTGCGGCTGCATTCGCTTGCGATCGAAGGGCCGCGGCTCACGCTGCGGCGCGATCCGCAAGGCGTGATCACGGTGGCGGGAATCCGTATCGAGGGCGACGCCGGAGAGGGCGCGCTCGCCGAATGGGTGCTCGCGCAGCGCGAAATCGAGATCCGCAACGCGGAGATCGACTGGGTGGACGAACTGCGCGGCGCACCGCCGCTTGCGCTTTCCAGACTGAATTTCCGGCTGCGCAACGAGGATTACGAGCACTCCTTCGGCTTGTCGGCGCGTCCGCCCGCCGCGCTCGGCTCCGGGCTGGAGGTGCGCGGCGAGCTCGTCGGGCGCGCCGTGGGCGAGCTGAAGTCGTGGAACGGACGGGTTTTCGCCGAACTCGGATACACCGACCTCGCGGGGTGGCGCGCGTGGGTCGATTACCCGCTCGACGTGCGCAAAGGCCAAGGCGCGGTGCGGCTGTGGGCGACGTTCGTCGAAGGCAAGGTGAGGCGCGCGACCGCGGATCTTGCGCTCACCGGCGTGGTCGCGCGGCTCGACAAGGACCTGCCGGTCATGGAGCTGCCCTCGGTCCGCGGCCGGCTTCACGGGCGCGATACCGAGCGGGGCTACGAATTCGGCGTGCGCAATCTCGCCGTCGCCTCCGGCCACGGGCCGGACATGCAGGCGACCAGCTTTCAGATCAACTGGGAGCGCGCCGCGGGCGAGCGGCCGCAGCGCGGCGTGGTCAGCGCCAACCTGATCGAGCTCGCGCCGCTTGCGCACCTTGCCGAGTACGTGCCGTTTCCGGCGGATCTGCGCAAGCTCATCGCCGAGCTCGCGCCGAACGGGAACCTGCTGGACGCGAAGTTCGACTGGTCGGGCGAACTGCCGGACGCGGCGACGTTCAACCTGAAGGCGCGCTTCGCGGGGCTCGAGATGAAAGCGTGGCGCACCATCCCCGGATTCTCGGGGCTTTCGGGAAACGTCGAGGCGAGCGAAACCCGCGGCGCGCTGCATCTCGCCTCGCAGAAGACGGGGTTCGACCTGCCCGCGGTGTTTCCCGCGCCGCGCATCGCGCTCGATACGCTCGGCGGCGAGATCCGCTGGGAACGCAAGCCGGGCGGAGCGCTTGCGGTGCGGATCGCGAACCTCGCGTACGCCAACGAGGATCTCGCCGGGAGCGCGCACGGCACCTACGCGTACGACGGGAAAGGGCCCGGCGTGATCGATCTTTCGGCGCAGCTCGAGCGCGCCGCAAGCCGGCACCTTGCGAAGTATTTGCCGCTCGCCTCGATCATGGGGGCCGAGACCCGCAACTGGGTCGCGACCTCGGTGCTCGACGGGAAGTCCTCCGACGTTCGCCTGCGCCTCAAAGGCGATCTGCGCGACTTTCCCTTCGCGGATGCGTCCAAGGGGCAGTTCCGGGTGGCGGCGAAGGTCAGCGGCGGCGCGCTCGACTACGCGACCGGCTGGCCGCGCGTGGAGGGCGTCGACGGCGAGCTGCTGTTCGAGCGCGACAGGATGGAAATCACCGGGCGCTCGGGGTCGATTCTGGGGACGAAGGTCTCGAATGTCCGGGTCAGCATCCCGAGCCTGCTCGCCGAGCGCACGCTGCTCGTGATCAACGGCAATGCCGAGGGTCCGACCGCCGAGTTCCTGAAGTACATCCAGCGAAGCCCGGTGCGAAAGATGGTCGACGGGCTCACCGACGGCATGAGCGCGCAGGGTAACGGCAAACTGCAGCTCAAGCTCGAATTGCCGCTCGAGGATCTGGGCAGGAGCAGGATCGCGGGCGAGTACCAGTTCCAGAACAACATCACGACCGTGGATCCGCGCCTGCCGCCGATCGAGCGCGCCTCCGGCCGCATCGGCTTCACCGAATCTGCGCTCACGGTGCACGAAGGGCGCGGGCAGCTCTTCGGCGGTCCGCTCAGCGTTTCGGGCGGATCGACTGCGGAGGGCGGCGCAGTGTTCGTTGCGCGGGGCGAAGCCACGGTCGCGGGAATGAGCGCGCTCATGGATCATCCGTGGCGCGCCCGGCTTACGGGATCGTCTCCGTACAGCGCCACGATCTCGGTCAAGGGCGCGCGCACGCAGGTCTCCTTCGAATCGCCGCTGCGCGGCGTCGCGATCGACCTGCCGCCGCCGCTTGCGAAGAATCCCGCTGACACGCTGCCGTTGCGCGTCGATCTGTTTCCGAGCGAAGACCGCGAGCGGATCTCGCTCACGGTAGGCAGGATCGTGGCCGCGGAGTTCCTGCGCGTGAAGCAGGGCGCCGAGATGCGCGTGCAGCGAACCGCGGTGGCGCTCAACCCGGCTGCGGGCGAGGCGCTGCGCCTCTCGGAGCGGCCCGGCACGCTGATCTACGGATCGCTGCCGGCGCTCGATCTGGACCGCTGGCTGCCGCTCATGGCGGGCGACGGCACTGCCGGGGCGTCGCGGTTCGATCTGCGCTTCGGCGTGCTCGACATGCTGGGCAAGCGCTTGAGCAACGTGGTGGTGCGCGGCGGTGCCGACGCCAGCGGATGGTCCGCGAACGTGAGCGCCTCGGAGCTTGCGGGCGATCTGAGCTACCGCGCCGAAGGCGGCGGCCGGCTGATGGCGCGCCTTGCGCACCTGCGCATTCCGGACGACTCTCCGGGCGCAAAGCCGGTCGAACGCACGCGGGAACTTCCTTCGGTCGATCTCATCGCCGAGAGCTTCACGCACCGCGACAGGCGCTATGGCCGGGTCGAGGTCGCGGCCTTGCACGACGGCCCGAACTGGCGCATCGAAAAGCTCGGAGTGGTGAATCCCGAGGCCTCCATTTCCGGCACCGGACTGTGGCGCAGCGGAACCGGTTCCCGAACCGCGCTCACGCTCAAGCTCGAATCGAGCGATGTGGGCAAGTTTCTCGAGCGCCTGGGCTACCCGGAGCGCGTTCGGGGCGCAACCGCGAAGATCGACGGCAAGCTGGAGTGGAGCGGCGATCCGTTCTCGATCGATTACCCCAGCCTGACCGGCGAGATCTCGCTCCATGCCGAGAAAGGGCAGTTGCCGACGATCGAATCGGGCATCGGCCGCATGCTCTCGCTCATCAGCCTGAACGTCACCGATGCGACCGCCAAAGGCTTCTCCTTCGACACGGTGTCGGCGTCGTTTCAGGTCGCGCGCGGCGTGATGAACACGAGCGACCTCAAGATCCGCGGCTCCGCGGCCGAGGTGACGCTGAACGGCGACTTCGACCTGGAGAAGGAAACCCAGAAGCTGCGCGTCAAGGTGGTGCCGAGCGTGCGGCGGGGCGTGACCACGCTCGCGACCATCGTCAATCCGGCGGTCGCGGTGGGCGTCGCGATCGCACAGAACGTGCTGAAGGACCCGATCGGCCAGATCCTTTCTTACGAGTACGACGTGAGCGGCAGCTGGGACGATCCCAAAGTTGAAAAGGTCGAGCCCCCGCTCCCCGCCGGCGGCCCGCCCATGTCTCCCTGAGCTGCGATGGCGCGCGTCGCAGCGATCCAGATGGTCTCCGCGCCCGAGGTGGCGCTCAATCTCGCCGCGGCCGGCCGCCTCGTCGCGCAGGCCGCCGCCGAGGGCGCACGGCTCGTTGCCTTGCCGGAGTACTTCTGCATGCTCGGGGGGCACGAAACCGACAAGGTGAAGGCGCGCGAGCGGGACGGGAGCGGGCCGATCCAGGACTTCCTCGCCGGGGCGGCGAGCCGCAGCCGCGTCTGGCTGGTGGGCGGGACGCTGCCGCTCGAGTGCGGCGATCCGGCGCGGGTGCGAAGCGCCTGCCTCGTCTACGACGACGCCGGAAGGCGCGTTGCGCGCTACGACAAGGTGCACCTGTTCGTATTCCGCAGCGGAAACGAAAGCTACGACGAATCGCGCACCATCGAGCCGGGCGAGGGACCGGTCGCAATCGAAAGTCCCTTCGGGCGGCTTGGTCTCTCGGTGTGCTACGACCTGCGCTTTCCCGAACTCTACCGGAGCTTCGATCGGATCGCGGCCTGGTTTGCGCCTTCGGCGTTCACCGCGAGCACGGGCGCCGCGCACTGGGAAACGCTGCTGCGGGCACGCGCGATCGAGAACCTGTGCTACGTCATCGCGCCGGCGCAGGGCGGCGTGCACGCCAACGGACGCCGCACGCACGGCCACAGCATGATCGTCGATCCGTGGGGCGCGGTGCTCGCAGAGCGCCCGGAAGGCGAGGGAATCGTGCTTGCGGAGATCGATGCGGCGCGCCTTGCTGAAGTGAGACAATCGCTTCCCGCACTCGACAACCGGAAGATCGCCTGATGGATACCGATTTCCTGCGCGCCACCGCCGACTCCTGCCTGCTCGCGCCGTACGAACTGGAGCCGGGAAAGCTCGACTCGGTGTTCCGTGCGCTGCGCCAGCGGCGCCTCGACGCCGCCGACCTGTATTTCCAGTACACCCGCGCCGAAGGCTGGAGTCTGGAGGAAGGTATCGTCAAGTCGGGCACCTTCGCGATCGATCAGGGCGTGGGGGTGCGGGCGATTGCCGGTGAAAAGACCGCATTCGCGTATTCCGACGAGATCAGTTTCAACGCGCTCGAGGACGCGGCGCGCGCCACGCGCGCCATCGCGCGTGCGGGCCAGTCCGGCCGCATTGCGGTACGCGGATCGAAGCCCGAAAAAGGGCGCCGCGTTCCGGCGCGTTCGGCGCGCCTGCCGGTACGGCGCTACGAGCCGATCGACCCGCTTGCCTCGCTGCCGGACGAGGCGAAGGTGCAGTTGCTGGAACGGCTCGAGCGCATGTGTCGCGGCCGCGATCCGCGCATCGTGCAGGTCATGGCAAACCTCGGCGGCGAATACGAGGTGGTGCTGATCGCGCGCTCCGATGGCGCGATCGCCGCCGACGTGCGGCCGCTCGTTCGCCTTTCGCTGCAGGTGATTGCCGAGCAGAACGGCCGGCGCGAGTCCGGAATGGCAGGCGGCGGCGGGCGAACCGATTATTCCCACTTCAGCGATGCGGTGCTCCAGGCGTATGCCGAGAGAGCGGTGTCGCAGGCGCTGACGAACCTCGAAGCGCAACCCGCGCCCGCCGGAACGATGACCGTCGTCCTCGGTCCGGGATGGCCGGGGATCCTGCTGCACGAAGCGATCGGGCACGGCCTGGAGGGCGACTTCAACCGCAAGGGAAGCTCGGCGTTTTGCGGAAGGATCGGCGAGCGGGTCGCGGCGCGCGGCGTGACGGTGGTCGATGACGGCACGCTCCCGGCCCGGCGCGGCTCGCTCTCGGTGGACGACGAAGGCAACCCGACCCGGCGCACCGTGCTGATCGAGGACGGCATCCTGCGCGGCTACCTGCAGGACAGCCTCAACGCGCGCCTGATGGGCATGCCGCTCACGGGCAACGGCCGGCGCGAGTCGTTCGCGCACCTGACGCTGCCGCGCATGACCAACACCTACATGCTCGCCGGCCCGCACGATCCGCAGGAGATCATCGCCTCGGTCGAAAAGGGACTCTACGCGGTCAATTTCGGCGGTGGCCAGGTGGACATCACCAACGGCAAATTCGTCTTCTCCGCCGCCGAGGCCTACCGCATCGAGGGCGGCCGGATTACGCATCCGGTGAAGGGCGCCACGTTGATCGGCAACGGCCCCGATGCGCTCACCCGCGTATCGATGATCGGCAACGATCTGCAGCTCGATCCCGGCATCGGCACCTGCGGCAAGGAGGGCCAGAGCGTGCCGGTCGGTGTCGGGCAGCCGACGCTGAAGATCGATGGCCTTACGGTTGGCGGCACGACCTAACGAAACGCGTTTTCTCGCCGGCGCCGACGCGCTCGCGGGCGATATTCCGGACGGCGCGTGCGTGGCGCTGCCGCCGGATTATTCGCTCGTGGCGATGGAGGCCGTGCGCGGGCTCATCCGGCGCCGCGCCCGCAACCTGAAGCTGCTCGGCGTGCCGGTGCTCGGCTTTTGCGCCGATCTGCTCATCGGCGCCGGGTGCGTGGCCGAGGTCGAGACGAGCGCCGTGTCGCTCGGCGAGGCGGGCGCCGCCCCCCGCTTCACCGATGCGATCGAGCGCGGCGAGCTGCGGATCAAGGACGCCACCTGCCCGATGGTGCACAGCGGCCTGCAGGCAGCCGAAAAGGGCGTGCCGTTCATGCCGCTGCGCGGCGTGATCGGCTCGGACCTGGTGCGGCACCGGGCCGACTGGAAGGTGATCCAGAACCCGATGTCCGATTCGCCCGACCCGATCCTGCTCGCGGCGGCGATCGAGCCCGATGTGGCGCTCTTTCACGCGCGCTTTGCCGACCGGGCGGGCAACGTCTGGATCGGCCGCCGGCGCGAACTCGCGACCATTGCGCACGCGGCGCGGCGCTGCTACGTCACGTTCGAGGAACTGCGCGAGGGCGACATGCTCGAAGACGAGCTGCTTGCGCCCGGTGTGCTCGCCTCGGTCTATGTAACGGCGGTCGCGCGGGCCGAGCACGGCGCCTGGCCGCTTGGCGTACTGGATCTGTATCCGATCGACGACGCGCACCTCGCGCGCTATGCGCAGGCGGCGCAGACGCGTCAGGGTTTCGCCCGCTACCTGGAGGACTTTGTTTTTCCCTCGCCCCTTGCGCGGAGAGGGCAGGGTGAGGGGGGGCTTGAGTGAGCTGGACTACGGAGGAATTTCTCGCCTGCACGATCGCGCGGCTGATCGGCGATGCGCAGCATGTCGCAGTAGGGGCGGCGTCGCCCGTTCCGGCGGCCGCGTGCACGCTGCTGCGGGCGCAAAACGGGGGCCGGCCGCGCCTATCGCTCCTGCACAAGCGGCGCGGCAATCCGTTCACCGAAGGCTCGAGGGAGCTGTTCGACCTTGCCGGGCAGGGCCGGATCGACGTCTTTTTCCTCGGCGGCGCGCAGATCGACGGCGAGGCGAACATCAACCTCGTGGGCACAGGCGGCTATCCGAACTCCGAGGCGCGTTTTCCGGGCTCGTTCGGCTCCGCGTTCCTGTATTTCGCCGCCAGGCGCACGATCCTGTATCGGGAGGAACACTCCAGGCGGGTGCTGGTGCCGCGGGTGGATTTCATCTCCGCGCCGGGCTGGAGCCCGCCGGGCGTATGGCGGCGCGGCGGGCCGCAGGCGCTCGTCACGGGCAAGGCGATTTTCGCGTGGCAGCCGGAGATGCGCCGTTTCCGCCTCGAGAGCGTGCATCCGCGGCACACCGCGGACGAGGTCCGCGAGCATACGGGCTTCGAATACGACGCGCCGGCGCGCATCGGGGTCACGGCGGAGCCTGCCCCCGAGGAACTCGCGCTGCTGCGCGGACCGGTCGCGCGCGAGATTGCGGCAAATTACCCGGAGTTCGCCGCGCGCGTCTGGGGCGCGAGCGCCTAGGCGTAGTCCGCCCAGTGCAGGCTGCGGTGAACCGCCGCGCGCCAGCGCGCAAGCAGTTCCTCGGCCGCGTCGCGGTTCATCTGCGGCTCGAAGCGGCGCTCCATCTCCCAATGCGCCGCGATCTCCTCACGCGAGGACCACAGGCTCGTCGCGAGCCCCGCGAGATAGGCGGCGCCAAGCGCCGTGGTCTCGAGCACGCGCGGCCGCACCACGGGCACGCCGAGCACGTCGGCCTGAAACTGCATCAGCAGGTCGTTCGCCGCGGCACCTCCATCGACCCGCAGCTCGGAGAGTTTCTCGCCGGAATCTTTTTGCATCGCGTCGAGCACATCGGCGCTCTGGTAGGCGATCGATTCGAGCGCAGCGCGCGCGAGATGCGCACGCCCTGAGCCGCGCGTGAGCCCGACGATGGTGCCGCGTGCGAAAGGGTCCCAATGCGGTGCGCCGAGACCGGCAAACGCCGGCACCAGGTACACCCCGCCATTGTCCGGGACGCTTGCCGCAAGCGCGCTGATCTCGGCCGAGGAGCTGAAGAACCGCATTTCGTCGCGCAGCCATTGCACCACCGCGCCGGCGGCGAACACGCTGCCTTCGAGTGCGTATTCCTTGTCGGCATCGCGCGCATCGCGCGCGCGGCCGAGCTGCGCCGCGGCCGTGGTGACCAGGCCGTTCGCCGAGGCGACCGCGCGCTCGCCGGTGTGCAGCAGCATGAAGCAGCCGGTGCCGTAGGTGTTCTTCGCCATGCCGGAGCGGTGGCAGCCCTGGCCGAAGAGCGCCGCCTGCTGGTCGCCCGCGATTCCGGCGATCGCCGCCGCCTCGCCGAGGATCTCGGGCGCCGCCATGCCGAATACATGTGCCGAGGGATAGACATCCGGCAGGATCGCGCGCGGGATGCGCAGGATCGAAAGCAGCTCGCCGTCCCAGTCGCCGGTGTGGATGTTGAAGAGCAGCGTTCGCGACGCATTCGACGGGTCGGTGACGTGCGTGCGGCTCTGCGAGAAATTCCACGCGAGCCAGGTGTCGACGGTGCCGAACGCGAGTTCGCCGCGCTCGGCGCGCGCACGCGCGCCGGGCAGGTGATCGAGCATCCAGGCAAGCTTGGTGCCGGAAAAATACGGGTCGAACATGAGGCCGGTCTTGGCGCGCACCGTCGGCTCGGCGCCCGAGGCGCGCAGTTCCGAACACATCGCCGCGGTGCGCCGGTCCTGCCACACGATCGCGTTGTAGAGCGGTTCGCCCGTCTGGCGGTCCCACAGCAGCGTCGTCTCGCGCTGGTTGGTGATGCCGATGGCGCGGATCTCGGTCGCCGCGATGCCGGCCTGCTCGACCGCCTCGCGCGCGACGTCGCGCTGCGTGATCCAGATCTCGTACGGATCGTGCTCGATCCAGCCGGGCTGCGGATAGAGCTGGCGGAACTCGCGCTGCGCGATGGCGCGCGGCGCGCCCTCGGCGTCGAACACGATGGCGCGTGAACTGGTGGTTCCCTGGTCGAGCGCGAGAATGAAGGGCATGACAAAAATTCTAGCAGGGAGCGGATGATAAAATGCGCGCCCCTATGCCGCTCCCCACGACCGATCATCGAGGCGCATCTCTCCGGCAGTGGTACCGGACGGATGCGGGCAAGGGGAAGGCATGAAGATCCACGAATACCAGGGTAAGGAGCTGTTTCGCAAATTCGGCGTCGCGACACCGCGCGGCATCCCCTGCTTCACGGTCGACGAGGCAGTGGCGGCGGCGACAAAGCTCGGCGGCAGCGTCTGGGTGGTAAAGGCGCAGATCCACGCTGGCGGCCGCGGCAAGGGCGGCGGCGTCAAGGTCGCAAGCTCGCTCGACGAAGTGCGCGAGCGCGCAAAGCAGATTCTCGGAATGCAGCTCGTGACGCATCAGACCGGGCCGGCGGGGCAAAAGGTGCGCCGGCTGCTCGTCGAGGAGGGCGCCGACATCCGCAAGGAGCTCTACGTCGGCATGGTGGTCGACCGGCAGACGCAGCGCGTCTGCCTGATGGCCTCTTCCGAGGGCGGCATGGACATCGAGGAAGTCGCGGCGAACCATCCGGAGAAGATCCACAAGGTGTTCGTCGATCCGGCGCAGGGGCTCACCGATGGGGAAGCGCAGGACATCGCGCGCAGGATCGGCATCCCGCAAGCGGCGCTCGCGCAGGCGGGCGAACTGCTCAAGGCGCTCTACCGTTGCTTCGACGAGACCGACGCCTCGCTCGCCGAAATCAACCCGCTCATTCTCACCGGCGACGATCGCGTGGTGGCCCTCGATTCGAAGCTCAATTTCGACGACAACGCGCTCTTCCGGCATCCCGAAATCGTGGCGATGCGCGACCTCGACGAGGAGGACCCGCTCGAGATCGAGGCCTCCAGGCACGAGCTTTCCTACATCTCGCTCGAGGGCAACATCGGCTGCATGGTGAACGGGGCGGGCCTCGCGATGGCGACGATGGACGCGATCAAGCTCTTTGGCGGCGAGCCGGCCAACTTTCTCGATGTCGGCGGCGGCGCGAGCGCGGAAAAAGTGACCGCGGCGTTCAAGATCATGCTTTCGAACCCCAAGGTGAAGGCGATCCTGGTCAACATCTTCGGCGGCATCATGAAGTGCGACACCATCGCCGCCGGCGTGGTGGGCGCGGCGCGCGAAGTGCACCTCGCGGTGCCGCTCGTGGTGCGCATGAAAGGCACCAACGAGGACCTCGGCAAGAAAATCCTCGCCGATTCCGGCCTGCCGATCATCTCCGCGGACAACATGGCGGAGGCGGCCCGCAAGATCGTCGCCGCGGTGAAGGACAGGGCGGCGCGCCAATGAGCATCCTCATCAACCGCGACACCCGGGTCGTGACACAGGGAATCACCGGCAATACCGGCCAGTTCCACACGCGCGCGAGCCGCGAGTACGCCAGTGGCCGCGCCTGCTACGTCGCGGGCGTGAATCCCCGGAAGGCCGGGGAAAACTTCGAAGGAATCCCGATTTTCGCTTCGGTGGCGGAGGCGAAGAAAGCGACGGGCGCCAACGTATCGGTCATCTACGTTCCGCCCGGCGGCGCCGCCGGCGCGATTCTCGAGGCGGTGGAAGCCGACCTCGACCTCGTGATCTGCATCACCGAAGGCATACCGGTGCGCGACATGATCGCGGTGCGCGAGCGGATGAAAAAGCAGAACCGCAGGACGCTGCTGCTCGGGCCCAACTGCCCCGGGGCGATCACGCCCGAAGAGCTGAAGATCGGCATCATGCCGGGCCACATTCACAAGAAAGGGGGCGTCGGCGTCGTATCGCGCTCCGGCACGCTCACCTACGAGGCGGTGGCGCAGCTCACCGAGCTTGGAATCGGGCAATCGACCGCGGTGGGAATCGGCGGCGACCCGGTGAACGGACTCAAGCACGTCGACCTGCTGCGCCTTTTCAACGACGATCCGGACACCGATGCGGTGGTGATGATCGGCGAGATCGGCGGCTCGGACGAGGAAACGGCGGCGCGCTGGGTGAAGCAGAACATGCAAAAACCGGTGGTCGGGTTCATCGCCGGGGTCACGGCGCCGCCCGGAAAGCGCATGGGACACGCCGGCGCGATCATCTCCGGGGGCAAGGGCACGGCGCAGGAAAAGCTCGCCGTCATGGAAGAGTGCGGAATCAGCGTCACCCGCAATCCGGCGGAGATGGGGAAAGTCCTGAAGTCGGTCTTGAAGCGATAATCGTCTTTTCGAGGAGGTAGGCCATGAGTACATTTCCCCTTCCGATCACGGCAATATTCGCCGGTCTTCTCGCTCTGATGCTGGTCGGAGTCAGCATCCGGGTCACCGTCCTGCGGGGGAAGAAGAAGATCAACCTGTTCGACGGAGGCGATCCGGAGATGGGCCGCGCGATCCGCGTGCAGGGGAACTTCGTCGAATACGTGCCGATGGCGCTTGCCCTGATGGGGCTCGTCGAGTGGCTGGGCGCGAAGCCATGGGCCGTATACCTCCTCGGCATCTCGCTCCTCGTTGCGCGCATCCTGCACGCCTGGGGGATCTACTCGAGCGCCTTCACCGGGCGCGTGGTCGGCACCACGATCACCTGGATCGTGCTTGCCGCAGGGGGACTCCTTACATTGGGACTCGTTGCCTGACGGTAACGCGAAAAACTCCTAGGTCGGTTCCGCAGTAGCTGCGCCGGCCGGCAGGAGGTCCGGCTCTCCGCAGTGCCGGAGGATCTCCGCGCGCACCCGGTCGCGCAGGCGAACCGCCGCGTTCCAGTCCTCGCCCTCCGGGGCCACGGGGGCGCCGAACGTCACCGCGACCGGCGCGCGGCGCGGGTACCACGTGCCGTCGCGCAGGACCGAGCGAAGGCCGCGCAGCGCAACCGGCACCACCGGGATGCCCGCCTGCGCCGCCACCTGGAACGCGCCGGTGCGAAAGGGCGCGAGCCCGGTCTGGCGCACCAGAGCGCCCTCGGCGAAGAAGATGAGCGAGGTGCCGCTCTTTGCCGCGGCGACCAGGTCGGAGGCCTGCTCGGCGCTTTTCTGGACGTCGAATCGCTCGACGAACAGCGTGCCGTGCCCCCGCAGAAGGGTGCGCATCAGGAAATTGCCGAGAAACTCGCGCTTGGCGATGAAGGCGTGGCCGCGCCACTCGAGCAGCGACAGGAGCACGACCGCGTCGAGGAAGCTCGTGTGGTTGGCGGCGAGCACGTACGCTCCGCTCGCCGGAAGGTTTTCCCTGCCTCGCACCACAACCGGGATCCCGGCCAGGCGCAGGAACAGCGCCGACATGCGCTGCCCGACCGCCCAGGTCGTGCGCACGCCTGCAAAGGCCGCGGTGACGAACGCGAGCGGGAACAGGATGCCGAACACAAGCCAGCCGCGCGCGGCAAAGAGCGCACCCGCGACGACGCGCCAGCCACGCCGCATCTGCGGCACGACGCCCGCTGCGGCGAGGCGGATGAACTGCCACCAGACCGCCTGCGGCTTCACCGCCGCGGGGCCGCGCTCGTAGTACTCGCGCGCCGCGACGCGGCGGATCTTGCCGCTTGAAGTTTTCGGCACCGTGTGCGGCGGGGCGAGCACGATGTCGTCGGCCGGCGCGCCGATCAGGCTCACCGCGAGTTCGTTCACTTTCTGCTTGAGCTCGCCATGGCGCGTGTGGTCCGTCTCGCGCGTCTCGGCGAGCACGATCACGCGTTCGGTGCCGCTCGCGGGATCGGGGCTGCCGAACACCGCCACGCAGCCGCGCCGTATCCCGGGAATGTCGCCGACCCCTTCCTCGAGCTCGTACGGGCTGATGTTGCGGCCGCCGCGGATGATGATGTCCTTCTCGCGGCCCGTGAGGTACAGCATGCCGTCGGAAAGATAGGCGCGATCCCCGGTGTTGACCCAGGCGCCGTCGAAGAGCTGCCGCGTCGCGTCCGGATCGCGGTAGTAGCCCGAGGTGGCCGACGGGCCGCGGAACTGCAGGTGACCTTCGTGCCGGTCGGGAAGCTCGATGCCAGCCGCGTCCACCACCCGCAAATCGTGTTCCGGAATCACCGTCCCGCAACCCACCACCTTGAGCGGAGAAGGATCCTCCACCGGGGCCAGCGCTGCCTCGCCCGAGCGCGAGAACACTTCGCGATCCAGCCGGTCCATGCGCCAGGGCTCGCCGGGCGGGGTGAAGGCGAGGCCGACGGAGCATTCGGCCAGACCGTACACCGGGGAAATCACGTTCCTGCGCAGGCCGTGCTTGGCGAAACGCTCCTCGAAGGCCGCGATCGTCTCGGGGCTCACCGGCTCGGCACCGTTGAACGCGAAGCGCCAGGTCGACAGATCGATTCCCTCCAGTTCCTCTTCGGGGATGCGGCGCAGGCACAGTTCGTAGGAAAAATTCGGCCCGCCCGAAATCGTGCCGCGGTGGCGGTGGATCGCCCACAGCCACTGGCTGGGCCGCGACAGGAACGCGAGCGGCGACATCAGCACCACCGGAAAGCCGAGGTACATCGTGGCGAAGCAGCCGCCGATCAGTCCCATGTCGTGGTATAGCGGCAGCCAGCTTACGAACACGTCGCCCGAGCTGGTGCGCGCGGCTTTGCCCATCGAGCGCACGTTGGCAAGCAGATTCGCGTGCGTGAGCACCACGCCCTTCGGCTTTCCGGTGCTTCCCGAGGTGTACTGCAGAAACCCGATATGGCCGCTCCGGCTGCGCACCGGCGCAAATCCGGCGCCGCCGCCCTCGAGGTCGGCAGGAACCAGCACCGCGCGCAGCGATTCGACCTGCGCGCGCAGCAGGTAGGCGAGCGCCTTCGCTTCGGGAATCGTCACCATGATTGCCGCGCCGGCGCTCTTGAGGATTCCGACATGGCGCGTCATGTGGTCCTCGATCGTCGCCAGCCGCACCGGCGGATAAAGCGGCACCGGGATTCCGCCCGCGAGCAGCACTCCGTAGAAGCAGTACAGGTATTCGCGGCACGTCGGCAGCATGATCGCGACCGTCTGCCCGGGCTGCAGGCCCGCATCGGCGAGCCGCGCCGCAAAGCCGAGCGCGCCGTCCCAGAGCGCGCGGTAGCTCAGGGGATATTCCTTGCCTTCCTCGTAGAGGTGAACCGTGAGGCGCTCGGGCTGGCGCTCGACGTGATATTCGAGCGCCTCGACCAGTGTCTGCGCGTGACCGGGCGGCCGCACGCCCTCGGCCTGCACGAGACTCGCGACGCTGTGATCCGCCGCCTGCGGCGCGTGTCCTGCCGCGGCAAGCAGGAAGCGCAGCAGGTCGCGCGGAGATTCGGCGCTCGCCAGCGCCTGTTCCGGCAGGCTGGTGGAAAACTCGCGCTCAAGACGCAGCACCAGCTCCACCCGCGCCAGGCTGTCGAGGCCGAGATCTTTTTCGAGCGAGCTGTCGAGCGCGACATAGGCATCCAGATGCGGGCGCGCTTCGCGCGCGACCGCCGCAACCACGCCGAGCACCTTTGCCGCGTCGATCGTTTTCGAAGCTTCGTTCATGACTCGGAGCCCGGCGAGTGTACACTCGCTCTGCAACGGCGCGCGGCGGCGTTCCGCTGGTTGACCGCAGTCAAGCGGTTTCGCGCGGCCGGTGGCCGATAATGGGCGCCCACCATGGAGGATGCATGAAGGTTCGCCCGACTCCCAAGGGGCGTGCGGCAGATCGCGGGGCGCTGGAGGAGATCCGCAACCTGCTGGGCGATGCACCCTTGCGCCGCGACACTCTGATCGAGCATCTGCACCGGATCCAGGACCGGTTCGGGTCGCTCTCGGCGGCGCATCTGGCGGCGCTCGCGCAGGAGCTGCGGCTCTCGCTCACCGAGGTGTACGAGGTGGCGACGTTCTACCACCACTTCGATGTCGTGAAGGAAGGCGAGGCGCCGCCGCCCAAGCTGACCGTGCGCGTTTGCGACTCCATTGCCTGCGAACTCGCGGGGGCGCGCGAGCTGCTCGAAAAGCTGCCCTCCGTCCTGGGCGGGGACGTGCGCGTGATCGCCGCGCCCTGCGTGGGCCGCTGCGACGCGGCACCGGTTGCAGTGGTGCATCAGAACCCGGTCGCGCGCGCGACAGTGCAGGCAGTCAAGGCCGCAGTCGAATCGGGCGACACGAAGTGCCCGCTGCCCCGCGGCATCGGCTACGCACAGTACCGCAGGTCGGGCGGGTACCGGCTGCTGGCGGACTGTCTTGCCGGAAAACGGACGCGCGAGGAGATCACCCAGCAGATGGAAGACTCGGGCCTGCGAGGCCTCGGCGGCGCGGGGTTTCCGGCGGGGCGCAAGTGGCGCATCGTCGCGGCGGAGCCGGAGCCGCGCCTGATGGCGGTCAACATCGACGAGGGCGAGCCGGGCACGTTCAAGGATCGCCATTTTCTCGAGCGCGATCCGCACCGCTTCCTCGAGGGAATGCTCGTTGCCGCGTGGTGCGCCGGTGTCGGCGCGATCTACATCTATCTGCGGGACGAATACGCGGGATGCCGGGCGATGCTCGAGCGCGAACTGGCGGTGCTCGCGAGCTCGCCCCCTTGCGCGCTGCCGCCGATCCATCTCAGGCGCGGCGCCGGCGCCTATATCTGCGGCGAGGAATCGGCGATGATCGAGTCGATCGAGGGCAAGCGCGGCATGCCGCGCCTGCGCCCGCCGTACGTCGCGCAGGTCGGGCTGTTCGGCTATCCGACGCTCGAACACAACATGGAGACCGTGTACTGGGTGCGCGAGATCGTCGAGAAAGGCCCGGCGTGGTTCGCCTCGCAGGGCAGGCACGGGCGCAAGGGCCTGCGGGCGTTTTCCGTCTCGGGTCGGGTGCGAAAGCCCGGCGTACACCTTGCGCCGGCGGGAATCACGGCGAACGAGCTGATCGCCGAATACTGCGGCGGAATGCTGGAGGGGCACGAGTTCTACGGCTATCTGCCCGGCGGCGCCTCGGGCGGAATCCTTCCCGCCTCGCAGGGCGACGTGCCACTCGACTTCGATACGCTGCAGCCGCTCGGCTGCTTCATCGGTTCGGCGGCGATCGTCATCCTCTCGCGGCGCGATCGGGCCGCCGCCGCCGCGCGCAATCTGATGAAGTTCTTCCGCGACGAATCCTGCGGGCAGTGCACGCCCTGCCGGGTGGGCACCGCGAAGGCGCTCGCGCTGATGCACGAAAAGCGATGGAACCAACCGCTGCTAGAGGAACTCTCACAGGCCATGATGGACGCATCGATCTGCGGCCTCGGGCAGGCGGCGCCGAACCCGGCGCTCAGTGTCATGAAATACTTCGCGCATGAGGTGCAGTGATGGACCGAGTGACGAACCGGCAGCTCGCCACCATGCCGATCGAATTCAAGCTGAACGGCCGGACGGTGGTCGGTCGTCCGGACGAATCGATCCTGGAATGCGCGCAGCGGCACGATATCGCAATCCCGCACCTGTGCTATTCGCGCGCGCTCAGGCCCGACGGCAACTGCCGCGCCTGCGTGGTCGAGATCAAGGGCGAACGGCTGCTCGCGCCGTCCTGCTGCCGCTATCCGGCGCAAGGGATGGAGGTCACCACCGACAGCCCGCGCGCGCTCGTTTCGCAGAAGATGGTGCTCGAACTGCTGCTCGCGGACATGCCCGAGCGCGCGTACACGCTCAACAACGAGGTCGACCTCTGGGCGCGCAGGCTCGGGCTCGGCCGGCCGCGCTTCGCGCCGCGCAGGCAGCCGAAGGCGGATCTCTCGCATCCGGCGATCGCGGTCCACCTGGACGCGTGCATCCAGTGCACGCGCTGCCTGCGCGCGTGCCGCGAGGAACAGGTGAACGACGTGATCGGCTACGCCTTTCGCGGCGAGCACTCGAAGATCGTGTTCGACTTCGACGACCCGATGGGGGAGAGCACCTGCGTCGCCTGCGGCGAATGCGTGCAGGCCTGCCCGACCGGAGCGCTCATGCCGGCGCGCGAGGCCGGGCTGCAGAAAATCGACAAGACAGTGGATTCGGTCTGTCCGTTCTGCGGCGTCGGATGCCTGCTCACGTACCACGTCAAGCAAAACCGGATCGAGTTCGTCACCGGCAAGGACGGTCCGTCGAACCACGGCCGCCTGTGCGTGAAAGGCCGCTACGGATTCGATTACGCGCACCATCCGCACCGGCTGACCAAACCGCTCATTCGCAAGGCGGGGGTCAGGAAGTCCGCCGATTTTGTGGTGGATCCGGGCGACTGGTCGAAGGTGTTTCGCGAGGCGACCTGGGAGGAGGCCCTGGATCTCGCCGCTTCCGGCCTGCGCCGGATCCGCGACGCAGACCGCACTGCGCTTGCCGGGTTCGGTTCGGCGAAAGGGACGAACGAGGAAGCGTACCTCTTCCAGAAGCTGGTGCGCGCGGGGTTCGGCACCAATAACGTCGATCACTGCACGCGCCTCTGCCACGCCTCCTCGGTCGCGGCGCTGCTGGAAGGAATCGGCTCGGGCGCGGTGTCCAATCAGGTCAATGACGTCCTGAACGCCGAGGTCGTCTTTCTGATCGGCGCAAACCCGACTTCCAACCACCCGGTGGCCGCGACCTGGATGAAGAATGCGGCCAAGCGGGGCGTGAAGCTGATCGTCGCCGATCCGCGCCGCACCGACCTCGCGCGCCACGCGACCCATTTCCTGCAGTTCAAGCCCGACACCGATGTGGCGCTGCTGAACGCGATGATCCACACGATCATCGAAGAGGACCTGGTCAACGAGGCCTTCGTCAAGGACCGCACCAGCGGCTACGAGGCGCTGCGCGAAAACGCGAGGAATTTCCCGCCCGAAGCGATGGCGCCCCTGTGCGGCATCCCGGCGCAGACGATCCGCGAGGTGGCGCGGCTCTACGCCCGCTCCAAGGCTTCGATGATCCTGTGGGGAATGGGGATCTCGCAGCACGTGCACGGCACGGACAACGCGCGCTGCCTCATCGCGCTCACGTTGATGACGGGGCAGATCGGCCGTCCCGGAACCGGCCTGCACCCGCTGCGCGGGCAGAACAACGTGCAGGGCGCATCGGACTCGGGCCTGATTCCGATGATGTATCCGGACTACCAGCGCGTGGACAATCCCGAGGCCAACGCGCGCTTCGAGAGGCACTGGGGCGTGACGCTCGACCGCAAGCCCGGCCTCACGGTCGTCGAGATCATGAACGCGGCGTACGAGGGCGCGATCCGGGGCATGTACATCATGGGCGAGAATCCGGCGATGTCGGACCCCGATGTCCAGCACGCGCGCGAGGCGATGGCGAAGCTGGAGCACCTCGTGGTGCAGGACATTTTTCTCACCGAGACTGCGTACCTCGCGGATGTGGTGCTGCCGGCGACCGCGTGGCCGGAAAAAGAGGGCACGGTGACCAACACCGACCGCATGGTGCAGCTCGGGCGCAAGGCGATCGAGCCGCCCGGGCATGCGCGCGAGGACCTGTGGATCATCCAGCAAATCGCGCGCCGGCTGGGGCTTGCCTGGAACTACGCCGGGCCCGAGGACGTGTGGGAGGAGATGCGCGCGTGCATGCACTCGATTTCGGGAATCACCTGGCAGCGGCTCGCGCGCGACTCTTCGGTCACCTATCCGTGCGAGAACGAGGGCGACCCGGGCGAGCCGGTGGTGTTCCAGACGCACTTCCCGACCGCGACCGGGCGCGGCAGGTTCGTTCCGGCGGACCTCATTCCGGCGGCCGAGCGCCCGGACGCGAGATACCCGATGGTGCTGATCACCGGACGCCAGCTCGAGCACTGGCACACCGGCGCCATGACGCGCCGCTCCGGCGCGCTCGACGCGCTCGAGCCCGAGCCCGTCGCCTCGCTCCATCCGCTCGATCTCGATGCGCTGAAAACGCGCCCCGGCGATGTGATCACGGTGGCCTCGCGGCGCGGCAGGATCTCGCTTTACGCGCGCGCCGACGAGGGCACGCCGCGCGGCGCGATCTTCATCCCGTTCTGTTTCTACGAGGCGGCGGCGAACCTGCTCACCAATCCGGTGCTCGATCCGTTCGGCAAGATCCCGGAATTCAAGTATTGCGCAGTGCGGGTGACCCGAGGCGGCGCGCAGCCGGCCGACCCCGGCTACGGCAAGGGACGGTCGCTCGCGCAGATGTACGGTTCGCCGCGCGCTTGACCGCGGTCAAGGCCCGGCGCAGCGCCGCTCTTTCACAATCCGGGCCTCGCATCCGGCGAGGGAGAACGCATGCCGTCTGACATCGAAATCGCGCAGGCCGCCAAGCTCGAGCGCATCGCCAAGGTGGCGCTCGGGAAGCTCGGCATCGCCGAAGAACACCTCGAGCCGTACGGCCACTACAAGGCCAAGGTGTCGCTCGAATACGTGGAATCGCTCAAGGCGCGCAAGGACGGCAAGCTCGTCCTGGTGACGGCGATGACGCCCACGCCGGCGGGCGAAGGCAAGACGACGACCACGGTGGGTCTCGGCGACGCGCTCAACCACCTCGGCAAGAAGGCGGTGATCTGCCTGCGCGAACCCTCGCTCGGGCCGGTGTTCGGAATCAAGGGCGGCGCCGCCGGCGGCGGCTATGCGCAGGTCGTGCCGATGGAGGACATCAACCTGCATTTCACGGGCGATTTTTCCGCGATCGGCCTGGCCAACAATCTCCTTGCGGCGATGCTCGACAACCACATCCATCACGGCAACGAGCTCGGCATCGATCTGCGCCGCATCCAGTGGCGCCGCGTGCTGGACATGAACGACCGCGCCCTGCGCGACGTCGTGGTGGCGCTCGGCGGCACCGCCAACGGCTACCCGCGCGAGGACGGCTTCGACATCGTGGTCGCGTCCGAAGTGATGGCGATCTTCTGCCTGGCGACCTCGCTCGAGGACCTGAAAGAGCGCCTGGGAAACATCGTGGTCGGCTATACCCGCGAGGGCCGGCCGGTGCGCGCGCGCGACCTCAACGCGCACGGCGCCATGTCGGTGCTGCTCAAGGACGCGCTCGCGCCGAACCTGGTGCAGACGCTGGAAAACAACCCCGCCTTCATTCACGGCGGGCCGTTCGCCAACATCGCGCACGGCTGCAATTCGGTGATCGCCACCCGCACCGCGCTCAAGCTCGCCGAGTACGTGGTGACGGAAGCCGGTTTCGGGGCCGATCTGGGCGCGGAGAAGTTCCTCGACATCAAGTGCCGCAAGGCGGGGCTCACGCCCGACGCGGCGGTGATCGTCGGCACCATGCGCGCGCTCAAGTACCACGGCGGCGCCGACATCAAGGAGGTCAACAAGGAGAACATGGCGGCGCTCGAGCGCGGCATCGTCAATCTCGAGCGCCACGTCGAGAACGTGCAGAAGCTCTACGGCATCCCGACCGTCGTCTCGATGAACCGCTTCACCTACGACACGCCGCGCGAGTTCGAGTTCGTAGCCGCGCGCATGGCCAGGCTCGGCGTGCCGCTCGCGCTCGCCACGCACTGGAGCGACGGCGGCAAGGGCGCCGCGGAGCTCGCGCGCACGGTGGTCGGGCTGTGCGAGACGAAGAATCAGGTGCGCTTCGTCTACGAGGAAAAGGACTCGCTGTGGGAGAAGATCAACCACATCGCCAAGCGCGTGTACCGCGCCTCCGAGGTCACGGCCGACGCCAAGGTCCGCAACCAGATCAAGAGGCTGCAGGAGGACGGCTACGGCCACTACCCGGTGTGCGTGGCGAAGACCCAGTATTCCTTTTCCAGCGACGCCCAGCTGCGCGGCGCGCCCGATCGCCACGTCCTCAACGTGCGCGAGGTGCGGCTTGCCGCCGGGGCGGAATTCGTGGTCATGATCTGCGGCGACATCATGACCATGCCCGGACTGCCCAAGGTGCCCGCGGCAACCAGGATCGACCTCGTCGACGGCCGGGTGGTCGGGCTTTTCTAGCGCCCTTCGCCGCGCCCTTCGCGCTCGCCAGCCGCGATGGCGTACGGCTCGTGCAGATGCACCGGCTCGCCCTTGCGGCGCAGGCGCAGGTTGAGCATCTCCACGCCGACCGAGAAGGCCATGGCGAAGTAGATGTAGCCCTTCGGCACGTGGAAGTCGAGCCCGTCGCCGATCAGCGCGATCCCCACCACGATGAGGAAGCTCAGCGCGAGCATCTTGATCGTCGGGTGGCGCGACACGAAGCGGCCGATCGGGCCGGCGAACATCATCATGAGCGCGACCGAGGCGATCACGGCGGCGACCATGACCGGGATGTCCCGCACCATGCCGACCGCGGTGATGATCGAGTCGAGGGAGAACACCAGGTCGATGACGATCACCTGGGCGATGATGCCGGCGAAGGTCGACGCCACGCGCGCCCCCTCGCCGCCCTCTTCGCCCTCGAGCAGCTGGTGGATCTCGCCGGTCGCCTTCCACAGCAGGAACAGCCCGCCGCCGATCAGGATCAGGTCGCGGCCCGAGATCTCCTCGCCCAGTACCCTGAAGAGCGGGGCGGTCAGGCCGACGATCCAGGCGAGCAGCAGCAGCAGCGCGATGCGCATGAACATCGCAAGGCCGAGCCCGAGGCGCCGGGCGAATTCGCGCCGCTCGGGCGGCAGGCGGTCCACCAGGATCGAAATGAAGATGATGTTGTCGATGCCGAGCACCAGTTCGAGTGCGGTCAGCGTCAGAAAGGCGATCCAGGCTTCGGGACTGAGCAGGTATTCCATAGCGAACGGACCTCCTGCGCGCGAATGAACCATTTTGCCGCAAGCGCTCGCGCAGCGGGTTAGAATCGCGCGCCTCGTGGATTCGCTCGCCTCCGCCGTCACCGTATTCCTCATCTGCTCCGCGATCGTGGTGATCGCGGGCGTCAACCTGGCGCGCTACGGCGACGAGCTTGCCGAGAAGACCGGCTGGGGCAAGCTCTGGGTGGGAACCATCCTGGTCGCGGTCTCGACCTCCCTGCCCGAGCTCACGTTCAACATTTCCGCGGTGTGGCTCGAGAAGAGCCCGGGCCTCGCGCTGGGCAACGTGTTCGGGGCCAACATGATCAATGTGTTCGTGATCGCCCTGGTCGCCCTGGTGTTCGGGATCCGCAATCTTTTCGGCAGCCAGGGACGCGAAACCGATATCCTGGTGAAGACCGGCATCGCCCTGGTCGCCGTCGCTGCGGTTGCGGGGGCGAGCGGCGACTTCAAGCTTGGACCTACCAGCCTCGGTACGCTTCTGATCGCGGCTCTTTACATCTGGGGAATGCGGCGGGTCTACCAGGCCGGGCGCACCGAAATGCACCTCGAAGACATCCCGGCGCCGAGGGGCGGTGCGCGCAAGGCCTGGATCGGCTTCGGCCTGGCGTCGCTCGCGGTCATCGTGGCCGCGCGCTACCTCGCCGCGAGCGCGCACAGCATCGCGGATCTCACCGGCATCGGTGCGAGTTTCATCGGCGTGCTGCTGGTGTCCATCGTCACGACACTGCCCGAAGGCTCAGTGTCGGTCGCGGCGGCGTTTCGCAGGTCCTACGGCATCGCCATGGGCAACGTGTACGGAAGCTGCGCCTTCAACGTGTTCATTTTTTCGATCGCCGATTTTTTCCAGCCGGACGTGCCGCTGCTGCGCGCAATGGAAGGCGCGCATTACGCCGCCGCCGCGGCGGCCCTGATCCTCATGAGCATGGGCTATTTCATCCTCGGGAGCT
>CAZXAR010000041.1:0-23395 GCA_964638135.1 uncultured Enterobacteriaceae bacterium | reverse complement strand
CGATCTCGCGCAGCTCCTTCACCGAGTGCTGCGTCGGCTTGGTCTTGATCTCGCCCGCGGAGGCGATGTACGGCACCAGCGTGAGGTGGATGTAGCACACGTTGCTGCGCCCCAGCTCCAGCCCCATCTGCCGGATCGCCTCGAGAAACGGCAGCGACTCGATGTCGCCGACCGTGCCGCCGATTTCGACGATGGCGATTTCGGCGTCTCCCGCACCGCGCTTGATGAACAGCTTGATCTCGTCGGTGATGTGCGGAATGACCTGCACCGTTCCGCCGAGGTAATCGCCCCGGCGCTCCTTCTTGATGACCGACTCGTAGATCTGCCCGGTCGTGAAGTTGTTCCAGCGGTGCATCTTCGAGCTCTGGAAGCGCTCGTAATGCCCCAGATCGAGGTCGGTTTCCGCGCCGTCCTCGGTGACGAAGACCTCGCCGTGCTGGAACGGCGACATCGTGCCCGGATCGACGTTGATGTACGGATCCAGCTTGATGTTGGTGACCCGGATGCCGCGCGATTCGAGGATCGCGGCGAGGGACGCGGCGGCGATACCCTTCCCCAGACTGGAGACGACGCCGCCGGTTACAAAAACATACTTCGTCATGAACGCCCGGATGAGGCGTGGATGGCGGAGTTTACACGGATCCCGCGGCGGCCTCAAATCTCAATGCACGCGAGCCCGCTCTTCGCCGCGGTCGCGCGTGCGCCAGCCGATATCCCGCACGCCCGGCACGCCGACCACCACCTCGACCACCGCAAGGCGCTCGTTTGTCTTGAGGTGCGTGCTCGAGAGGATGGCGCGCCCCGATTCGCAGGAGACGCGCACCTTCTTGTCCCGGGTCTCGGGCGAAATGCGCAGGGCGGCGCGAACCTTGGCGGCCAGCGCGAGATCGTCCAGCCGCTGCCGCGCGGCGCCGGTCTCGGCGAATTTCGGCAGGCGAACCAGGTTGAGCAACTCGTCGACGCACTCCTCGACGCTGACCCGCTTGGTGTTGAACACCACGTCGTAGTGCTCCGGATCGGTCCACTGGATGCCGAAATGGCGCCGCATGATCGCCCCGTGCGCCTCGTCGTTGCTCTGGATTTCGGCTTCGATCGTGGCGTCGTCGTCGGTGTCGTAGCGCTCCATCATGCGGTGCTTGCGCACCTCGAGCGGCGCGCACACCCGGATGCAGATGGCGTGCGGCACGTCGCGCAGCAGGTGCGTCGCGCCCCAGCCGCGGATGATCGCCCCCTTGCCCTGCCGCGCGTAGTCGATCACTTCATCGGCGGAATGGAGAAACAGGCTGGTCTGGTCGGCGGTGAGCCGCTCCAGCAGCCCCGCCTTGCCATCCAGCAGGCGGACCACATGACTGCGGCGTACCCGCATGCGGTCGGCGAGATTGTCGATGATCTCGTGGTAGATGACCGGCAGCCCGAGTGCCTCGCCCAGGCCGGTTGCCACGTCCTTTCCCAGGGTGCCCATTTCCCGGGTGATCGCCACAATCGTCACGCACCCCCTCCTCGCGAGAAACGTGAAATCTAGTTTAGACTTTTGCCACCAAAGGGCAATAGCGAAAAAGGATGAGGCGCAATGAACGATAGTGTTGCCCAGCTCCGCGCGCGCTGGACGCCCGAACTCACCGAAGCGGCGATTCGCTTTCTGCAGCGCAACCCGACCGGCGTCGATATTCCGACAATGGAGCTCGACGGCGAAATTTATCTCGACCTGCGGGGCATCAGGATCGAGCAGACCCAGCTCGACGGAATGCTCATCCGCAACGTCAACCTGCGCTGGTCCACGATCCGCGATGTCGGCTTCAAGGGCGCCAGGCTCGTCAACTGCAACCTGAGCCAGGCGATGTTCTCGGAGTGCTACTTCCGTCGCGCCGTGTTCCAGGAATGCGATATCGTCAACTCCAAGTTCGATGCCTGCGAATTCTCCAGCGCGCGCCTCGAAGCGAGTCGACTGGACTTCGCCGCGTTCCGCGGCTGCGAGATCGGCATTGCGAATATCGCCTTCCGCGACGACACGAGCCCGCAGGTTCTGGCGCGCGTATGCCGCAACTTGAAGCTGAACGCGATGTCGATGGGCCATTACGACGACGCGAGCGAGCTCACGTTCCTGGAAAAGTCCTACGAACGCCGGGTGATGTTCCAGCAGGCGTTCTCCGGGGAACGCGACAGCACCGCCAAGCGCTTCAAGGCGTTCGCGATGTGGCTCGACGCGGCGATTCTCAACTGGCTCTGGGGATACGGGGAAAAACCCTGGCGGCTGCTGGCCTCGATGGTTGCGGCGATCGTCGCGTTCGGAACGATTCAGTTCTGGCTGGACGGCATCCCGGGCGAAGGCTGGTGGGAGCACCAGTATTTCAGCGGTATCACGTTCTTCACCATCGGCTATGGCGATCTGCGGCCGGTAGAGCCGCTTCCACGGCTGCTGGCGGTTGCCGAGGGATTCGTTGGCATCACCTTCATCGGCATGCTGATCGCCTCGGTCACCAAGAAGATCATGCATCGCTGACTGCCCGAGGGGCGTTAGAGGCGTTCCGTCCGGGCATCGGGCCCTGCGCAGCGCGCCACCAATTCTTCATCGCGGCCCCGGTCCGGCGAATTGGCGTAAAGTAGACCGCTATCGCGGCGCGTTCGTCGCGCCGCTCCAGCCGCCGACCGCGTCAGGGAAACGTATGGCGATTCCTCGCCGGCTCCGCAGTGCGCCGCATCGGCCCGCGATTCGCGCGTCGGCACTGCTCGGCCTGCAGAAAGTCGATGTCTTCAAAGGGCTCGACCCACCCACGCTCAGGGCGATCGCCGACCAGTGCAAATGGACGCGCTGCAAACGCAACCAATACGTGATCCGGCGCGACGGGACGGATCGCGACGTTTACTTCGTCATCGCGGGCATGGTACGCGTGACCGCGGAAGCGGCGCGCGGGCGCCGGATCATCCTGCGGGATGTTCCGGCGGGAGAATTGTTCGGCGAGCATTCCGCGATTGACGGCCGAGCCCGCTTCGCCGACGTCGTGGCGGTGCACGAGTCGCTGCTCGCATCGATGCCACCGGAGGCGTTCCGGGCGCTCCTTGCCAACCACGCGTCGGTGCGTGAGCGCGTGCTGCGCCGTCTGTCGGGATCGGTGCGCGAACTGGCCGATCGGGTCCTCGACCTGGGCGCCCAGCGCGTGCCGTGGCGCATCTGGGCCGAGTTGCTGCGTCTTGCGCGGCTTGCCGGCGTGCAGGCCAACGTGGCACGCATCGAGCGTCCGCCCACCCATCACGAGATCGCCAGCCACGTCGGGACATCGCGCGAGCAAGTGACGCGGGAGTTCTCCCGGCTGGACCGGGAAGGACTTCTCACGCGCGAAGGCCGTACTCTCGTGCTGCGCGATGTCGCCGCACTGGAACGGCTCATTGCGGATTCGCGCAGCGGGCAGCCGGCCGCCGAGGAGGTGGCGGCGGACGAGACGCGCGCGTTCGTCAGCGTCCCTTCCCCACGCCAGCGCCGCGCCGTACTCGTCGCGCTCGCGCTCGGCGCGGTAGGGATGATGGAGCGCGATGAGGAACGGACGGTGAAGCGATGGCGGGCGTTTCTTGCGCACGCTACTACGGAGACGATTCCCACCTACGCTGGTCGCAGTTTCTCGAGAGCCTTGGAGCATGGATTCGTCGCCGAATTTACGGACGGCGTTCATGCGCTCAGGTGCGGCTTCGAGTTGCACCGCGCGCTCGCAAGATTCAACGCAGAGGTCAGGTCGCCGCCGCTCGGCATGCGCGTCGGCATCCATGTCGCGGACGTCATCGTCGAGGAGTTCAACGTGGTCGGCGACGGCGTGAACGTCGCCGCCGGGCTCGCCGAGCTTGCGAATTCCGGAGAGACTGTCGTGTCGGTGCAGGTTCGCGATCAGCTGACCGGCGGGCTCGACGGCTCGATCGAGGACCTCGGCGAGCAGCGGCTTCGCAATCGCGAGCGCGCCGTGCGGGCGTTCCGCGTATGGCCGCAGGCGGAAGGCGTGAAGCTGGCCCCCAGTGCGGCAGTGATGGCGCACGGCCGTCCGTCGGTCGCGGTGATTCCGTTCCAGTTGCGGTCGGACGATCCCCGCTTCGAGTTTGTCAGCGATGGTCTGGCCGAGGAAACGATCGGTGCGCTTTCACGGGTTGCCGATTTGTTTGTTGTCTCGCGCCTCTCGTCGATGGCGTTTCGCCGGGCGCCGCTCAGTCTGCAAACCATCGGTGAAATGCTTGGTGTGCGATATGTACTTTCGGGCAGCATCCAGACGGCGCAGACGCGTGCGCTGCTCGTGGCGGAACTCGCGGACGCGCGTGACGGCCGGATCTTGTGGAGCGAGCGGTTCCAGTGCGACCTCGTGGACGCGTTTGCCTTGCAGGCGGATCTGGCGCGGAAGGTTGTTGCGAGCGTGGCGCCGTTCCTGCGTTCGTTCGAATTGCGACGCGCACGAATTGCGAACCTCGAGCAGCTCGACGCCTACGCGATTACCCTCCGCGGAATCGGGTTGATGTACAAGCTGTCGAGCGACGATTTCCTGACTGCGCGCCGGGCGTTCGAGACGGCAATCGAGCGAGACCCCGTTTCCCCCACGCCGCATGCATGTCTCGCGAATTGGCATCTCATACGGATCGCGATCGGTGCCAGCGAGAGCCCGCTCCGGGACAGCAATGCGGCGGCCGTGTGTGCCGAGAACGCGCTTGCCTGTGATCCGAGGGACGCACTCGCCCTTGCGGTGGACGGACTCGTCTCGGCCTGGTCGCGGCACGATCTGGACGCCGCCGAACGGCGACTGGCACAGGCGCTGGCGGCCAATCCGAACGAACCGCTTGCTTGGCTCTGGAACGCAATGGTGCATGCGTGGCGCGGACGCGGCGCCGAGGCGATCCAGTCCGCCGACCGGGCGCTGTCGCTTTCACCGCTCGACCCGATGATCTTCTACTTCAATTCGCTTGCCAGCACGGCCAATCTCATCGGCGATTGTTACCAGCGCGCGATCGAACTGGCGACGCAGTCGTTGCGCGAAAATCGCTTGCACACGCCGACCCTTCGCACGCTCACGGCGGCGCTGGTGTTCTCCGGGCGGCTCAACGAGGCGCGGGAGACGGTGCACAGGCTGCGCCAGCTCGAGCCCGATCTGACTGTCGGCGCGTTCCGGGAACGCTATCCCGGACGGGACAGCGCGCAAGCCGCCCGTTTTGCCGGCGCGCTGCTTGCTGCAGGACTGCCTCCGTAGCCACAGGATGCGCCGATCGAGACACCGGCCGAGATCGCAAGAATGGCGATGATCTCTGCAGTGGATGGAATCTCGCCCAGGAAAAAGTGCCCCAGAGCCGCGCTCAGTGCGGGCACCAACGCGACCAGCGCACCCGAACGCTCGGCGCCGAGCCGCGCGATGGCATGATTCAGCGCGACGAGCGCGATGCAGCCGATCAGTACGCCCTGCCACAGGACTTGCCAGAGCAGTTCGAACGGCGCGACCTGCCAAAGCGCGCCGGACGTTGACCAGAGGTGCCATGGAACGACCAGCAAAGCCGAATAGAGGGTCACAATGGCGGCGCCCTGGATGGCGCCAATTCCCCAGTTGCGCAGCTGCAGCACGTAGAGCGATCCGAGCGCGGACGCTGCGACGAACATGGCGTCTCCGGCGAGAATGGTCGAACTCGGTGCCGAGACGCTCCATGAGCCGAGCGTTATGACACCGATCATGCACAGTGCAGCCCCGACGACCATTCGGGTGGAGGGCCGCCTGGAGAACACCAGGAACCCGAACAGGGCGATCCAGGCGGGCGCGATGCCAGGGCCAAGAGCGGCGGCATGGTTGGCCGGCGCGAACTGCAGGCCGCAGATCACGAGCGCTGCCATCCCCGCGCCCTGAAACACGCTGAGCGGAACACCCTGCAGCCAGGCGTCACGCCGAATGGCGTGAAATTGCAGCGCCACATACGGCAGAAAAAGCAAAGCACCGACACCAAAGCGGAGGAACATCAGGTCTTGGGGCTCAAACGAACCGGTGACGCCTGCTCGGGTTGCCACGGGATACGAAGCCCAGATGAGCACCGCAAGTGCCGCGGCGCCGTAGCCGCTCAACAGCCCGGCGCGCGTCCTGAGTGCCGCAAACCGGGTCACCCGGACTGTCCGCCCGTACTCATCGGGCAGCCGTTCCTGCGCCGGCGCCGCACGAAAGTCGCGTACGCCGCGATCGGCCGCCGCGCGTCCAGGTTCGGCTTGACGATTGTCTGCTCGTAGCGCGACCACGCCTCCTCCGAGATTCCGGCCGGATTCGCAACGAGTCCGAAGTCGTTTGAAACCTCGTCGGCGTAGGCGCTCCGGTGCAGAGGCTGAACCTGTACCAGCGGGATCTCGGTGCTGAATCGAATCGGAACGTCGGTCTTGACGAGCCGGATATTGGTGAACAGGGGGCCGAACCAGCGGTCTGTCTCGATGATTCCCTCGTACTGGTCGAAGGCGAGGCTACGCGGCAGGTTGGCCGGAGGCCTCACCAGCACGCTCCAGTCCTCGGCCGAACCGATCATCAATCCCGTCCAGACCTGGATAATCCCCGGCTCCGTCACCGCAGTCAGAAATGGCGGAGAAAACCCTCGCAGGCGGCTGGGCGCGACGCGGTCGAATACTGTCTGGTAGCCGGGAAACTGCGCGCTGCCGAGCGGGTACCACGCGCTGGCGCCGTGATAGGTCCAGATGACCTGCGAACCATCCCATTGCAGCGTGAAGTCGATCGGCGGAAACACATACCAGCCAAACGAAGAAGCGGCTCGGAGCGCCTCGCAGTATTGAAAGCCACGCGCAGGCAAAGTGCCGAGCACCGATGGGTCGGCGCGCATGGGCGCCCGGCACCCTGGAATCGCCGTGTAAAAGGTTACTGCGGGGACCGGCTGGCCGATCGCATTCATGGAAGTGCGCTCCTGGAGGGCAGGCGGCGAAGCGAGCGCGCCGACCCGCAGCGCGCTCGTCTCACCGAGATGTCATCGTCGCCTTACTTTCTCAGACTCGCGGGCGCGCATCCGTTGCCAAAACGAACTGCGCCTGAATCGGAAGTCATCGCATCGGCAGATCGGACCACGATCGCCGGCGCACACCCGTTGCCATAGCGAACACGGCGTGAATCTGCAATTTTCTGCGACGGCTTGCGGACGATGGGTTGATTTTTCCGTTTGCTGGCCATGTACTTCTCCTCGATAAAGTGGGTGGATAAGGATTGACGCCCTCCGCCGGTGCGGGGGAGCGAACGTCATTAACGCAAATGCATACCGGCTTTATGAATCACCATCGAGTGGGAAAGAATGAAAGATTTCCCTCACGGCAGAAGAAACGGCGCGATTGCGGAGATTTCTGCGGGAAAACGATGCGCATACGTGCTCAGGGCGCGCATCTCCGAGCGAACCGCCGCCGGATACCGGCCGATTAGTTCAAAACATGTGCGTAAACGCACATGTGCGACACGAATCTGTCCGGCGGCTCATGCGGCATAAAGAAACCGGTTTAACTTGGATCGCGTTCAGATTGATATGTCGCGGGATATTGTGGCAATGACCCGGTTCGAAACGATGCCAGACCGACGCGGAACGATGGGTTCTCGCCGCGACCGATGCACGCATGAGCCGACGTCTCGATGACATCCGGGGCGAGTCGCTTGCCGATCGCAAGCCGGCATCGAATCGATCTCCCCCCGCCCCCTGGCGAGCGAAAGAGCAATCCCAGTCGAGCCGTTCAAGCCGCCTAGCGAACGCGGGATTCGCACGGATCCTTGCCCGTGCAAGCCCCGGGGCGCTCGTAGTCGTCGTCGGCATTGTCGCCGCGCTGTTTGCCCTCATGGCCCTCAACGCGTACCGCGCTGTCGAACGCGAGCTCAGCGACGCCGTGATGCTGCTCGCGTTCTGCGCCCTTGCGATCTTCCTGGCGACGCGGCTTTTCATGCAACGGCACTGGGCGGAGGCCGACCGGCGGGCCAGGGCCGAACTGGAACGCCGTGTCGCCGAACGGACCGAGCAGCTTCGCGCGCTCAACCGTGAACTCGAGAGTTCCAGTTACCCGGTGTCGCACGATCTGCGCGTCCCGCTGCGCGCGATCGACGGGTTCGCGCGCATGGTCGAAGAGGACCACGCCGCGCTCCTCGACGACGAAGGCCGCCGGCTGCTCGCCGTGGTGCGCCAGAGCGCGGCGCAAATGAGTCGCCTGATCGACGAGCTGCTGCGATTCTCGCACCTTGGCCAGCAGGCGCTCGCAGTGGTGCCGCTCGACATGGAGGCCTTGGCGCGCGAAGCGCTCGCCCAGGTCTCGGGCACCTTCCCCTCGGCATGCATTGAGCTGTACCCGCTCCCGCCCGCGACCGGTGACCGCACTCTGCTCGGGCAGGTGTGGGTGAATCTCATCGGCAACGCGCTCAAGTACAGCGCGCAACGCGATCACCCGGCGGTCAAGATCGGTGCGCGCCGCAGCGGCCGCGAGACTGTGTACTGGGTGCGCGACAACGGCGTCGGATTCGACATGCGCCACTACAACAAGCTGTTCGGCGTATTCCCGCGCCTGCACGATGCCGGGCAGTTCGAGGGTACGGGTGTCGGCCTGGCGATCGTGCAACGGATCGTCACGCGCCACGGCGGACGCGTGTGGGCCGAGGGCAAGAGCGGCGAAGGGGCATGTTTCAGCTTCGCCCTGCCGCGGCTGCCATGATTCCGGCGCCGCTGCGCATCCTGCTGATCGAGGACGTCGCGACGGACGCGCAGCTGGCGCTGCGCGAACTCAGGCGCGCCGGGCTGGCGCTGGAATTCCGCCTCGTGGAGTCCGAGGAAGCGTTCCGCCGCGAGCTGGCCGGATTTTCGCCCCACGTGGTCCTTTCGGATTTCTCGATGCCGGCCTTCGACGGCATGGCGGCACTTGCGCTTGCCCGCGAGCTTGCGCCCGGCACCCCGTTCCTGTTCGTTTCCGGAACCCTCGGGGAGGAATATGCGATCCGGGCGCTCAAGAACGGCGCCAGCGATTACGTGCTCAAGTCGAACCTCGTGCGCCTGCCGCCGGCGGTCGAGCGCGCCGTGCAGGAAGCGAGCGAGCGGGCCGCGCGCAGCGCGGCCGAACGCGCGCTCGGCGAGGAACGCGCGAAGATCGCCGCTATCGTCGAATCGCTTCCGGACGTCGTATGGTCGGCGGAACTGCCGAGTCAGCGGCCGCTCTACGTCAGTCCCAAGGCGGGCGAAATCTACGGCCGCACGCCGGAGGAATTCCTGGCCTCCAACGACCTGTGGATCAAGGTGATTCATGGCGAGGACAAGCCCGCGGTGCTCGACGCGTGGCAGGCCCTGCTCGCCGGCGGCGCATTCGACCTCGAGTACCGCATCGTACTTCCGCACGGCGGCGTGCGCTGGATCAACGACCGCGGGCGCGTGATCCGGAACGCCTGCGGTGCGGCCGAGCGCGTCGATCGCCTGGCACGCGATGTTACCGACCAGGTCGAGCAGCGCAGGCGGATCGCGCGCCTGTCGCGGGTCCGGGACCTGATCGGCAGCGTCAACGCGGCCCTGATCCGTATTCGCGAGCGCGACGCGCTGTTCGGCGAAGTCTGTCGCATCGCGGTCTCGGTAGGCGGGCTGCGCGCCGCCCGGATCGGTCTGCTCGATCCCGCGTCCGAAGGCGTTGCCTGGGTTGCCGCCGACGGCACTGCGTCGGGAGCGGCAACGGTCGGCCGCCTGCTGCAGTTCGGTGCGCCCGCCGTCTGGAACGATGTAAGCGAGGAATCCGACCCGGAACTGCGTGCGGCACTGGGCGCCGGCGGCGCCCGGTCGGCGGCAACCTTTCCGCTCCAGGTCGAAGGGCGCGCAGTCGGGCTGCTTGCACTCTATTCGGGCGAGGCCGCCTTTTTCGACGACGACGAAATCCTTCTGTTCCGCGAGGTCATGGCGAACATCGGGCTCGCACTCGAGCTGATCGGCAAGCAGGAAAGGCTCGATTACCTCGCGCTCTACGATGCGCTGACCGGGCTTCCCAATCGCACCCTGTTCCGCGATCGGCTGACGCAGGCTCTGGCGGGGGAACGCCGGAGTCGTTCCAAGCTCGCGCTGATGCTGTTCGACGTCGAGCGCTTCAAGGCGGTCAATGATTCTTTCGGACAGCACGCTGGCGATCGGCTGCTGCAGCAGATCGCCGAAGCCCTTCGCGGCGCCGCGGGCGGTGTCAATCGGGTGGCGCATCTGGGCGGCGACGTCTTCGCCATCATGATTCCCGCGTTGCAGGATGCCGCCAACGTCGCGACGGTGCTGCGTGAGCGCGCAGCGCGCATGTTCGACGAGCCGTTCCGGGTCGAGGGGCGTGAGTTGCGTCTGACAATCAAGGCTGGAATCGCCGTTTTTCCCGAGGACGGGGAGGATGCCGATGCGCTTTTCCGCAACGCCGAGGCCGCGCTCAAGCGTGCCAAGGAGACTGGCGAGCGCTATCTGTTCTACGCGCCGCAGATCAACGCCCGCGTGGCGGAGCGCCTGGAACTGGAGCACGGCCTGCGCAAGGCGATCGGAAATCGCGAATTCGTGCTCCATTTCCAGCCCAAGGTCGAGCTGGAAACGCGCCGTGTCCTCGGCGTCGAGGCGCTCATCCGCTGGGATCGCCCAGGCGAAGGCCTCGTTCCCCCGGGGAGGCTGATTCCGGTGCTGGAGCAAACCGGAATGATCCTGGAGCTCGGACAGTGGGTGATCGAGCAGGCGATCGCCACGCATCGCGACTGGTGCAGTCGCGGGCTGCGGGCACCGCGGATCGCCGTCAACGTGTCCGCGGTGCAGCTTCGGCAGCCCGATTTCGGCGCCGCGCTGCGCTCCGCGCTCGACGCCGGAGCACAGCCGTGCGGTCTGGACCTCGAGGTCACGGAAAGTCTGCTGATGGACAATATGGAGGAGGCCAATCGCAAGCTGCGCGCGGCGCGAGACCTCGGCATCGGCGTGTCGCTCGACGACTTCGGCACCGGTTACTCGTCCCTGTCCCGTCTCGCGCGGCTGCCGGTGGACACGCTCAAGATCGACCGTGTCTTTATCCAGGGGATGACCGACAACCCGGACGACACCAGCATCGTGGCCACGATCATCTCGCTCGGTCGTACCCTGAACCGAAAGGTGATCGCAGAAGGCGTCGAGACCGAGGATCAGGCGCGATTGCTGCGGCTGCTGCGGTGCGACCAGATGCAGGGCAACATCTTCAGCCCGCCGGTGCCGCGTGAGCAGATCGAATCCCTGATCGCCGCCGGATCAGCAAGTGACCGTGGGCAGATGGGCCGCATGAACCCCTACTAGGGCGAAGCAAGCTCGGGCCGGCCGCGGAAATGGTCCAGCGCCTCCGGGTTGGCGAGCGCCTCGACATTGCGGACCGGCCGCCCGTGAACCACGTCGCGCACCGCGAGCTCGACGATTTTGCCGCTCTTGGTGCGCGGGATGTCTTCCACCTGCAGGATCTTTTCGGGGACATGCCGGGGGGTGGTGTTGTCGCGGATCTTGCGCTGGATCTTCGCCACGAGCCCGTTTTCCAGCTTCAGGCCCTCTTTCAGCTTCACGAAGAGGACTACACGGACGTCGCGCTCCCAGTCCTGCCCGATGACGATCGATTCGAGCACCTCGTCGAGCTGCTCGACCTGGCGGTAGATCTCGGCCGTTCCGATCCGCACGCCGCCCGGGTTGAGCACGGTGTCCGAACGCCCGTAAATGATCACGCCGCCGTGCGACGTCTCCTCGCACCAGTCGCCGTGTCGCCAGACATTCGGGTAGCGGTCGAAATAGGCGCTGCGGTATTTTTCGCCGTCCGCGTCGTTCCAGAAGCCGACCGGCATCGAGGGAAACGGCCGGGTGCAGACCAGTTCGCCTTTTTCCCCCTCCAGCGGGCGGCCCAGCGCGTCGAAGATCTCGACCGCCATGCCAAGCCCCTTGCACTGGATCTCGCCCCGCCACACCGGAAGCATCGGATTGCCGAGGACGAAGCAGGAAACGATGTCGGTGCCCCCGGAAATCGAGGAAAGACACAGGTCCTGCTTGATGTTCGTGTACACGTAATCGAAGCTCTCGGGAACGAGCGGCGAGCCGGTCGAGAGGAGCGCGCGCAAGCGCTCCAGCCGGTGGCTGCGGCGCGGATTGAGGTTGATCTTGGCGATCGCGTCGATGAACTTGGCCGAGGTGCCGAAATGCGTCATGCCTTCGGCATCCGCGAAATCGAACAGGATCCGCCCGCGTCCGGCGAACGGGGAGCCGTCGTAGAGCAGGAGCGTCGCGCCCGAGGCGAGCCCGGAGACGAGCCAGTTCCACATCATCCAGCCGAGCGTGGTGAAATAGAACAGTCGGTCGCCAGGCTGCACGTCGGTGTGCAGGCGGTGTTCCTTCAGGTGCTGCAGCAACGTACCGCCGGTGCCGTGCACGATGCATTTCGGCACTCCGGTGGTGCCCGACGAGAACAGGATATAGAGCGGGTGGTTGAATTCGACTTGCTCGAAGGTCAATTGCGCCTCCGGGAACGGCGCGAGGAACTCCTCCAGCGCAATTCCCACGCCGGGACGGGCTCCGACGTAGGGAACGACAACGCAGGTGCGCACGCTCGGCAGCCGGCCGAGGATTTCTCCCACCTTGTCCAGCGAATCGAACTCCTTGCCGCCATAGAAGTAGCCATCGGCGCAAAACAGCACTTTCGGCTCGATCTGGCCGAAGCGATCGAGCACGCCCTGCACGCCAAAATCCGGCGAACAGGAAGACCAGATCGCACCGAGGCTCGTCGTGGCGAGCATCGCGGCGACCGCCTCGGGCAGATTGGGAAGGTAGGCGCCCACCCGATCGCCTTTGTTCACGCCTGCCGCCCGCAGGGCCTGCGCAAGACGCGAGACGAGCGCGCGCAATTCGCGCCACGAGAGACGATTCCGGATCCGGTCTTCGCCCCAGAACACGATTGCATCGCCCTCGCGCCGCGCGCCCAGCAGGTTCTCGGCGAAATTGAGGCGGCCCTCGGGAAACCAGCGTGCGCCCGGCAGGCGATCGCCGTCCACCAGCGTGCGCCCGCCCCTGACGCCCTGCACTTCGCAGAACTCCCACAGCAGGTTCCAGAACGCTTCGCTGCTCTCCACCGACCAGCGGTGCAGCGCCGGCCAGTCGTCCTTGCCCGCGCGCCGCATGAATTTCGCAAGCGCACTTCTCGCCGCACGTTCGGCGCTCGGCCTCCAGATGGGGGATCCGTTCATGCCTGGATCTCCGCGCGTTCCAGTCGCGCCCGGATTTCGTCGGGAATGCGCGCCGGCTTCTGGGTCGCCATGCTGACGAACACCACCACCGCGGCGCCGTCCGCATAGGGCGTGGGGTCGTCGTCCACGCGCAGTTCGTAGTACGTCTCGACGCTCGACCCGCCGACCCTGCCCACGTGCAGCTTCACCTCGACCGTGCCCGGATACGTGATCGGGCGGCGGTAATGGCACGAGGCATTGACGATGACGATCCCCGTGTACTTCCACGCCTCGTGGTCGGGCACCAGCGCGTCGAACCAGCTGATGCGCGCCTGCTCCATGTAGCGGAAATAGACGGTGTTGTTGACGTGTCCCATCGCGTCCATGTCGCCCCAGCGGATCGGAATCCGCTCGATGTGGGCGAGCCTGCGGTCTGCGCTCATGGCCCGGCGATTATAATTTGCCGCATGGCGCGCGAATCGATGCAGTACGACGTGGTAGTCGTGGGCGGCGGCCCCGCCGGACTCGCCGCCGCGATCCGCCTGAAGCAGCTCTCGGCGGATCGATCCGTGTGCCTTCTCGAGAAAGGCTCCGAGATCGGCGCCCATATCCTGTCGGGCGCGGTGATGGATCCGCGCGCCATCGATGAGCTGATTCCGGACTGGAAGCAGAAGGGCGCGCCGCTCCATACGCCGGTGAGCGAGGATCAGTTCCTTTTCCTGACCGAACGCAGTTCGCTGCGCACGCCGAACTGGATGCTGCCGGGGTGCTTCAAGAACCACGGCAACTACGTAATCAGCCTGGGAAGCGTCTGCCGCTGGCTCGGGCAGCAGGCCGAGAGTCTGGGGATCGAGATCTTTCCCGGCTTCGCCGCAGCCGAAGTGCTTTACGCGGAAGACGGCAGCGTGCGAGGCGTCGCCACCGGCGACCTGGGCATCAACCGCCAGGGCGAGAAGGCGGACGGCTACCAGCAGGGCATGGAACTGCATGCCAAGTACACGTTTTTTGCCGAAGGCTGCCGCGGCCATCTCGCGAGGCAGCTCGAGGAACGATTCGCGCTGCGCAAGAACGCAGATCCTCAGGTGTTCGGGATCGGCCTGAAGGAGTTGTGGGACGTGAAGCCCGGGAATCATCGGCCGGGCCGGGTCGTGCACACGGCGGGCTGGCCGCTCGATGCGCAGACGTACGGCGGCTCGTTCCTCTACCACCTGGAAAACAACCAGGTCGCCGTGGGGTTCGTGGTCGGCCTTGCCTACACCAATCCGTATCTCAACCCCTACGAGGAATTCCAGCGCTACAAGACGCATCCGGCGATCCGCGGCGTTTTCGAGGGCGGTAAGCGCATCGCCTACGGCGCGCGCGCCATCGCCGCGGGCGGAATCCAGTCGCTGCCCGAGTTCGCATTTCCGGGCGGCTGCCTGATCGGCGACGACGCCGGCTTCCTGAACGCTTCACGCATCAAGGGAAGCCACGCCGCGATCAAGACGGGGATGCTCGCGGCGGAAGCCGCGCACGCGGCACTGTCGGACGGACGCTCGGCCGACCGGCTCGATGCGTATGCGGAATCCTTCCGGCAATCGTGGCTCTTCGACGAGCTGTGGCGGGCGCGGAACTTCAAGCCGTGGATGGCAAAGGGTCTGTACTTCGGCACGCTGATGGTGGGGATCGACCAGGTTCTGTTCGGCGGCAAGGCGCCTTGGACCCTTCGTCACGCACACGCGGACCACGAAACGCTGAAGAAAAAATCGGATGTGCAGCCGATCCAGTATCCCAAGCCGGACGGCGTGCTCACGTTCGACCGGCTGACCAACGTCGCGTTCTCCAACACCAACCACGGCGAGGACCAGCCGGTGCACCTGACGCTCCGGGATGCCGCGGTGCCGATCCGCGTGAATCTCGAGCTGTACGATGCGCCCGAGCAGCGATACTGCCCGGCGGGCGTGTACGAGATCGTGCAGGAAAGCGGCGGCCCGCGCCTTCAGATCAACGCCCAGAACTGCGTGCACTGCAAGACCTGTGACATCAAGGACCCGACGCAGAACATCGTCTGGGTTACACCGGAGGGCGGCGGCGGGCCGAATTACCCCAACATGTGATCGGGGCCGTCGTTGCGGCGGGCGGGGGCGCACCGCGGATCGGACTCAGGCGGCGAGGAACTGCTCCTCATCGAGCGCCATCACGGCGCCGGCACCATGGACGACCGCGTCGCGCAATCCGCCTGCCTGCGAAAGCACGTGGTCGGCAAAGAAGCGCGCCGTCGCGAGCTTGGCTGTGAAAAATCGCTGGTCGCCCTCACGCGCCGCGAGGCGGCGCTCCGAGACCAGTGCGGCGCGCGCCATCTGCCAGCCCCCGCAGGTGATGCCCATGAGCTTCAGGAACGGAACCGCGCCGGCAAACGCAGCGCGCGGATCTTTGGCGGCGTGCGCGAGAATGTAATCGACACATTCGGAAACCGCTGCCGCGCCCGCCGCCAGGGTGCCGCGGATCGCCCGCACGTCGTCGTGGTTCGAGCCGCCAAGTTCGGCGTCGAATTTGCGCAGTTCCTGCAGCAACGCCTTTACCGTCGCGCCGGCTTCGCGCGCGATCTTGCGACCGACCAGGTCGTTCGCCTGTATGCCGGTCGTGCCCTCGTAGATCGTAGTGATGCGGGCATCCCGGTAGTGCTGCGCAGCACCGGTCTCTTCGATGAATCCCATGCCGCCATGCACCTGGACGCCGAGCGACGCAATCTCGATTCCGGTTTCGGTCGACCAGCCCTTGACCACCGGGATGACCAGATCGACAAATGCCTGGCTGCGCTGTCGAGCCGGCTCGTCCGGGTGCAGGTGCGCAGTGTCCAGCGCAGCGGCGGCGACATACGCCAGCGCACGCATCGCCTCGGTCTGCGCTTTCATGAGCATCAGCATCCGGCGCACGTCCGGATGGCGGATGATCGGCACCGCCTTGCCGCCTTCGACCAAGTCGCGCCCCTGCACTCTTTCCCTGGCATAGGCAAGCGCGCGCTGGAATGCGCGTTCGGCGACCGCCACGCCCTCCAGGCCGACCCCGAAGCGCGCCGCATTCATCATGATGAACATGGTCTCGAGCCCGCGGTTCTCCTCGCCCAGGAGGTAGCCGACCGCCCGGTCGAAGACCATCACGGCCGTGGGGCTGGCGTGGATGCCGAGCTTGTGCTCGATCGAGGCGCAACTCGCGCGGTTACGCTCACCGAGCGTTCCGTCGGGTTTGAGCAGGAGTTTCGGCACCACGAAGAGCGAAATCCCCCTGACGCCCTCGGGCGCATCGGGCGTGCGCGCAAGCACGAGGTGCACGATGTTGTCCGTGAAATCGTGCTCGCCGTAGGTGATGAAGATCTTTTGCCCGGAGATGAGGTAATGATCACCCTGCCGCTCGGCGCGCGTGCGTAGGAGCGCCAGGTCCGAACCGGCCTGCGATTCGGTCAGATTCATGGTTCCGGTCCATTCCCCGCTTGCCATCTTGGGCAGAAACATCTTCTTCAGCGGCTCGGAACCCCGCAGAAGCAGTGCGTGGATCGCACCCTGCGTCAGAAGCGGACAGAGCGAAAAGCTCAGATTGGCGCTCGACCACATCTCGTCGACCGGGGTCGCAACCAGCTTCGGCAGGCCCTGACCGCCCCATTTCGCCTCGATCGGCAGCGCGGCCCAACCGGCTTCGACATATTTCCGATAGGCTTCGCGGAACCCCTTCGGTGTGGCGACTTCGCCCTGGCTCCACCTGGAGCCTTCCTGATCCCCAGAATAGTTAAGTGGGTCAAGAACTTGGGCAGCAAACTTCGAAGCTTCCTCAAGTATGGCGTCGACCGTTTCCGGGGTTGCCTCTTCGCAGCCCGGAAGCTTGGCCACCTCGTCCAGTCCGGCGAGTTCGTTCAGCACGAACCTCATGTCCTTGAGCGGTGCAACGTAGGCGCTCATTTGCCCAACTCCTCGATCAGCTCCGGGACGATCTTGAACAGGTCGCCCACGACACCGTAATCGGCGACCTGGAAAATCGGCGCTTCCTCGTCCTTGTTGATCGCGACGATCACCCGGCTGTCCTTCATTCCGGCGAGATGCTGGATGGCGCCGGAAATGCCCACTGCGATGTAGAGATCGGGGGCGACGATCTTTCCGGTCTGGCCGACCTGCCAGTCGTTCGGCACATAGCCCGCGTCCACTGCGGCGCGCGAAGCGCCCATCGCCGCGTTGAGCTTGTCGGCAAGAGGCTCGAGGAGCCTGAAGTTCTCACCCGAGCCCATTCCCCTGCCGCCCGAGATCACCACGCGCGCCGAGGTGAGTTCCGGCCGCTCCGATTTCGCCACCTCGCGGCGCACGAAACGGGAAAGCCCGCTGTCGGCGGGAGACGCGACGGCCCCCACCACGGCACTGCCGCCGGTTGCCTGCACCGCATCGAACCCGGTGCTGCGTACCGTGAGCACCTTGATCGCGTCGCTCGATTTCACCGTGGCAAGCGCATTGCCGGCATAGATCGGGCGCACGAACGTATCCGGTCCTTCGATCGACACGACATCGGAGACCGGCTGCACGTCGAGCAGCGCGGCGGCGCGCGGCATCACGTTCTTGCCGTTCGAAGTGGCGGGCGCAAGGATGTGCGTATAGCCCTGGGCGAGCGTCACGATCAGTGCGGCGACGTTTTCCGCGATCTCGTCGTCGAGCGCTTCCGCGTCGGCATGCAGCACCTTCGAGACCCCGGCGATCGCCGCCGCCGCCCGGGCGGCCTCGGCGCAGCCGTGGCCCGCGACCAGCACGTGGATCTCGCCGCCGATCTTTTGCGCCGCGGCAACCGTGCTCAGAGTGGATTTCTTGATTGCCCGGTTGTCGTGTTCGGCGAAAACAAGGATCGTCATCTGCTAGCGGGCCTTTTTCATATCACTTTCGCTTCATTTCTCAGCTTCTCGACCAGCGCCTTCGCGTCGGGCACCTTGATTCCCGCCTTGCGCTTGGGCGGCTCGCTCACCCGCAACGTCTGCAGCCGCGGCGCCACGTCGACGCCCAGCGCGTCGGGCTTCAAGGTCTCGAGCGTCTTCTTTTTCGCCTTCATGATGTTGGGCAGCGTCACGTAGCGCGGCTCGTTCAGGCGCAAGTCGGTCGTGATGACGGCGGGAAGCTTCACGGAGATCGTATCGAGGCCTCCGTCGACTTCGCGCGTGACTTCGGCCTTCCCGTCGGCCACCTTGACCTTGGAGGCGAACGTGGCCTGCGCCCAGCCGAGCAGCGCGGCGAGCATCTGTCCGGTCTGGTTCGAATCGTCGTCGATCGCCTGCTTGCCGAGCAGCACGATCCGGGGGCTTTCCCTGGCGCACACCGCCTTGAGCAGCTTCGCTACCGCCAGGGGCTGCAAGTCGGTTTCCGCAGTCTCGACCAATATCGCGCGGTCGGCGCCGATCGCAAGCGCGGTGCGCAACGTCTCCTGACACGCCGGGACGCCGCACGACACGACGACGATCTCCGTCGCGACGCCCGCCTCCTTCAGGCGCACCGCCTCCTCGACCGCAATCTCGTCGAAGGGATTCATCGACATCTTCACGTTGGCGGTCTCGACGCCGGTGCCGTCGGCCTTCACCCGCACCTTGACGTTGTAGTCGACCACGCGCTTGACGCTGACGAGGATTTTCATCGGAACGGCCGGGATACGGGAGGGAGGGCAAATTATAGCGTGCGCCTGCAGCGAAACGGGGCGTTTCATGCGCCCAGCGAGCCCTGGCCGGACGTGTATCATCGTCTGCGACAATCCGCTCCTCGGGGCGGGCCGGTTCCCGCTGCCGGGCGCGTGCGCCGCGTCGAGCGGCCCTTCCGCCGCTCGCGCCTGCCCGGCGGGCGAGCGCAGCGGCGGCGTTGCGTGTCCGAGACGGAGTACACGGCATGAGCGACCTTTCGCGGATCCGAATCCCCACGCTGCGCGGCAGGGTGAGCGCGCGCGAATGGGCGATGCGCGTCGATGTCGCCGCTTGCTACCGGCTGATCGCGCTCTTCGGCATGAACGACCTGATCTACAACCACGTTTCCGGGCGCGTGCCGGACGAAGAGGGACATTTCCTGATCAATCCCTACGGCTTCGCGTACGAGGAAATCAGCGCCTCGAGCCTGATCAAGATCGACTTCCACGGCAATGTGGTGCTCGATTCGGGCACCGGTTACGGCGTGAATCATGCCGGATTCGTCATCCACAGCGCGGTGCATCGCGCCCGGTCCGACGTCGCCTGCGTCATCCACACGCACTCCCCGGCCGGCATGGCCGTGTCGGCGCTTCGCTGCGGCCTGCTGCCGCTCACGCAGAATGCGATGTTTTTCGGCGAGGTCGGCTACCACGAATACGAGGGGCCGGCAGTCGATCTGGACGAGCAGGAGCGCCTGGTACGCGACCTGGGCGATCGCCCGGCGCTCATCCTGCGCAATCACGGCCTGCTCACGGTGGGTGGCACGGTGTGCGAGGCATTCGTCGTGATGCACTGGCTGGAGCGTGCTTGCCAGGCCCAGCTGATGGCGATGGCCTGCAACACCGACCTTCATCTGCCGGAGCCCGAGACGGTGGCGCTCACCGGCGAACGCTACAAGCCGGGGCAGCGCCGCAAGATCACCGAACTCGAATGGCCCGCACTGCTGCGGATGCTGGATCGCAGGGACTCGTCCTTCAGGGAGTAGCGAGATGCTGCAGGGAAAGGTCGTCGTCGTGACGGGCGCGGGCGGAGGAATCGGGCGCGACTTCGCCCTTGCCATGGCGGCAAACGGCGCGCGGGTCGTGGTGAACGACATCGGAGCGTCGGTCTCCGGCGAAGGCAGGGATGCCGGCCCGGCGCAGAAAGTGGTGCAGGAAATCATGGCGGGCGGCGGCACCGCCGCCGCGAGCACCGACAGCGTCGCAGACTGGGAATCGGCGAACCGAATCATCCAGTGCGCGCTGGATTCGTTCGGCAGGCTGGACGCGGTGGTCAACAACGCCGGCATTCTCCGCGACCGCTTTTTCTTCAACATGTCGCCGGAAGAATGGAAGGCGGTGATCGACGTGCACCTGAACGGCACGTTCTTCGTCTCGCGCGCCGCGGCGCCCTACTTCAAGAGCCAGAATTCCGGGCGCTACATCCACATGACCTCCACCTCGGGCCTGATCGGCAATCTAGGCCAGGCGAACTATGCCGCGGCGAAACTCGGGATCGCGGCGCTGTCGAAGTCCATTGCGCTCGACATGGCGAAATACCGGGCGACGTCGAACTGTATTGCGCCGTTCGCCTGGAGCCGGATGATCGGCACTATCCCCGCCGAAACGCCCGAGCAGCAGGCGCGCCTCGACAAGCTCAAGCGCATGGAGACGGCCAAGATTGCACCGCTCGCGGTCTACCTGGCGAGCGACGCTTCTCAGGAGGTGAGCGGGCAGATCTTTGCGGTGCGCGCCAACGAGATCTTCCTCATGTCGCAGAACCGGCCGTTGCGCTCGGTGCACCGCGCCGAGGGCTGGACGCCGGAGGCGATTGGCGAGGTCGCGATTCCTGCGATGCGCGCGCAGTTCTACCGATTGGACCGGTCGCAGGACGTGTTTTCCTGGGATCCGATTTGAGAAATTGCTTCACAGCCCGATGCCGCCAATGAATGCCGGATCGCGCCCGTACGCGAACCGCAGGTAGGTGCCCTCATGCCCGGCCCCCTTTCGCATATCCGCGTGCTCGACCTCTCGCGAGTCCTCGCCGGTCCGTGGGCCGCGCAGAATCTCGCCGACCTTGGCGCCGAGGTCATCAAGGTGGAGCGCCCCGGCAGCGGGGACGATACGCGCGACTGGGGCCCGCCGTGGCTGAAGGACGGCGCCGGAAAGGACACGCGCGAGTCCGCCTATTACCTGTCGGTGAACCGCAACAAGAAATCGATCACGCTCGACATCTCCAAGCCCGAGGGACAGGCCATCGTCCGGGAACTGGCCGCAAGGTGCCAGGTGCTGATCGAGAACTACAAGGCCGGGTCGTTGCGCAAGTACGGGCTCGGCTACGAGGAACTGCAGGCAGTGAATCCGTCGCTCGTGTACTGCTCGATCACCGGATTCGGACAGGACGGTCCGTACGCGCCGCGGCCCGGCTACGACTTCATCTTCCAGGGCATGGGCGGCCTGATGTCGATCACCGGCGAGCGCGACGGGCAGCCGGGTGCCGGCCCGCAAAAGGTCGGCATCGCGATCACCGACGTGCTCACGGGAATGTACGCGAGCCTTGCGATCTGCGGCGCCCTGCTCCATCGCGAGCGCAGCGGGAAAGGCCAGTACATCGATTGCGCGCTCCTCGATACGATCGTCGCGTTCAACGCCAACCAGATCGTGAGCTATTTCTGCTCCGGCCGCGTGCCGATCCGCTGGGGCAACGCGCACCCGCAGGTTGTTCCCTACGAGGTTTTCGCGACCGCCGACGGCCACATCATCCTCGCCGTAGGCAACGATGCGCAGTTCCGGCGCTTCTGCGAGGTCGCGGGTTGTCCGGAACTTGCCGAGGAACCGCGCTTCCAGACCATGCCGCAGCGCATCGTGCACCGTGCCGAGCTGAGCCCGCTGATTGCCGAAATCATGCGCACGCGCGCGAAGCACGACTGGATCGAGGCGCTCGAAGCCGCGAACGTGCCCTGCGGTCCGATCAACAACATGAAGGAGGTGTTCGAGGACCCGCAGGTGCTGCATCGCGGCCTGCGGGTGGACATCCCGCATCCGCTCGGCGGCGCGGCGCCGGTCGTCGCGAGCCCGATGCGGCTCTCGGCGACGCCGGTCGAATACCGCCTCGCTCCGCCGACCCTCGGGCAGCACAACGACGAGATCTACCTCGAACTCCTCGGCAAGGGCGCGACGGAGCTCGAGCGGCTGCGGAGCCAGGGCGTGATATGAGCGCGCGGGTCCTGCTCACCGATCCGATCGATTCTTCCGGCGAACAGGTGCTGCGCTCGCATGGCGCGACGTTGATCCGCGCGCCCGACGGCGACCCGGACACCGTGCGGGGCCTGGCGCGCGACGCCGATGCGATCATCATCCGCAGCCGTCTGCCGGACGACATCTTCGAGCACGCACCGCGCGTGCGGGCGGTGACGCTGCACGGAACGGGTATCGACCTGGTCCCGCTCGCCTCGGCGACCGCGCACGGTGTCGCGGTAGCCAACCTGCCGGGCGGCAACGCGCAGTCGGTCGCCGAGTACTGCGCGATGGCGATGCTGATGCTCGCCCGCAACACCTCCGCCGTCACCGCGGCACTGCGGCGCGAGCCCTGGGACGAGGCACGCGCGCTCGGTGCCCAGGCGCGGGAAATCTCCGGGCTCGCCGCAGGGATCGTCGGCGTGGGCGAGATCGGCCGGCGCCTGGCGCGCATCCTGCGGCGCGGCTTCGAGATGCGGGTGCTCGGCAACCAGCGGCGGCTCGACCGGCTGCCGCCGGACGTCGAGCCAGCTTCGCTCGACACCCTGGTCAAGCATGCCGATTTCGTGGTGCTTGCGTGCCCGCTCACGCCGGAAACGCACCACCTCTTCGACCGGCGGCGGCTCGCGCAAATGAAGCCGGAGGCGTGGCTGATCAACGTCGGCCGCGGGGCGGTGGTCGACGAAGCTGCGTTGATCGATGCCCTGCGCGAGCGCCGCATCGCCGGGGCGATGCTCGACGTGTTCGAGCACTACCGACTCGGGCCAGGCCACCCGCTGATGGCGTTGGACAACGCAGTGCTGACGCCGCACCTTGCGGGAATGACACGCGAATCGCGCCACCGTATGAGTGTGCTTGCCGCCGAGGACACGCTGCGCATGCTCGCGGGCGAGGCGCCGCGGCATCTGGTTAATCCGGACGTCTGGAGCAGGTTCCGTGAACGCCGACCTCAGGATCGCTGAGGTGAAAGCGTTTGCCGTCTCCTTTCCGGTTGCACCGGAAGACCGTGTCGCAAAGATGGAGGCCGACATGCTCGCGTGTAAGATGTTCGTGTCGGGGCGAGGGCGAGCCTATTAAAGTTCATCCGCCGGCATCCCCGATCGAAGGACCCGGATTCGTATGAGCACCCGAAAGCCGATCCGCTCCGACCTCGGCTGGTCCACCGCCGAGCGCATCGTGGTGCTCGGCAAGGACCTGCCGCGCGAGATCCTGGGGCGCTTCAACCTCGGCGACATGGCGTTCCTCGAGCTGACCGGCCGCTCGCCGAGCGCGCGCGAGTCGAAGCTCTTCAACGCCATGGTGGTGACGCTGGTCGAGCACGGCATCACGCCGAGCGCGCT
>CAZXAR010000040.1:0-23540 GCA_964638135.1 uncultured Enterobacteriaceae bacterium | reverse complement strand
GCGAGCCACAGGCCGTGCAGCTTTCCGCCCATGCGCTCGATGACCGGCCGCACCGCGGCGGCGCGATCCTGCGGATTCTTGATCATCGCGGCAGTGGCCTGCGAGGTGTACGAAGCCTGAACGAGATAGAACGCCATGATTCTTCTCCGGTGGAATGTGCGGGAAATCCGCGAGGCGATCTTACGCCGCCCGCTCGCCGCCGCACAGGCTAATCGCAAGGCTTGGTCGCGGAACCCTGGATGCAATCGGGAATGGTCGGCGCGTTGGTGATCGTGATGCCGATGCGCGGCCGCTCGGCGCATCCGGCAATCAGGAAAAGGAGCGCGATTGCGCAGAGCGCAGGCCACCGTGCAAGCTGATGAAGGCAATCCATTCGTTGCTCGGGCGTTGCCGGAATTGGCGTCCCCACGGGGATTCGAACCCCGGTTATCGCCGTGAAAGGGCGGTGTCCTAGGCCTCTAGACGATGGGGACCCGGAGAAACTGCTTCGGGGTGGTGGAGGTAACCGGGATCGAACCGGTGACCTCTTGCATGCCATGCAAGCGCTCTCCCAGCTGAGCTATACCCCCACGCAAGGGCGCGGATTATAGCCGCGCACGCTGCACGCGACAAGCAAATCCGTGATTTGTCAGGATTTGCAGGGCCCGAGACGCCGCCCCGACATCCTGGTCGTCATCTCGAATTTTTCTCCCTTGGTGGAGCTGCCGCTCATCTTCATCTCGACTTCGACCGTGCCGCGGCCGTAGCGCGCCACTCCGGCGCCGCGCATGCCGGAACTCGGGCAGGAGACCTCCCACGAATAGCTGTCCGCGCTCTTCGCCTTGGGCGTGACCTTGCAGTCGCGTTCCTGCTTGCCCGACCAGCTCATCGGATCGCCTGCGTTTTCTTTTTTCACGCAGGTGCGCGTCGTCATCGTCTGCGCGCCCGGCATCATGGGAGAACTCATCGTGTTGGTGAATTCCCATTCGCCCGGCTCCATCTGCTGCTGCGCCGGCGCGGCGCTGGCAAACGCTGCAAGGATTGCTGCGGCGAGGGTTCGGTACATGGTTTCCCCTTTCAGTCGGTGTCGAGGTGGTGGGCAAGGCGCGCAAGCACGGTTTCGCGCCCGAGCAGTTCGAGCACGGCGTCGATCGCGGGCGTTTGCGTGCTTCCGCTGACCAGCACGCGCAGCGGCATCGCCAGCTGCGGCATCTTCAGACCGTGCTCCTGCAGCACGCCCGCGAGCGCCGCACCGATCGCCTTGCGCTCCCACGGCGTTTCGCCGAGCCGCGCCTTGAGCGTGCGCAAGGCGGGCCGCACCTGCGCGGTGAGGTGCTCCTCGACGAGCGCCGCCGGTGCCGGCTGCTCGCGATAGAAGATCGTTGCCGCCTCCGCGAGGTGCCGCACCGTCGTAGCGCGGTCCTTGAGGAGCGCGACCGCCTTTTCGAGCGGCGGCCCGCGGCCGGGGTCCGCGCCGAGCGCGCGCAACGCGGGCGCGACAAGCGCCGCAAGGCGCGCGTCGTCGGCATGCTTCAGGTGCTGCTGATTGAGCCAGGCGAGCTTTTCCGGGTTGAACTGCGCGGGCGAGCGGCTGACGTGCCCGAGATCGAACCACTCGACGAACTGCGCGGTGCTGAAGAATTCCTCGTCGCCATGCGACCAGCCCAGGCGCGCGAGGTAATTCACGAGCGCCTCCGGCAGGTAGCCCTCGTCGCGGTACTGCGTCACGCTCACCGCGCCGTGGCGCTTGGAGAGCCGCTCGCCGTCGGCGCCGAGAATCATCGGTACGTGCGCGAACTGCGGGAGCTTCGCGCCGAGCGCGCCGAAGATGTGGATCTGGCGCGGCGTGTTGTTGACGTGATCGTCGCCCCGCACGACGTGCGTGATCCCCATGTCGAGATCGTCCACCACGACACCGAAGTTGTAGGTGGGCACGCCGTCGGCGCGCAGCAGCACCAGGTCGTCGAGTTCGGCGTTCGGAAACACGATCGGTCCCTTGACGAGATCGTTCCAGCCGACACTCCCCTCTTCCGGCGTGCGGAACCGCACCACGGAGGGCAGGTCCTTCGGCGGCACGAGGCCGCTCGCCTTCGCGCGCTCGGGCCGCCAGCGTCCGTCGTAGCGCGGCTTCTCGCCGCGGGCGCGCTGCTCCTCGCGCATCGCGTCGAGTTCTTCCTTCGTCGCCCAGCAGCGGTAGGCGTGCCCCGCCGCGACGAGCGTGTCGGCGACCTCGCGGTAGCGCGCGAGGCGCTGCATCTGGAAGAACGGCCCCTCGTCCCAGTCGAGCCCCAGCCAGCGCATGCTTTCGAGAATCGCGTTCACGGAATCCGCGGTCGAGCGCTCGAGGTCGGTGTCCTCGATGCGCAGGACGAAGCGGCCGCCGCCGTGCCGCGCGTACGCCCAGGAGTAGAGCGCGGTGCGCGCACCGCCGATGTGCAGGAAGCCGGTCGGGCTCGGCGCGAAGCGCGTGCGGATCGTCATGGCCGGGGCAGCGCATTCTACGGCAGGCCGCACCGCGCGACGACGCGCGGCGCTGGGCTACAATACGCGGCGCGGCGGATTGCGCAGCGTCGCCGCGCCACAGACGGGTGGTTAGCTCAGCGGTAGAGCACTGCTCTCACACAGCAGGGGCCACTGGTTCGATCCCAGTACCACCCACCAATTTCTGCAGTCCTTGCCGGCAGCTCATGATGTCCAGGACAGCTCGATCGGGTTGCCGTCCCGGCGTCGGCCCAACGAGCCCGACGCTACCGCACCGACGTCTCGATCGCCTTCAACGAGGCCGGTCTGCCGAACAGCCAGCCCTGACCATAATCGCACCCGAGTGCACCCAGTGCGGAGCGCTCGGCCTCCGTTTCGACGCCCTCCGCCACCACGTCCATGTTGAGTGCGTGCGCGAGCTCGATCGAAGAGCGGACGATCTTGGCGATACGGGGTGTCCCGAGCATCTGACCGATGAAGCAGCGGTCGATCTTCATCGTGCCGAAGGGATAGCGGTGCAGTGCGTCGAGGCTCGAATAGCCGGTGCCGAAATCGTCCAGAGCCAGCGTGCTGCCCATTTGCGTGAGCATCCCGAGGAGTTCCAGGGCGCGCTCGGGTCTGTCGATGACGACCGTTTCGGTCATCTCGAGCTTCAGTTCGATCGGCGACATCCCGTGCCCGTGAACGATCTCTTTGACCGCTCGAACGAACCCTTCGCCGGCAAGCTGCGACGGGGACAGATTTACGCTCACGAAAGGCCTGGGATAGTCGATCCGTGCGCGCAGAACCGGCCAATCCAGACAAGCGCGCTCCAACGTCCAAAGCCCGATCTGGTGGATTTGTCCCATCTGTTCGGCCAGGCCCAGGAAATCCAGCGGCGAGATGGTTCCTGCGGTGGGATGATGCCAGCGGACCAGCGCCTCGAAGCCAACCGGGCGCCCGCCCGATAGCTCGCAGATCGGCTGGTAAAAGAGCTCAAACTGCCCCTCATGCAGCGCTTCGAGCATGTCGCGCCCGAGCACCAGGTGCTGCGTCGCGACGCTTCGCGTCGAATCGCGCATGAAGGCGGTGGTGCGGGTCGGCTCGAAGCCCGATGGACCGTACACGGACCGGAAGCGCTCCAGGATTATCAGCAGGAGGTGGCGCACGACCGGGTCGGTCTTCTGCAATAGTTCGCCCACCAGCACTCGCGGGATGGGGATTACCACGGCGTTCTCGGTCGCCCGCACGGTGCCGGTGCGAGGCTGCTTATCCAGCAACGCAACCTCGCCAAACAGCTCGCCCTTTCTCAATTGCGCCTGCGCCACGCCGTTGACACTCACCTCGACGCAGCCCTCCTCGATGAGGTAGGCGCAGTCGCCAGGATCGCCCTGTCGGAAGATGAACGACCCGGCTGGATAGGTTTCGCGGTGAAGATGGCTCAGCAATCGTCCTGCTTTCGGCATGGTCTTGATTGCCCTGCAACCCGGCGCACGCCCGGTAGTCTACGCCGACCGAACCAGGATCGGACGCGCTCAGCAGGTCATGACGACTATGATCTTTTTCCTGAGCGTATCCGCATCGCTCATGCCGGGTCACTCGATCCGGATGCGCGCCCTCACCCAGCCGGTTCGGCAGGACCCGATCCGCACCGTGGCGTGGCCGCGGCCACGCAGCGTCCATGAGAGCGTCCGCGCGCCCGTGTTGCCGCGGCTTCGCATGTAATACAGGGCGCCGGAGCCTTCGTATTTGCCGCGCCCCCAGCCGTCGAGGTGGCCCACCGGCTGGCGCGCCTCGCGCGGGTTGGCGAGCGCGCAGCCCTCGGTGTCCAGCTCCGCGACGAGCGGCTCGTTCCAGTCGAGCTTCTGTGCCGAGGCAAGAACATAGGTGGGAAGGTAGCCGCGGTTTTCGATGCGCACATCGAGGCGCACCAGATCGCCCCCGGCCGCGGTGAGCGTCGTCTCGGCGACGACGACCTTGGGCGCGAGCGCCGCAACGCGCAGGAACGCCGCGGACTGCCCCCGACACACGTCGTCGATCCCCTCGTAAGGCGGGTTCCACAGGCCGACGCGCGGATCGAGGCCGCCCACTTCGACTTCTCCGAGCTGCGGATGGTCGAACCGAATCCAGGGCCGCAGCGCCCGGCCGGCATTGTGCGCTTCGTCCCAGCGCGCGAGCTTGACCATGTCGGCGCGCTCGAAATGCGTATAGCGCTCGACGAAGCGTTTCTTCTTTTCGAATCCGAGTTTTTCGAACAGGTCCCACAGCTCGACCGCGTAGGCGATGCAGCCGCGCTGGTGATAGGCGTATTCGGTGAGATCGCCGCGGATCGGCTTGTCGGGTTCGTAGGTGAACTCCTCGTAGCCGCTCACGGTAGGGTATCCGGTGCACGATTCGCACCACGCGGCGATCTGGCGGAACAACGCGAGATCTTCGCGCTCCATCTTCTCGTCGGGCTTGTCGCCGAGCGGACGGATGAACACGCCGCCGAACGTATGCAGGTTGAGCCAGGCGAAGAGGTGCGGCCGGCGCGCGGTGAATTCGACGACCGCGCGCGACTCGGGCTCGCTCGTGGGGAACGCGCCGGCGCCGATCTGCTCGTGCTCGGGGTGCCACTGGTACGGGAAATTGCGGTTCAGGTCGGGCTGATTGTCCGAGAGAAACTTCGGTGACGGAATGGTGACGCCGTCGAAGTTCTCGATCGCGCCCTCCGGATAGATTTTGTAGTACGGCCCGGGGTCTTCGAGCGAGCGCTCCACCATCAGGCCCGGCACTTCGCTCGACTCGACGAATTCGCCGCCCGGATCCTGCTTGCGCATGAGGAGCGCAAGACCGTCGCCGTCGACGTCCTGCGAGAGCCAGCGGGCATGGTTGCGGTTCGGCCGCTCGTCGCGCGGCACGCTGCGCACGTAGCGGCCGGTCTTGAGCACGGCCTCGGCGCCATCGGGCGACATGCGTGGCAAGACGTAGAACAGCACGTCGCGCAGCCGCTCGGTCACATGCGCGGGCAGTCCGTGCAGGTTCTCCGCCCGTCCCGCGTGGAGCCCGATCACATCCTCCACGATGGCGAGCGCGACGCTCGAGCCGCACAGTTCGGATGCGTGCATGTTGCCGTCCACCCAGACCGCCGGCCGGAAATCGTCCGGCTCGCGCCCAATTGTGAGCAGCCAGAGCTCGCGGCCCGCTCCGGTCTTGCCGATGGACTCGAGCCGAACGAACTCCGGGTGCGCTTCGGCCCAAGTGCGCACCTGTGCCGTCAACTCCTCGTAGTCGAGGTACCGCTCGCGAAAGGGCGTTTTCATGGGAGCCGCAATCATACAATCCGGCATGACCCTGCGCTGGCGGTGGGTGCTGATCTGGCTGGCCGCGGCATTCGTGTCGGACGTGGGCGCGGCGGATCGGGCGCAAACGGCACGGGCCCGGGCGGTCTTCGACGAATACTGGGAGTGGACGCTGCGCCAGTTTCCCACCTACGCGACCCTGGTCGGCGACCCTCGCTACGACGACCGGTTCACCGACTACTCGCAAGCGGCCATCGCGCGGCGCAAATCGGACTTGAAGGAATTCCTGCGGCGATTGCGCACGCTCGATCGCGCTGCGCTCTCGGACCAGGACGCGGTCTCCCGCGACGTCCTCGCCACCACGCTCGCGCTGCAGCTCGACGCGCAGTCGGCGTTCGACCGCAGCGGGGCGAGGGGCGCCGATCTATGGCGCGAAATCACGCGGCTCGACGGGCCTCAGCTCGGCTTGCCGGATCTGGTGCAGATTTCGCCTTTCCGCACGGTGCGCGATTACGAGAATTATGTTGCGCGCCTCTCGGCCGTGCCGCGCCTCGTCGAGCAGCTCGTCGCGGGCCTGCGACGCGCCGCCCGGCGCGGCTGGCTGCTGCCGGCCGGAACCATGCGCGAGGTCCCGCCGCAGATCGATACGCTCCTGCCGCCCGACCCGACCGCCACTTCGTTGTACGCGCCATTCGGCCGCTATCCGTCCGCGATCCCGGTCGCCGAGCGCGAGCGGCTGTCGGCGCAGGGCCGCAGCGCGATCGGGGAGAAGGTCCAGCCGGCATTTCGCAGCCTGCGCGCGTTTCTCGAGGACGAATATCTGCCACAAAGCGCGGTGCGCCCAGGCGCGCGCGCCCAGCCGGGTTACGCCGCGTACTACAAGGCACGGGTCGCCGAGGAAACCACCACCCGAGCGACGCCGGCAGAACTGCACGCCCTCGGCCTGCGGGAAGTGGAACGAATCGCGCGAGCGATGCAGCAGGCGATCGCGGCGACAGGCTTCCGCGGCACGCGCGCGGAATTCGTCGCCTGGTTGAGGCGCTCGCCGCAGTTCTATTACGAGAAGGCGGACGAGCTGCTGGATGCCTATCGCGACATCGCCGGGCGCGTGGATCCCTGGATTCCGAAACTGTTCGCCGAACCGCCGCGCCGCGGGTACGCGATCCGCGCCATGCCGGCGGCCGAAGGCGACAACGCCGAGCGCTACATCGCGAGCGACGCCGCAGGGACACGGCCCGCCTACTTCGAGGCCAACGCCAACAATCTCCGCAGGCGCCCGAAAGGCGAGATGGTCGCGACATTCCTGCACGAGGCGGTGCCGGGGCATCACCTGCAGATCGCGCGGGCGCAGGAACTCGATGGCGTGCCCGCGTTCCGCAAGTACGGGCTGATCACGGCGTACGTTGAAGGCTGGGGCCTGTATGCCGAAAGTCTGGGCGAGGAAATGGGACTGTATCGGGACCCGCACGCGCGATTCGGCTACCTGACGCTGGAAATGTGGCGTGCCGCGCGCCTCGTCGTCGATACCGGAATCCATGCCTTCGGCTGGAGCCGCGAAAAGGCGATCCGCTACATGGGCGGAGTCGCCGGCCTCGATGGGCCGGTCGCCGAAGCCGAAGTCGACCGCTATTTCGCCTGGCCCGGGCAGGCGCTCGCCTACAAGGTGGGGCAGCTACGCATCCGCGCACTGCGCGAACGGGCACAGGCGGCGCTCGGCGGGCGCTTCGACCTGAGAAGATTTCACAACGCGGTCCTGGATGACGGACCTTTGCCGTTAGCCGTGCTGGAAAAGCGCATCGAGCAGTGGATCGCGCGCGACCGGCGCGAAGCAGCGGTGCGCGGTCCCGGCTGATATCATCCTCTGCATTCTCCACGGCGCGAGGTGCGCCGAATCAGGGCGCACGCGTTCATCGGAATCATGAAGTTCACTTCCGGCAGGATCCTCGCGGTATTGGCCGTCATCGCTCTCGCGGCGGGCGGCTCCTGGTGGCTCGTCCAGCGCAATGGCGCGAGCGAGGTCAGGTACCGTCTCGGCAAGGTCGAGCGCGGTCCGCTGCAGGCTCTCGTGGTGGCGAGCGGCACGCTCAATGCCGTCACCACGGTGCAGGTCGGCTCGCAGATTTCCGGGCAGATCATGGAGATCCACGCCGACTTCAATACGCAGGTGAAGAAGGACCAGGTCATCGCGCGGATCGATCCGGCAACGTTCGAGCTGCGCGTCAATCAGACCCGCGCCGACCTGGACGCGGCGAAGAGCGCCGTCGCCGTGGCCGGCTCGACGCTCGCCGCGCAGCAGGCCGAACTCGGGCGCGTGAAGGTGAATCTCGCCGAGGCCGAGCGCGACCTGGAGCGCAAGAAGACGCTGGTGGAGAGGAATTTCATTTCGCCCGCCGAACTCGACAAGGCGCGCACGCTCGTCGATGCGACGCGCGAGCAGCAAAAGGCGGTGCAAGCGCAGATCCGCGTCAACGAGTCGCAGGTCGAAAGTGCGCAGGCGACGGTCAAGCAGCGCGAAGCGCTGCTCAAGCAGGCGCAGGTGGACCTCGAGCGCACCATCATCCGGGCACCGGTCGATGGCACGGTGATCCTGCGCAACGTCGATGCGGGCCAGACCGTCGCGGCGAGCTTGCAGGCGCCCGTCCTTTTCACGATCGCGCGCGATCTTCGCGACATGCAGGTCGAGGCGGCGATCGACGAGGCCGATGTGGGGCGGCTGCGGGTCGGCCAGGCCGCGAACTTCACTGTGGACGCGTTTCCGCGGCGCAATTTTGGGGGCGAAATACGGCAGATCCGCAAATCGCCGGTCAACGTCCAGAACGTGATCAGCTACACGGTCGTGATTTCGGCGTCCAACCCGGACCAGTCCCTGCTGCCGGGCATGACGGCGAACGTGCGCGTGGTGGTGGACAGCCGCAACGACGTGCTCAAGGTGCCGAACGCCGCGTTGCGCTTCCGCCCCGCGGGCCCCGGCGAGGCGAAACCCGCCGCGGGCCCGGCACCGGGGCCGCAGGGCGGCGCGGCCGCCGCGCAGCAGTTCCGCCAGCGCCTGCTCGAGGAGATCAAGCCGGACGATGCGCTGAAGGCGAAACTGGAGCAGATCTTCGACGATGCGCGCCAGAAGGTGGCGGCCGTGCGCGAACTCGCCGACGAGGCCGAACGCCGGAAGGCGGTCGAGCGCATCCGCGCCGACTCCCGCGCGCGCATCATGGAGGTGCTGACACCGGACCAGAAGAAGATCTACGAGCGGTTGCTCGGTGAACTGGGCGGGCGCAGCACGACCGCGAGCGGGCGCGTCTGGGTGCCGGGCCCCGATGCTCAGCCGAAAGCAGTCGATCTGCGCATCGGGCTCACCGACGGCACCAGCACCGAAGTCGTGGCGGGACCGCTCGCCGAAGGCGCCGGCGTGATCCTGGGCCTCGCCGACTCCGCGCCGGCCAAGAAAGCGGGCGGTCCGCCCGGGCCGCCGCGCTTGTTCTGATGGCCGAAACGCTGATCCACACCCGCGATCTGGTCAAGGTCTACCGGATCGGCAGCGAGCGGGATCGCGCCGAGGGACGCGGAAGCGAAATCCACGCGCTCGCCGGCGTGAGCGTGGACATCGAGCGCGGCGAATTCACCGCCATCATGGGCCCCTCGGGTTCGGGCAAGACCACGTTCATGAACATGCTGGGGTGCCTGGACCGGCCGACCGCCGGCGAATACGTGCTTGCCGGCCGGCGCGTCTCGGAACTCGCCGGCGATGCGCTTGCCGAAGTGCGCAACCGCAACATCGGATTCGTCTTCCAGACCTTCAATCTGCTTGCGCGCACTGCGGCGGTCGAGAACGTCGAACTTCCGCTCGTGTACGCCGGTGTCGCCACGCGCGAGCGCCGCGCGCGCGCCATGGAGATGCTCGGCACGGTCGGCCTCGCGGGCCGCGCCGACCATCACCCGGCGCAGCTCTCCGGGGGCCAGCAGCAGCGCGTAGCGATCGCGCGCGCCCTGATCACGCGGCCGCTGCTGATCCTCGCCGACGAGCCCACGGGCGCCCTCGACTCGCGCACCAGCCTCGAGATCATGGGACTGCTGCAGGAACTCAATCGGCAGGGCATGACGGTCGTGCTGGTGACGCACGAGCCCGACGTGGCGCGATTCGCCCGGCGCGTGCTGCGGTTCCGCGACGGCCGGGTGGTGGAAGACGAAGCCAATCGCGGGCACGAGGACGCGGCTTCGCTTCTCGCGCGCGAGCAGGCGGCGGCATGAATCTCGTTGCGCTCCTGCGCGTCGCGATGCGGGCGCTTGCGGTGAACAAGCTGCGCAGCGCGCTCACGATGCTCGGCATCATCATCGGCGTGGCCGCGGTCATCGTGATGATCGCGGTGGGCGCGGGGGCGCAGGCGCGCGTCGAGGAACAGATCCGCTCGCTCGGCTCGAACATCCTGCTGCTGCTCTCGGGAACGACCACCTCGGGCGGCGTGCGGCTCGGCTTCGGTTCCAATCTCACGCTCTCGGAGGACGATGCCGCGGCGATCCAGCGCGAACTTCCGGAGGTGACGGCTGCGCCGGCGCTGCGCGGCTCGGCGCAGGTGGTGTGGGGCAATCAGAACTGGTCCACCGTGATCTTCGGCGTGACGCCGGAGTATCTCGAGGTGCGGCAGTGGGACATCGTCGCCGGGCGCGGGTTCGATGCTTCCGATCTCGCCGGCGCTACCAAGGTCTGCCTGCTGGGGCAGACGGTGGCAAAGCAGATTTTCGCCGGCGCCGATCCGGTGGGTCAGGTGATCCGGGTCCGGCGCGTGCCCTTCACCGTGATCGGGGTGCTCGAAGGCAAGGGCCAGAGCCTGATGGGCACCGACCAGGACGACCTCATCCTGATGCCGCTATCGACCGCGCGCAAGCGCGTGCTCGGCGTCGGAACACTCGCCAAGCAGCGCTCGGTCGGAACGATCTGGGTGAAGGTGCGGGACGGCCACGACCTGAAGGCGGCCGAGCAGCAGGTGCGCGCGCTCCTTCGCCAGCGCCACCGCCTGCAGCCGGGGCAGGACGACGATTTTTCGCTGCGCAATCTGGAAGAAGTCGCGGCGACGCAGGAAGCGTCGAGCCGGGTCCTCGCCCTGCTCCTTGCGGCGGTCGCCTCGGTTTCGCTGGTCGTCGGCGGCATCGGCATCATGAATATCATGCTGGTGTCGGTCACCGAGCGCACGCGCGAAATCGGCCTTCGCATGGCGGTGGGCGCGCGCACGCGCGACATCCTGGGCCAGTTCCTGGTCGAGGCGGTGACACTGTCGCTCATCGGCGGCATCGCCGGTGTCCTGATCGGGGTCGGCTCCGCGTTCGCGATCGCGCAGGTGGCGGGATGGCGGATCCTGCTCTCGCCGGAGGCGGTGGTGCTCGCGGTCGCGTTCGCGTTCGCGATCGGGGTGTTCTTCGGCTTTTACCCGGCGCGCAAGGCGGCGCGCCTCAATCCGGTCGAGGCACTGCGGTTTGAATAGCACAGCGCCTGGCGACGGACTGTCGGCGCGTCCTGCCGGCCGGTTTGCAACCGCCGTGTCGAGCGCCGCAGTCGCGACGGCGGTGACGCTTCCGTTCCTGCTGGCCTTGCCCACCCATTACGACCCCGAGCGCCCGTGGTGGAACGCGGGCCTTTGGGCGCTGATGGCCGCGATCTTGCTGGGCGTGCAGTTCGCGGCGAGCCGCATGGCGAGCCTTGCTTACGGAGCGCGCCTGGCCGGGGCGTTCGGCGCCCTCTATCTTGTCCTCGCGCTGCTCAATTTCACGAGCGTCGAGCATTACCGCTTTGACCAGGCGGTGACCGATCTGGGCCTGCTGTACCTGATTTTTCTGGGCGCCGCCATAGCCGCGCGGGTTGCCGCGCCTGTCGGTCGCGCCGTGCTCGCGCTGCTCGCCCTCGCGCTTTTCCTCGCCGCGCTCGTACAGGCCGTCCATCAGCACACGTTCGGCTTTGCCATCGGGCCGGACGGCTACCGCGCCATCCTGCAATCGAACGCGGGCGAAGCGCTCGAGTTTGCCGGCCATTACCTGGGCGCCGGTGCGATCGCCGCCGCATCGGTCGCGCTGGTAGCAGCGATTGCCATGGCGCCCGGCATCTTGCGGATGCGGGTACCGGGCGAAGGGTTTGCCTGGGGCGGCGTATTCGCGCTCGCCGCGATTGCGGTCCTCGCCGGCAACGCCGGGCCCGTAGGCCAACGATTGCAGGGATTCTCCGAGGCCATCGACTACGCAGGCGAGATCTGGGAATACCGGGCGGTGCGCGAAGCGCGCAGAACACGGGGTGAGGACCTGCGCGTCGCGCAGCACGGCCCACTCGCCGGCCAGCCGCAGATCTACGTGTTCGCGATCGGCGAATCGCTCACGCGCAACCACATGTCGCTCTACGGTTACTGGCGGGACACGACCCCTGCGCTCGCGCGCCTCGCGGCCGAGATGGCGGTGTTCACCGACGTCGTGTCGCCGCATTCCCATACCGATCAGTCGCTCGAGCTGGTCCTCACGCTCGCCAACCGGGCAAACGGCCTGCGCTACACCGATGCCACCAACTACAGCCTGATCGAGATCCTTCGCGCGGCGGGATTCGCCACCTGGTGGATCAGCAATCAGAATTCCTTCGGCCCCTGGGACAACAAGACGGCGGCGCTGGCGAGCGGCGCCGAACACGTGCATTACACGGGCGCCCGCTCCGGCCGCATGGTGCTCGGACCGTACGACGAGGCGCTGCTCGAACCCTTCGCGGCCGCGCTGCGCGATCCCGCGCCGCGCAAGGCGATTTTCCTGCACTTCCTCGGCAGCCACTGGGAGTATGCGCGGCGCTACCCGCCGCAGGCGGATGTCTTTCGGGAGCCGCCCGGCCCGGCCGAAATCGGCGCCCTGAGCGCCGCTCACCGCAAGCTGCGCCTGATCAACGAGTACGACAACTCGGTGCGCTACCACGATCAGCTGGCGGCAAAGGTCGTCGAGATGCTGCGCGCAACGCGGCGCGCCGCGGTGCTCACGCTGTTCGCGGATCATGGCGAGAGCGTGTACGGGCGCAAGGGCCATTACTGGAGGGAGTTCACCCGCGACCATGTCGAAGTGCCGCTGCTCCTGTGGTTCTCGCCCGAGTACGCGCGCCTCGCGGGCGACGTCGTCGCGCGCGCGCGCGCAGGAGCCCGCCGGCCGTTCGCCCTCGAGGATCTTCCCCACCTCGTCGCCGAAATCGCCGCGCTGCGGAGCCCGGTGTTCGAAACGCAGCGCAGCCCGATTTCGAGCGCCTATCGCACCCCGCGCGCCCGCACGCTCTTCGAGGGGACATTGATCTACGAGGAAGCGGACGAGGCGGCTTTCAACGCGCGTCGGGCGCTCGCGCGGCTCGCGGCGGCGAACCCGGGGCTGCGCGCATCGCTGTGGGCGCACCGCGTCGACACGCTGGGCAAGATGCGCGAGGTCGCACCGCTGTTCGCCGGCGCCGAAATCGACGTCGTGTTCGACGCCGAGCGGGGCGTTCTGATGGTGAACCACCCGCCGGAGCCGCCCTCCGGCCTCACGCTCGAGACGCTGCTCGACTATTCGAACCGCCTGAACCCGGATCTCGCGCTGTGGCTGGACCTCAAGAACCTGAACGAGACCAACGCCGCGCGCGTGCTCGAGGAGCTGAATCGGCTCGACGCGCGCTACGCGATTCGCGCGCGCGCCCTCGTCGAGACCGGGCACACGGGGCCGGCCGCCGCGGCGCTTCGCCAGGCGGGATACCGCTCGAGCTACTATCTTCCCACAGCGCTCGTCGCGCAGAGCGCCGGCGCCGAACCCGGCGTCAACTGCTATGGGGCGCAGGAGGTGCAGCGCGCCGTCGTGGCGCGGCGTTTTGCCGCGATTTCGTACGACTGGCGCGGCCGGCGCTGGGTCGAGCGCTGCCTGGGCGGCTTTGTCCGGCAGCGCGGCCTGCGCAGCTACGCCTGGGATCTGGAGCCCGTGCTGAGCGACGTGCGCGCGCACGAAGCGCTCGACGACGAGCGGCTGCGCGGCTACGCGAGCAGGGCCGCCGTGCTGCTTCCCTACCGCACCCTGTTCGATGACACGCGATGAGCCGCGCAGATGAGTGACTATTTTGGAAGCAGGAATATCCTGATCACGGGCGGACTCGGGTTTCTTGGAAGCGCGCTGGCAACGCGATTATTTCAGGCCGGCGCCCGCATTACGATCCTCGACAACTTGAATCCTCTCTACGGTGGCAACCTGTTCAATGTGAGAGATCTGAAGGATCGCGTTTCGATCAGGATCGATGACGTAAGAAAGATCGACGTTCTGGAACCTCTGATTTCCCGGTCCGAGATCGTGTTTCATCTGGCCGGCCAGATCAGCTACATCGACAGCCTCGGCATGCCCTATGAAGACCTCGATCTCAACGCCAGAGCCACCTTGAGCATTCTCGAATGCTGCAGAAGCGTCAATCCGAAGGCTCATGTCGTATTCGCGAGCTCGAGAATGGTGTATGGCAAAGTGGCAGGGCCGCTGGTCAGCGAGAGTGCTGCAACCAATCCTCTGAGCCTGTACGGCATTCACAAGCTGACATCGGAAAAGTACCTTCTGATGTACTTCAAGGACTTCGGCATTCCGGTCACGATATTGCGATTGACGAATCCATTCGGGCCGCGCCAGCAGGTCAAGCACGACAAGTATTCGCTGGTGGGCTGGTTTATCCGGCAAGCGATGGAGGGGAGGGTGATAAGAGTATTCGGTGATGGCAGCCAATTGAGGGATTACATCTATGTGGACGATATCGTGACGTCCATGCTCAAATGCACCGCGGCCCCGGATGCGATCGGCGAGGTGGTCAACGTCGGATCGGGGCGTTCGACGAGGTTTCGTGACATGGTCACGGCCGTCGTGAAGCAGGTGAACCGTGGCAAGATCGAATATATCCGGTGGCCGGACGATTACGAGAAGGTGGAAACAGGCGACATATCCGTCGACATTTCAAAGCTGAGACGTCTCACCGCTTGGGCGCCCGAGTACTCCCTGGAGGAAGGCATCCGCAGGACGCACGAATACTACGCGAAGTATCTCGAGCATTATGTGTGACGTGGGCGCCGGCGGGCGAAGGCGCGCGAGCGGGAGATGCGGGTTTCGCGGCAGAGATCCGGAGAATCCATGTCGGGCAGCGGGCCGCGCACTCGGCAGCCGGTCGTTCCGGTAGCCGCGCAAGGGAATCGCCGGCCAGTCCGGGTCACACTGGTCAGCCACTACTACCCGGCGCACCGCGGCGGCGTGGAGCGGGTCGCAGGACAGCTGGCCGAGCGCCTGGCGCGCTGCGGCATCGCGCAGATCGTCTGGCATGCGAGCGACTGTGATCCGCCTCCCCCCTTCGGTCCCGCAATGCGCTGCGCGCCCGCGGCGAGCTGGAACGGACTCGAGCGGAGTCTCGGGATTCCGTACCCGCTGTGGACGCCCGGTGCCTTGACGCGACTCGCCAGGGACGCGCGGGCGGCGGACGTAGTGCACCTTCACGACTTCCTGTACCTGCCGAATCTCGTCGCCTTCACGGCGGCTCGACTGGCCCGGCGGCCCGTGCTGGTGACGCAGCATATCGGATTCGTACCTTACCGGAATCCGGTTCTGCGCATTCTGATCGGCGGTGCGAACCGGCTCATCGGCAGGATTGTCCTCGGCGGAGCCACCCGGACAGTATTCGAAAGCGAGACGGTGCGCCGGTACTTCACGCGATTCGTACGCTTTCGGGGCGCCCCGCTGCTGGTCGCGAATGGCGTGGACACCGAGGCATTCGTCCCCGCGGACGCGGCGCGCAGGGAAGAGCTTCGCACCCGGCACGGCGCGCCCCGCGGGATGCCGCTTTTCCTTTTCGTCGGACGCTTTGTGGAGAAGAAAGGCATCCACGTGCTGCGAGCACTGGTCGAACGCGTTCCCCGGGCGCGGTGGGTTCTGGCCGGCTGGGGACCGCTCGATCCCGCAAGCTGGGGTCGGCCGAACGTGACCGTCGTTCGCGCGCCTGCCGTGGAGGAACTGACGCCCTTGTACCAGGCTGCGGACCTGTTCGTCCTGCCGAGCAGCGGCGAAGGATTCCCGCTGGCGGTGCAGGAAGCGATGGCATGCGGCACGCCGGCGCTCGTGGGCAGCGATACCGCCGCGGGCTGTCCTGTCGCGGATCCTCCAATCCTTTCCGAGCCCACCGCAGGCGAAGACACCATTGAGCGGTGGTGCGCGCGCCTTCATGCGATCGCCCGCGAGCCGGAGACGCTGAGCGCGATGCGCCCGCGCGTCGCCGCATTCGCCCGGGAGCATTGGTCCTGGGAGCAGTGCGTCGAGCGCTATGCCGCGGTGCTGCGGACCTGCAGCGAGACGGTTTCACCCCGATGATTCTCGCCACCGCGCTCCTGGAGGCGCGATCACGCTGGACCGCTTGGGCGGCCGTTTTGTTCGCCGCCGTGAGTGCCCTGGCGGCGATCTTCATCCTCGACTACGTGGGGTATCCGAATCCGGTCCCGCGGGTGCTGGTGTTCAGGGTCCTGCTGTACCGACAGGATCTCGCCGGCCTTGCACTCCTTGTCGCGATCGCATTGCTCGCGTGTGCGCCGGTGACCCATCGTCCCGCGCTCGCGCTCGTCGAGGCGATCGGCCGTCGCCCCTGGATAAGCGCCGCGATCCTGTTCGCGGCGCTCTGCCTTGGCACGCTCTACGCCGCGCACAACCATGCGCTTGCGGGAGACGAACACCTGACACTCCTGCAGAGCCGCATCTTTGCCGAAGGACGGCTCACCGGACAATATCCCCCCGAATTGATGCCCTGGCTGATGGCGGACTTCTACCGCTACCGCTGGATCATGCTGAACGCGGCGAGCGGAGACATCGCCTCCATTTACTGGCCCGGCTTCGCGTTGGTGCTTACACCCTTCACGTTTCTCGGAATTCCCTGGGCTTGCAACCCGGCGCTCGCTGCGCTCGCATTCGTGCTGATCGCGAAGATTGCCGCGCGGCTCACGGGCAGCGCGCAGGTCGCAGGGTGGGCGATGCTGCTCGCCGCCGGTTCGCCCGGTTTCACAGGCCTTGCGCTGTCGTACTTTCCCATGACCGCGCACTTGTTTCTCAACCTCGCCTACGTTTGGCTTCTGATCGACCGCGGGCGCCGCGGACTGCTCTTGGCAGGTCTTACGGGGTCGCTCGCGCTGCTGTTGCACAACCCGGTGCCGCACATGCTCTTTGCCCTCCCCTGGATCGTGTGGCTCAGCCGACAGGCGGGAGGCGGGCGAAATCTCTCGGTTCTCGCACTGGGCTACGTTCCCGCCCTCGTCGTCGGACTCGCTTGGGCGGTCTTCATCCGGAACATGCACGGGTTCATTTATTTCGCTCCTTTCCCCTCCGATGACGACTTCCTGAACCAGCTAGGCAACTTCGTCTGGTATTGGCATTTCCGATCCGGAATGATTTTCGGCGGCCAGAGCGAGTACGCGATCGGTGGCCGGATCGGCGAGTTGGTGCGGCTCTGGGCATGGGCCGCGCCCGGCCTTCCGGTTCTTGCAGCAGCAGGCTGGTGGATCGGCCGCCGCAATACCCATCTGAACCTGCTCGCGCTTTCGCTCCTGGTATCGATCCTGAGCTATTTTCTGGTGCAATTCGATCAGGGCTACGGATGGGGAGCCCGCTACATCCATCCGGCATGGGGCGCGCTGCCAATCCTTGGCGCCGCGGCGATCGTGCGGCTGGCGAACATTGGTGGGACCGAAGCGCTGCAGGGCTGGATCGGCGCGACCGCGGCGCTGAGCCTCGTATTCGCGACTGCGCTGCGCTGGTGGCAGATCGACGAGTACGTGCGCGAGCACCTCGCCCTTCGCCCGCCCTACGTCGAGGGTGCGCGCCAGTTCGTGTTCGTCCGCTACGACCGCGTGCTCTATACGCAGGATCTGGTGCAGAACGACCCGTTCCTGCGCGAGCCGGTGGTGTTTTTCCTCAGCCGCGGACGGCGCGACGATTACCTGATGATGCGGCGCCTGTACCCGGCCGCGCGCCAGGTGCACGACGAGCACCGCGGCCACGTCTGGCGCATCGACTGAGCGGCGCCGTCATTCGCGCGCGGCGGGCGCGAGCCGAAAGCAGACTTCCAGCCGGTTGGGAAACGCGAGGCGTCCCGCGCCGCCGCGGTACGCCGAGACCGCGAGGCGCAAGGCCTTGCAGCCGACCGCCTCGAATAGCGCCTCCCAATCCGTGCTGCCAAGGTACTCGGCACGCAACATGCCGCCGAAGGGCAGATTGCCCACCAGATCGAGCCACGCCAGCCGCGCCCGGTCGAACGCGGAGTCGGCGAGATGATCCTTCACCACCACGCAGGCGCCGCCCGTGACGCGCAGCGCTTCGCGCAGGAGCGGCGCGCGCAAAGCGCGCGGCACATGATGCAGCACGTTGCTGAAGAGCGCGCAGTCGAACGAGCGATCGGGGAACGGAATCGTCCTGCCGTCGAACGTCCGGTGCGGGATCGCGAGCGTCGGCAGGAACCGGTCCGCAACGTCGATTGCGGTCACGGTTTTCCCGGGAAAGAAATCGGCCACCATCTGGCCGACGACTCCGCTGCCCCCGCCGACGTCGAGCACGCGGCAGCGCGCCTGCGGCAGGAGGACGGCAAGGTCCCGAAGCAGGCACACCAGATAGCGTGGCCTGCGCCAGCGGTAGAACGGCTGGTGGCGAACCAGCGCGCGCACCACGCGTTCCTCTTCCGGAAACCACTCCGGCAGCGCGGCCCGAAGTACGCTCGGCGCCGCGTTCACGCGCGGCTCCGACCGGCGCCGAGCGCCCAGCGGTTCGCCAGGTAATTGAACAAGAGCAGAATCACCGTCACCACCGGCGCCGCGATGGGAACGCCGATCCCGATGAGGTCGACCAGCACGAAAAGACCGGCAAGTGAGAGCGGGAAATTGGCGCCGACCGCGACCAGGTAGCGCGCAAACGGCGCGCGTCCCCGTTCCGCGTCGGGATAGGTCCAGCGGCTGTGCAGCCAGTAGCCGAACGCCGAGACCACGAACAGCGAGATGACCGATGAAACCGCGTAGTGCAGGCCGAACGCGTCGCCTGCGACCAGGATCGCGTTGTGCAGCAGCGCACAGGCGGCGCCCACGACGAGAAATCGGCCGACTGTCATGCTCAGGGCTCAAGCTCGAAAAGTCCGACGTAGACGCAGGCGTTGTCGCGCACGATTGCAGACGGAGTGATCCGGTCCTCGAGCCAGGCTTTCGCGCCGAGCGCGCAGGCGCAGGCGGCAGCGAGCGCGGGACCGGCGAGCGGTAGCGCGCCGACGAAGCGGCACAGGCCGAGCGCGCGCAACACCGTCGTCCAGGCGAGCGGTCCGGCGACCGGGCGCAGCGCCACGAGGCGAAAGCCGCATGCCGCCAGTTCCCGTTTCAGCCCTTCCGCCGTCCAGCGCCGGAAATCGCCCGGATGGGGATGATAGAGCCACGCGCCATGCGTCGATAGCAGCAGCTTCCCTCCCGGCGCAAGCACGCGGCGTGCTTCCCCCAGGTACTGCGCCACGTCCCAGACGTGCTCGAGCACCTGGAACGACGCGACCAGATCGGCGCTGCCGCTTTCGAGCGCCAGGTTGCCCTCGGCCGTGATCGCAATTTCGTGCGCGCCATCGAGGTCGGCGCCGCGGTACTGCGCGCCAGCGGCGACAAACCAGTTCTCGTACGGCCGCGAGCCGCAGCCGAAATCCAGCACGCGGGCGCCGCGCAGATCGATCTGCGCGAGCATCTCGCGCACGGCGCGTCCCAGCTCGCGCATCACGTACCAGTCCGGCTGCCAGATGCGAGGCGCGGCGCGGCGGTTTCCCGTCATTTCGGCAGCCCCCTGCGGCATGCCTCCTCCAGCTGCGGCGGCACCCCATGCGCCCAGTCGTCGGGCTTTCCGAGGTAGGCGTGCCTGAGCTTGAAGTATGGGGCAAGCGCGAGCGCCCCGCCGCGCGTCTCCAGGCTCGCCTCGAGACCGGCGTAGCTGCGCGACCACTCGTTGCCGATGCGTTCGGTGACCGCCGTCTGGCCGCGAAAAATCCCCGGGCACAGGCGCTCGACGCGATCGAACAACGCCGAGATGCGTTTCTCCTCGGCGAGCTCGCGCGGGTCGCGCGTCCCCGGCCGCAGCGCGCACGATACGAGCGCGAGCTGCGCCGGGCGCACGCCGGCATCCTCGATTACCACGAGATTGGCAAATTCCGAGAGCGCGTCCGCGCGGCGCGGGCGCCAGGGAATCGCGTAGCAGTCCTCCGGGTCGACGCGATAGCCATAGCGCAGCAGGGTTGCGTCGTAGAGGTCGACGAATTCCGCGCGCGGCCTGCCGTCGCGCTGCAGGCGCAGCGCGCGCCCGAGCGTACGCACCCTGCCGGAGTGGCGCGCGGCGAGCCTCGTTACGCGGTGGGTTCCCAACTCGAGGCTGTGCTGACCCCTGAGATTGACGAACGAGGAATCCGGATGCAGGAACGGCACGATCGCCGACATCGTCTGCGTCTCGACCGTGAGATAGAGCGCGGGCTCGGCGCGCGCCCGCTCCGGCACTGCGTAGGCGAGCCAGCGCTCCGACCAGCGGTCGACGATGAACCAGCGCGTCGGCGAAATGAGCGCGCAGGCGACGATCTGCGCCGTCAGCAGCACCAGCAGGACGCCGCGCGCCGGCGCAGGCGGAAGCAGGCGCTCGGCAAGACGCGCCAGGCCCGGTCCCGCCAGCAGGAGGACGAACATTCCGTAGCGCCCGTTTCCGGAAGTCGCGAGCCACGCCAGGTACGAAAGCGCAAGCAGTACGAGCAGACGCCCGTCGGCCCCGGCCAGCGCTCGGCCGGGCACGGGCCGCCCCGCGCTGCGGGCGAGCAACGACGACAGCGCGGCGGCGGCGGCGAGCACGGCGAGGGCCGCGAAGCGCAGATCGGGCGCGCTGATCTCGGCGTAGGTCATGCTTTCCGGAGTCAGCATCCGGATGGGGAATGCGAGTGCCTCGAGCGCATCGGTCGGTGCGAACCGCTCGGCGCCGATATTGATGGGGGGAAAGTCCGGCGCGCGGAACCAGAGGTTGAAGAGCGGAAACACCGGATTGCCGAATTCCGTGTAGAGCAGCGCGAGCGACGGTCCCGCCAGCGCACCGACGGAAAGCGCGCCGCCTGCCGCGTAGGCAAGCAGTGCACGGCCTCGCGCCGCCGCGCTCGCGGCGGGCAGCATCGCGACGAGTGCGCACGCAGCGAGCGCGAAGAGCGCGTTGGAATACTTGAGCGCCGCCGCAGCGCCAAAAAGCAATCCCGCCCACCACGCGCGCGACGAGGCACGCCCGGGCGGCGGATCGAGCAGGAGCAGCGTCCCGGCGAGCATCGGGATCGAAAGCAGCGGGTCGAGAAAGGACGTGCCCACGGTCGCCCAGAAAACGGCGCTCGCCACACCCAGTGCCGCGGCAAGCAGCGAGAAGATCGCCCGGTCGCGAGCGCCGTGATGCGCAAACAGTTGCTGCGCGATCAGGTACAGCAAGCCGATGTTGAGACTGTGAACGACGGCGAACAGCGCCGAAACCACGACGCTGTGAACGTTGGACGAAACCAGTGCATAGAACGGAAGATAGCCGAGCGGGTTCAGGTAGCTCTGCGCGCTGGCGGCGAAGAAATCCTGCGCCAGCCGGCCTGCCACCGCTGCGTGGGCAATATAGACATGGTAGTGAAGCAGGTCCCAGTTGAGGTCCTTGCCGGCGATCAGGGTCCAGAGGGCGCAAAGCGACGCGGCGACCCCCCAAACAGCGACCGCTGGAGCCACTCGAGGTGGACGGGTCACTTCGGCACCAGCAACGTGTAGCGCGTGAGCCCCTGCGGCCGATCCGTCGCCTCGCGGTAGTGCTGCGCGATCCAGTTCCCCACCGGACTTCTGCTCGCGCCGACCCAGCCGGTGTTGAGCGCGATCAGGTCCGGCCTCGCCGCTGCGAGCTCGGCCACGAGTTCGCGCTCGATCCGCGCCGCGCGCTCCCCGCGCGGATCCATGAAGAGCGGGAAATGGGCGATGAAGCGCACCGCCGGGGGACGCCCGCTCCAGAAATGGACCCCGGGCTCGGCGCCCCAGTGAAAGAGCGTCGCCGATCCGGGAGCATGCTTGCCGAGCCACTGGCCGATGCGGCGCGACTCGAGGCTTTCGATTCCATGCGGGCCATATTTGTAGATCGGAATGGAATCCACCGGGACCCAAGTTTGCACCATCCTCTGCGCGAGGGCGGGCACCAGGGCGACGCCGAACAGGGCGATCCAGAGGTGTCGCCGGATCCCGATGCGGCCAGCGCCCCAGCCGCAGAGAATCGCGAGCGGCGGCAGAAGAAGCTGGAAGTAATGGGGATGGAACTTTCCGGGCAGGACAACGGCGAGCCAGGCGCCGACCGCGTACGCGGCGAGAAGGCTCGGGCCGAGAGGATCGAGACGCGAGCGCGCGAAGTACAGGACGGCCGCGCTCACCGCAGCAAGCGGCAGGTAGGCCATCACCAGGCGATAGCGGGCGGGATCAAGGCCTTCCACCAGGTTCTGCCCGGGATTTCCCGCGTAGTCGGCGCCGAGCGCGAACACGAAGTGAAGGAACGGCTCGAGCGTGCCCAGCGACCCGAAATAGGCGGCGGTCAGCAGCCAGCCGCACGCGATGACGGCAGCGGCGATGCCGATGCGGTGCAGTTCCTGACGCCAGCGGCGCGGTTGCTCCGGCATGCGGCTGGCGAACATGACCACGCCCAGCGCAAGAAATACGAGCAGCGCGATCTGCTTGTAGAGAGTCGCCGCCGCGAAAAGTGCGCCAATGAGAAGACTGCCCGAGACATCCCCGGGATTGCGGCGTCTTTTCAGGCAAACGTAGAAACCCGTTGCGACGAGCAGATTGAGGAACGATTCGACGTTCGGCTGATTCGCCTGCAGCACCAGATCGCCGCTCAGCAGGCACCAGACGAGGGCCGCAAATGCGCCGCCCCGCACGCCGCCCAGCTCGCGCCCGGCGAAGTAGCATGCGATCGCCGTCCCGACGGTGGTAATCAGCCCGAGCACCCAGATCGCCGCCGGACTCGTTCCGTAGAGGCGTGCGGCCGCCGCATAGGTCCAGAACACGGCGGGCGGCTTGATGTCCCAAGCGTCCACGTACAGCAGTTTCCCGCGCAGCAGGTCGCCTGCGATGGTGCTGTAGATCATCAGATCGCGCTCGAACGCCTCGTAGAACGTATCGAGCCGCAGGAGCAACGCCGCCGCGAGCGCGAGCAGCACGGCCCCCGCTGCGGGCAGGCCGCCGGAATCCGTCTCGCGCAGCATGAGAAGCACGCCGAGCGCAGCGAGGTTGAGGAGCACGAGCGTCGCCACGGCGATCCATCGGTCGGCGAACAGGACCGTCGTCTCCTGGCGGTGGAAATCGGCCCCCCAGAAAGGCGCAACGAGGAACCCGATGAGAAGGAGAGCCAGGGCTGCGGCTCCCACCGCCTTGTCTGCGGTCGGGCTTGGTGTCAAGGCTTCAAGCGCGACCGCAGCGCCTCGACTCCGGCGTGGTTTCCGGCTTTCGCATACAGGTCGGAGAGCGCGATCGCCGCGGGGTTCTCCTGCACCGGCCAGACCGAAATCGAGGCCTCGAGGTCCTCGGTTGCGCCGCGCTCGTCGCCTTGCCCGAGGCGCACATAGGCGCGCAGCTCGAAAAAGCGCGCCTTGTGGGACTTCGCCGCATCCGGCGGCATCAACGCGCGCGCACGCTCCAGAAAACGCACCGCCTGCGAAACGGCGTAGCCGCTGCGGTTCGCAAGCTGCCCCTCGACGAGCCCGAGCGCGCCGAGAAAGTCGTTCGCCAACGCCTCGATGTGGCGGCTCGCTCGCGC
>CAZXAR010000039.1:0-23651 GCA_964638135.1 uncultured Enterobacteriaceae bacterium | reverse complement strand
GACTGGATGTGGGAGCCCAAGCTCGACGGCTACCGGGTGCTCGCCTTCATCGGCGCGGACGGCGTGAAGCTGCGCTCGCGGCGCGGGCTCGACCTGTCGGGCGAGTTTCCCAGGCTTGCCGCCGAGCTCGGCAAGCAGGCCGCGGGCAGCGTGATCCTGGACGGCGAGATCGTCGCTTTCGACGCCTCCGGCAAGCCGTCGTTCCACGCCATGCAGAACCGCGGCCCTGACGGACATGCCGTTTTCTACTGCTTCGATCTGCTGCACTTCGCGGGGGTTGACCTGCGCAGGGCGCCCTACCGCGACCGGCGGCGCTATCTCGCGCAATGCCTGCTGCCGTCGCCGCTGGTGCAACTCGTGCACGCGCAGGAGGACGGCGTGGCGCTGCAGGCGGCGGCGCTCGCGAACGGCTTCGAGGGCGTCGTCGGCAAGCGTAAGGACAGCCGCTACGAGGCCGGCAAGCGCTCCGCATCGTGGCTGAAGGTGAAGCCGACGCGCAGCGCGGATTTCGTCGTCAGCGGCTACACGCGCGGCAAGGGTTCGCGCCAGCCGCTGGGCGCGCTGCTGGTCGGCTACTGGGAAGAGGGGAAGCTGCGCTACGCCTCGCACGTCGGCTCGGGGTTCGACGACCGATCGCTCCCGCGCGTGAAGGCACAGTTGGAATCATTGCAGATAAAAACCTGTCCTTTCGACGTGACTCCTGAGCTGAACGCACCGACCACCTGGGTGGAGCCAAAGCTCGTCGCCGAAGTCGAGTTCCACAGCTGGACCGAAGACGGGCATCTGAGGGCGCCCGTATTCCTGCGGCTGCGCGACGACATCGACCCGAAAGAGGTGACTCGCGCCCTGGCCGGGGGGGGTTTCCCGGGAAAACCTTCGAACGAAATAGAAAACATCCTGCAGCAGCTCGAGTCCAACAAGGCAGCTTTCACGATCGCGGTCGGCGAGCATCGGATCGGGCTCACGCACCTCGACCGGGTCTACTGGCCGGCCGCGCCCGCGCTGCAGCAGCCGGCGCTCACCAAGCGCGACCTGCTGCGCTACCTGGCGCAGGTGTCGCCCTTCATGCTGCCGCATCTCGCCGATCGCCCGCTCACCATGATCCGCATGCCCGAGGGCATGCGCGGGGAGCGCTTCTACCAGAAGCACTGGACGCAGGAGCGCCCCGAGTTCGTGCAGACGATCACCGTCTTCTCGGAGCACAAGGACGAGAGCCACGAGGCCCTGCTCTGCAGCAACCTGCCTACGCTCCTCTGGCTTGCGCAATCGGGGACGCTCGAATTCCACGTCTGGCATTCGCGCGCGAAGCCTGGACCGGATGCCGCGTCGCAAAGCACCGACTACGCCGCGTCCGCCGCTGCGCTCGAGCGCTCGGTGCTCAACTATCCCGACTACGTGGTGTTCGACATCGATCCGTACATCTACTCGGGGAAGGAAGCGCCGGGAGCGGAGCCTGAGCTCAACACGGCGGCGTTCGAGAAGGGCAAGGAGGTGGCGTTCCGGCTGCGCGAGCTGCTGAGTAGCATGCAACTGGAGCCGATCGTGAAGACCTCGGGCAAGACGGGGCTTCACGTGTTCGTACCGATCCGGCGCACGCTCGATTTCGACGCCGCGAGGCACGTCTCCGAGCTGGTCGGGCGGCACCTGGTGCGCCTGTACCCGAAGGAGATCACACAGGAGTGGAGCGTGCTCAAGCGAACCGGAAAAATTTTCATGGATTACAACATGAACGTGCGCGGCAAGACGCTGAACGTCGCCTATTCGCCAAGGGGCGAGCCGGGCGCGCCGGTGTCGATGCCGCTCGCGTGGGAAGAGCTCGCCGGCGCGCACCCGCTCGACTTCAGGATCACGAACGCGGCCCAGCGCCTGGCCAACGGGGGCGATCGCTGGCGCGACGCCCTGGAGCGCAAGCAGAGCCTCGAACACGCGCTCGAGCGCGCGAAGGCCTGAGCGATCGCGGGCAAGCCGCGGCCGCGCGACCTCGCGGGGCGGAAGGCGGAATGCGGCGCGGGGCTATCCCGCACCGCGCCGACCCGGCATCGCAAGCCGAAAGATCTCGATCTCGGCGAGTCTCGGTGTGCTCGGACGGATGTCGACCGGCCCAAGCCGCGCCTCCCACGCAGAGCCGGCGAGATCGCCGCGAACCTGGCCGGTGACGAAGATCGAGCACTCGCCCGCCAGCAACAGGCGGCGTGACTCGTTTTCGAGTTCCGCCGCCACCTCCAGCCCGCGGCCCCAGAGATTGGAGCGGTACGCGTGCAACGTACCCTTGTGAACGGCGACGTTCATCGGGCAGTCGATTCCCCGCCCGCGATCGAAATCGGCCCACCGCTGGGTGAGGCGCTCGGCCGCCTCCATCGCCGCGCCGGCCTGGGGGAATGTCAGGCAGTACGCGTCCCCGATGCTGAATCGATTCGTGCCATCGAACTCCCGGGAGACCCGGTTGGTGAGGTCGAACAGCTCGTCCAGGATCTCCTCGGCGTCCGCCATCGGACGCTCCTCTGCGTACCGTGTGAAGCCGCGCAAGTCCGCGAACACGATGTACTGATCGGCGATCACCCGCGTGCGGTGCGTCTGTGCGACGCGATAGACGAGCACGGGGTCCGGGAAGCCCTTCAAGGTGACGGTGTCGACGAAAGCCGTCCGGACCTCGGCCCGATTCAGGGCCAGCCAGGCCGGGGCAGACAGATAGATCTCGTCGGGCGGCGTGATCGCCTCCAGGCGGCTCGCGAGGACGACCGCATCTCCGACGAGCGCGCCTTCCTGATGCATGACGTCCCCAAGGGTGATCACGATGCGCATGACGAGGCGGTCGTCGGCCTTGTTCGGCTGGGACAGGCGTAACTCTTCCTGCATCGCCATCGCCGCCACCGCGGCGGCCGTCACGCTCGGAAAAACCACCCAGAACCCGTCGCCCTCGGGCTTGACGATCCGCCCTTCGCCGGCCGCGGCGAGCCGGGAGACCAGGTTCCGGTGTTCGCTCAGGACGGCGTCGAGATCCGCGCCGCGCAGCCCACGAAATCGCGCCGTCGAGCCGCTGAGGTCCGTCTTCATGATGGCCGTCAGGCGCAGCGTCGTCATTTCCGGACTCGGGCCGGGCCATGCTACCCGGGGTGCCCGGAGCATTCAATCCCCAGCCCCGTACCGCGGCGCGGGAAAATTCCCTTGGACTACAATGTGATCCCCTCGCAACGACGCCGGGCGCCCGGGAGGCACGCATGGCTGCACGATCGATCGCTACGCTGACCGTCTCGTTCGGGCTGGTCTCGATCCCGGTGAAGCTTTTTTCGGCCACTGAATCGAGCAAGACCATCTCGTTCAACCTCCTGCACAAGGGTTGCGGCTCGCGGCTCAAGCAACAGTACCTGTGCGTCAAGGAGGATGTGGCGGTACCGCGCGAGGACATGGTCAAGGGCTACGAATTCGCCAAGGACCAGTACGTGGTGTTCACCCCCGAAGAGCTGAAGGCGCTCGAGGAGGCGGGCACGCACAGCGCCGAGATCACCGAGTTCGTGCCGATCGAGTCGATCGACCCGGTGTACTTCGACAAGGCCTACTACCTCGCGCCCGACAAGGGCGGCGCCAAGCCCTACGCCCTGTTCGCGCGCGCGCTGCGCGAGTCGAAGCGCTGCGCGCTCGGCCGCTGGGCGGCGCGCGGCAAGCAGTACATCGTGATGATCCGCCCCGTGGAGGACGGGCTCGTGATGCAGCAGCTGCTCTACGCCGGCGAAGTGCGGTCGATTCGCGAACTCGAGATCCCGCAGACCGAGGTGAAGGACGCGGAACTGAAGCTCGCGCAGCAGCTGATCGAGCAGCAGGCCTCGGACAAGTTCGATCCGGGCGCGTACACCGACGAGGTGCGCGCGCGCATCGAGGCGGCGGTGCAGAAGAAGGTCGAAGGCCAGGAGATCACGATGATGGATGCGCCCGAAGCCGGCGCGCAGGTGATCGACCTCATGGAAGCGCTGCGGGCGAGCCTGGAGAAGCGCGCGGCGCAGCCCGAGCGCGCAGCCGCGCCGCAGGCTGAGGCGCGCAAGCCGCCCAAGCGCGCCCAGCCGGCCGAGCCTGCGGCGCGCAAGGCCGTCAAGAAGTAGCCTTGCACCGGTACGGGGTGCGCGACGTCGAGCGGCTGCTTCGCCTGCCGCGCAGCACGATCCGCGCGCTGATCGCGGCCGGCTTCGTGTCGCCGGCGCGCGGGCCGCGCAGCGCGTGGCTGTTCTCGTTCCAGGACCTGATCGTGCTTCGCACGGCCCAGGCGCTCGCGGCAGCCAAGGTGCCGCACCGGCGCATCGCGCGTGCGATGAAGGAGCTTCGCCGGCAGGCGCAATCCGGGCAATACCCGCTCGAGTTCGAAGGCGATCCCGCGCCACGCTCGCTGAGCGTCATCGAGCGGCCGGGTGCGGCGGAATGGTTCGCGAGAGGGACGGCCCTGGAACGGCAGGACACCGAGGCGGCGCTGCGCGCCTACGAGGAGGCCCTTCGCGCCGATCCGGCATTTCTCGATGCGCACATCAACCTCGGTGCGCTGCTGCACGAGACCGGCCGCATGGCGAAGGCCGAGCGCGTCTACCGCGCGGCGATCGAGGCGTGCGGCAGCGATCCAATGCTGCTCTACAACCTTGGCGTACTGCTCGCGGACTTGAACCGCAAGAAGGAAGCGATGGAAAAATACCAGGAGGCGCTGCGCGCAGATCCCGGCCTCGCCGACTGCCACTACAACCTGGCGCTCCTGTGCGAGGATCTGGGCAAGCCGAAGGATGCCCTCCGCCACATGGCGCAGTACCGCAGGCTGACCGGGGCGCGGCGAAAGTAGCACCAAGCGAAGCGATCGTCAGCTCTTGAGCCGGTACCCGGTTCTGAAGATCCACGCCACCGCTGCAAGGCACGCAAGGAAGAAGCCGAGCGTAGCGGCGAGGCTCACCCACACGGCGACGTCGGCGGTGCCGTAGAAGCTCCAGCGGAAGCCGCTGATGAGATAGACGACCGGGTTGAACAGGCTGAAGGTGCGCCAGGCCTGCGGCAGCATGTCGATCGAATAGAACGCGCCGCCGAGGAAGGTAAGCGGCGTGATCACCAGCATCGGGATGAACTGCAGCTGGTCGAAGCCGTCCGCCCAGATGCCGAGGATAAAGCCGAAGAGGCAAAAGGTGGTTGCCGTCAGCACCATGAAGGCCACCATCCACAGCGGGTGCACGATGCCGACCGGCACGAACAGGTTGGCGGTCGCGAGGATGATCAGGCCGAGGAGGATCGACTTGGTCGCCGCCGCGCCGACATAGGCGAGCACCATCTCGAAAGCCGAGATCGGCGCCGACAGCACCTCGTAGATCGTGCCGGTGAAGCGCGGCAGGTAGATGCCGAACGAGGCGTTCGACAGGCTCTCGGTGAAGAGCGCGAGCATGATCAGCCCCGGCACGATGAAGGCGCCGTAGGGCACGCCGTCCACCTCGCTCATGCGCGCGCCGATGGCGGCGCCGAACACCACGAAGTAGAGCGAGGTGGTGATCACCGGCGCCGCGAGGCTCTGCCACAGCGTGCGCCGGAAGCGCGCCATCTCGAAGCGGTAGATCGCCGCGATGCCGTACCAGTTCATGCCTTTCCCGAAACCAGGGTGACAAAGATCTCCTCGAGCGAACTCTGGCGGGTGTTCAGGTCCTTGAACCCGATTCCAAGCTCGCCAAGCCGCCTGAGAAGCGCCGGGATGCCGGTGCGCTCCCCGGCGGCATCGAACGTGTACTCGAGTTCCGTCCCGCCTGCGTTGAGCGCGAGGCGCCAATCGGCGAGGCCGGCCGGAATCGCCGCCATCGGCTCCTGCAGGTGCACGGTGAGCTGCTTCTTGCCGAGCTTTTTCATCAGCACGGCCTTGTCCTCGACCACGATCAGCTCGCCCTGGTGGATCACCCCGATGCGGTCGGCCATCTCCTCGGCCTCGTCGATATAGTGCGTCGTGAGGATGATCGTCACGCCGCTTGCGCGCAGGCGCCGCACCATCTCCCACATGTCGCGGCGCAGCTCGACGTCGACGCCCGCCGTCGGCTCGTCGAGGAACAGGATTTCCGGCTCGTGTGCGAGCGCCTTGGCGATCAGCACGCGCCGCTTCATCCCGCCCGAGAGCGTCCGGATCCGGTCCCGGCGCCGCTCCCACAGCGAGAGATCGCGCAGCACGTTCTCGAGGTATAGGGGGTTCGGCGCGCGGCCGAACAGTCCGCGGCTGAAACGCACGGTCGCCCACACCGTCTCGAAGGTGTCGGTGGTCAGCTCCTGCGGCACCAGGCCGATCTTGGAGCGCGTCACCCGGTAGTCGCGCACGACATCGTGGCCGTCAGCGAGCACCGTGCCGCCCGAGGGCGTGACGATGCCGCAGACGATGCTGATCAAGGTCGTCTTGCCCGCGCCGTTGGGACCGAGCAGGGCGAAGATCTCGCCCCGGCGAATCTCGAGGTCGATCTCGCTAAGCGCCCGGAGGCCCGAGGCGTAGGTCTTGCTCAGCTTCGAGATGGCGATGGCCGCTGGCGGCATGTTCCGCATTATCCCGCCAGCCGCGAGCAGCGACGCGAGGCATTTCAGCCGCTGCGCCCCAGGCGCAGGAACTCGAGCGTTTCGGCGTTCGCCGGTGGCCGCGCGGCGCGCAGTCTATCCCCCCGGAGGCGACGATCGTGTCGACCTTGTCGGGTAGAAGGCGAGCGCGTCCTCGATCGTGCTGCGCGAAGTCGATGCGCCCGCGCAGATCAGGTGCGGTGTGACGCTGTGCACTCCATCGGGAACAGGCTTCACTTTTGGCATGGTCGTTGCTCCTATTTGCTTGCTTGTCCAAGATACCCGGCGAACTGGTCCATGGTCCCGGTCCAGCCCTGCGTCATGCTGGCGCGCCCTTCGTCGAAGGTCTTGCGCTCCAGCTCGCTCGCACTGTCGAACAGCGACCAGTTCACGGTGAGTTTGGTCTTGGCGCCCTGTGCCTGGAAGGTCACCGTGGTGAGCATCTCGCGCGGCCAGTTCGGGCTCATGGGGTGAACGGTGATGCCGCCGTCCTTGTCCGAGAACGAGTTGACGAAGACGAGGCGCTCCGGCTTCACGATTTCGCGATAGATGAACCTGCCCCACATGTCGTTGCCGTCCGGCATGCGCAGGCAGTAATGCATCATGCCGCCCGGGCGCAGGTCGAGCGTGCAGCGCGTCACCGTGAAGCCCTTCGGTCCCCACCACTTCTTCAGGTGCTCGACCTCGGTCCAGGCCCGCCACACGCGCTCGCGCGGCGCGTCGAACACTCTCGAGATTACGAACGGCTCGATCTTCTTCATGTTGCCTAGAGATCGACGACGACCTTGAAGCCGCCGTAGATCATGCGCCGGGCATCGAACGGCATCGCCTTCGGATCCATCATGGATGCCAGGCGCTTATCCTTCATCACCTTCTTGAGCACGCTGTCGCGATGCTTGCGGCTCTTGTAGACGATCCAGGAAAACCAGACCGTCTCGCCGCCCTTCTGCTTGACGCTGCGCGGGAAGGAAGTGCGCTTGCCCCACTTCACGTCGTCGGCCACGCTCTCGCGGTACTCGAGCGCGCCGTGCTCGCGCCAGACCTTGCCCGCCTTGCGCGCCATGCGCAGGTAGGCCTGCTCGCTTCTCTTCGGCACCGGTACGACAAAGCCGTCCACGTAGCTCATGATTTCGTTTCTCCTTCAAGAAATTGTCCCAGCTTGATGAAGGTCTCGCGCCAGCCGCGCTTGTGGTCGTCGCGCACCGTTTCGTCGAAATGCTGCTCGTGCCTGAAATCGAGGTCGGTGCCGCCGGCCACCTTGTTCAAGAAGACGGTCACGAGCGACACCCGCTCGGGCGTGCTGTTGGGCCAGGTCCAGGTGAAGACGAGCTTGCGGTTCGGCACCACTTCCCTGTAGACGCCCCGTACCTCGTGGTCCCGCCCTTCGGGACCCCCGAACACGATGCGGAAGCGCCCGCCGACGCGCACGTCGAGCTCGGCGACGGCGACCGGCTGGGGACCGCCCGGTCCCCACCACTTCTTCACCGCTTCCGGATCGGTCCAGGCGCGCCAGACCTTCTCCGGCGCGACCGGGTAGTGGCGCTCGAGGCGGAGCGAGGGCTTTTCGGCGAGCCTGGCTTGTTCCATGTCTGCAGTTCCTCCTGCTGGTAGAGATAACGGGCGAGCGAATCGAGCTTCTCGGTCCAGAACTTCTCGTAGCGCGACATCCAGGCCGAGGCCGCCTTCATCGGCGCGGCCGAGAGCTCGCAGCTCACCACCCGCCCCTCCTTGTTGCGCTCGATCAGTCCGGCGTTCTCGAGCACGCCCAAATGCTTCATGAAGCCGGGCAGCGACATGCGGTGCTCGCTCGCGAGCTCGGTGACCGGCCGGTCGCCTTGCGCGAGCGACTGCAGCACCTGGCGCCGGGTCCGGTCGGACAGCGCGGCGAACACCGCGTCGAGAGCGTCGTCCGAATACTTAACCATAAGGTTTAGTATTCACGGGGCGCGCGGCCTTGTCAAGCCCCACCGTAGAATTGCGCCGTGGCCAGCGATCGCTCCCGGCCGTACGAGTGTCTGACGCCGGACGTGGTCCTGGACGCGCTCGAGAGCGCGGGCTTGCGCGGCGACGGCCGGCTGCTGGCGCTCAACAGCTTCGAGAACCGGGTCTATCAGGCGAGCCTCGAGGAGGGCGGCCGTGTCGTGGCGAAGTTCTATCGGCCGTCGCGCTGGAGCGACAGCCAGATTGCCGAGGAGCACGCCTTCGGCGCCGAGCTCGCCGAACGGGAAATCCCCGTCGTCGCTCCGATGGCTTTGTCCGGCCGGACGCTGCACGAGTTCAAGGGATTTCGCTTCGCCGCCTATCCGCGCCGCGGCGGCCGGCCGCCCGAGCTCGAGGACGAAAAAGTGCTCGAATGGATCGGCAGGTTCCTCGGGCGCATTCACGCCGTCGGCGCCGCGGCGCCGTTCAGGGCGCGGCCGGCGCTGGACGCCGAGAGCTTCGGCACCGAGCCGCGCGATTGGCTGCTCGCCTCGGGCCTGATACCGGATGACTTGCGGGAGGCCTGGGCGGGCGTATCGGCGCATGCGCTCGGACACGTGAATGCCGTGTTCGGGAGCGTGAGGCAGATCCGGCTGCACGGCGACTGCCATGCGGGCAATATCCTCTGGACCGACGCAGGTCCCCACTTCGTGGACCTCGACGACGCCCGGATGGGACCGGCGGTGCAGGACCTCTGGATGCTGCTTGCCGGAGACCGGGAGACTGCTTCAAAGCAGTTGAAGAGCCTGCTGGCCGGATATGAAGGTTTCCGCTCGTTCGACCGGGAAGAGCTGCGCCTGATCGAGCCCTTGCGAACCCTGCGCCTGATTCATTACTCGGCCTGGATTGCGAGGCGCTGGGACGATCCTGCGTTTCCGGCCGCGTTTCCGTGGTTCGGCACGCAGCGCTACTGGCAGGATCGCATCCTGGAACTGCGCGAGCAGGTGGCGGCGATGGAGGAACCGGCGCTTGCCGTCGGGTAGCATTGCGGGCGATGGCGCTGCGCCGGCTGGAAAAACTGAGAAATGCCTACGGACCGGGCTGCGCGGAGCGAAAGCTCGCGCTGCTGGCAAGACTTGATCGCGCACGCCTGGGGAGCGCAGCCGAAGTGTCGCGGCTGCACGAGGCGTTGTGTTTCCTGCGCGCCTACCCCGACGACGCGCGCGTGCTGCGCCGCGTACAGGCGATGCTCGCCCGTTTCGCGCGCCGCGCCGACCTGCGCGCGCAGCGCGATGCGCTGGAAAATAGCGGCATTGCCGGCACGCCGATCCGCTTTCCGTTCTTCTGGCCGACGGCGCTCTGGCTGGCGCGCGAGTGGCCGCGCCAGCTCGTGCTCGATCGTCTCGACCGGGCGGCCGACCGGGCGATCGGAAAACTGTTCGGCGTGAAATCCGGGTTTGCGGCGCTCGACCGCATCCGTCCGCGCGGGCTCACCGATGCGGTCCATTTCCTCCACCTGGTCGAACGCATGCCCGGCGACAGCTTCGTCAAGGAAGCGTTCTACGACGCCCTCGAGCCGGTGCTCGAACTTCGGCCGGGACGCGGCACGCCCAGCCGGACGCACGCGGCGGTCCGGATGGGAAGAATCGCCTGGCAGCACAGGCCGCTCGATCGCGCGCGTCCGCAGATGCGTGCCGAAATCGGGCGGCCGCCGCAGCGCGTGCGCCCGCTGCCGGTGCGCGAGGGCGCGCGCTGGATCGCACGCGCGCGCGCGGCGATGGTGACGCGAAGCCGCGACATGGACGTGTTTGCGTACGGCGAACCGCGCGACGTTCGCTTGATCGAGGACCGTGCCGGTCTCGCCTTTGCGCTGAACGGACTGAGCGCCGAACGGCGCATGGGCGCACGCGCGACCCACGGCTCGCTGGCGCTCAAGAACGGCGTGCCGATCGGCTACATGGACCTCGGCGTAACGGGGCGCCATGTCGAGATCGCATTCAACCTGTTTCCGACGTTTCGCGGCGGCGAAGCTGCGCACGTGTTCGCCCGCACGCTCGCGATGCTGCGGCGGATCTTTCGTGCCGAATCCTTCGGCATCGACTCGTACCAGCTCGGCCGCGGCAACCGCGAGGCGATCGACTCGGGCGCCTGGTGGTTCTACTACCGGCTCGGTTTCCGCCCGCGCGCGGCCGCGGCGAAGCGCCTCGCACGCCGCGAACTCGCTCGCTGGCGCGCAGACCGCTCCTATCGCTCGAGCAAGGCAACGCTCGAGAAGCTCGCCGGCTTCCCGCTGCGCTACCGGGTCCGCTGACGCCGTGACCGCAGGCTCGGTGAAGATCGGCGGCGCGTCCGGGTTCTGGGGCGACAGCGCGGTGGGCGCGCCGCAGCTCGCAGAAGTGCCGGGAATGCGCTACCTCGTCTTCGATTACCTCGCCGAGCTGACGATGTCGATCCTTGCGGCAGCGCGCGCGAAGAACGCCGAACTCGGCTACGCGACCGACTTCGTCGAGATCACCGCGCGCCAGGTGCTCAAGACCTGTCGCGAGCGCGGAATCCGGCTGATCGCGAACGCGGGCGGCGTCAATCCCGGCGCCTGCGCGCGCGCGCTCGAAAGGCTCGCTGCGGAATTGGGGGTCCAGGCGCGCATCGCGGTGGTCGAGGGAGACGACATCCTGCCGCTCGCGCCGGTGCTGCGCGCGCGCCGCGTGACCGACTTTCAGAGCGGAGGGCGGATGCCCGAGCGCCTGCTGAGCGCGAATGCCTACTTCGGCGCGCTGCCGATCGCGCGTGCGCTTGCGCTCGGGGCCGACGTCGTGGTTACCGGTCGCGTGGTCGACAGCGCGGTAACGCTGGGCGCCCTGATCCACGAGTTCGACTGGACGGCGGACGACTACCGCCGGCTGGCCGCCGGCTCGCTCGCCGGGCACCTGATCGAATGCGGCTGCCAGGCCACGGGCGGCCTGTTTACCGACTGGAACGACGTTCCCGGTTGGGCGAACATGGGCTATCCGGTGCTCGAATGCGAGGCGGACGGAACGTTCGTTCTCACCAAGCCGGCGAACACCGGGGGCCTGGTGTCGGTACCGTCGGTCGCCGAGCAGATGCTCTACGAGATCGGTGATCCGGCGAACTACGTGCTTCCGGATGTCGTCTGCGATTTTTCGCAGGTGACGATGGAATTGGTCGGCCCGAACCGGGTCCGCGTGCGCGGCGCGCGAGGCAAACCGCCGACCGACGCGTACAAGGTGAGCGCGACCTACGCGGACGGATTTCGTTCCGTCGGCACGCTCACGATCACGGGGTTCGATGCGGCCGCCAAGGCGCGGCGCTCGGGCGAAGCGATCCTGGAAAGGACGCGCGCGATTTTCCAGCAGCTCGCTCTGGGCGACTACGGCGATGTGGATCTTTCGGTGCTCGGCACCGCATCCGCGTACGGACCGCATGCCAAAGCTCCCGAACTGCACGAAGCGGTCCTGCGTCTTGCCGTCGCGCACCGCGACAGGAAGGCACTCGAGATCTTCGCGCGCGAGATCGCGCCGGCGGGAACCTCCTGGTCGCCCGGCACCACCGGGAGCCTCGCGAGCGGGCGGCCGAACGTGGCCCCCCAGATCAAGCAGTTCGCTTTCCTGCTGCCCAAGTCGGAAGCGACACCGCGCGTGACGGTCGAGGGACGAAGCGAGCCGGTCGTCGTTCCGGCGGGTTCCTCGGCCCCGCTCGCGGCCGGTGCGGATGATGAGAAAGGCGCGCCCGCCCTGCCGTCCGACGCGCTCACCGTTCCGCTCGTGCGGCTTGCCTACGGCAGGAGCGGCGACAAGGGCGACAGTTCCAACGTCGGCATCATCGCGCGCAAGACCGAGTACCTCCCCTGGATCCGTGGTCAGGTCACCGCAAGCGCGGTCCGCGACTACATGCGCCATCTGGTCAAGGGAAAGGTCACGCGCTACGCGCTACCCGGCATCGGCGCATTCAACTTCGTGCTCGAGGAGGCGCTCGCGGGCGGCGGCATGGCTTCGCTGCGCAGCGACCCGCTCGGCAAGGGCATGGCGCAGATCGTGCTCTCCATGCCGGTCCGGGTACCGCGGGGATTGCTCTAGTCGGGAAGGTCGTCGAGCGCGACCTGCAGGTGCGCGCAGTCGGCCCACTCGAGCACCCTCCACTCGCCGGCCGTAATTTCGATGAGGTTCAGCGCCGCATTCGGCACCGGAAAATCGCGCCGCGCCGAAAGCTCGCGCCCGGTCGCGTGGCGGTAGACCGAATCCAGCACGCCACCGTGCGTGAACACCAGGACCGGTGAGCCCGCGTGCCGCGCCGCGATTTCGGCAATGCATTGCAGGGCGCGCTCGTGAAAGGCGCGCAGGCTCTCGCCGCTGCGAAAATCGTAGTCGGGCTCCTTCGCCTTGAAGCGCGCGTAGTCTTCCGGGTAGAGCACCTTCGCCTCCGCGTAGGTGAGCGTCTCGAAAAGCCCGTAGTGACGCTCGCGCAAGCGCGGCTCGAGGCGCACCGCGAGCCCCAGGGCCCGCGCACAGGGGCTGGCGGTCTCGCTCGCTCGCCGCAGATCGCTCGAATAGACCGCGGCAAAGGACTCGGGCGCACCGGCCGCCGGGGACGGCGCAAGCGTTCGCGCAATCGCCTCGGCCTGCGCCGCGCCGACCTCGCTCAACGCAACATCGGTCTGACCCTGGACGCGGCCTTCGGCGTTCCACGCGGTCTCGCCGTGGCGGATCATCCAGAGGATCGTCATCATGCGGGTCGGGTCCATAGCGATGCGCGAGGCCGGGATCAAGCTCGACTGACCCGGTTGCGCGCCGCGGCCGGCGATTCTATCGCAGTGCCGGCCGCAAGCGCCGCCTTGCGGTCCACCGGAAACGGCTCCTTCCGATCGGGCGGCGGCATCATGGACGCCGGGTAGTACGCGATCTGGTGCGCCTTGAGGTCGCTCGGCTTCGCGAGCGACAGTCCGCGCCGGTTCGTGCCGCGCGGCACAACCACCTTGCCGTCCACGATCTCCAGATCGGTCCACCAGGTCTTCGCCGGGTTGATCGAGCCGTTGCCGACGCGGTCGTCGAGCCCGATGATGAAGTCGCGCGCGAACGGCAAGTGAATCGCCGCCCACAGGAATGCGCGATGGGCGAGCAGCCCCTCGTGGTTGTAGGGGCAGGTCTTCATGCAGCGACCGCAGGCCGAGCCGTGCGGATTGGTGACGCGGTACCGGGTGCAGCGCTCCACGTCCGGTTTCCACATCTCGTAGCCGTTGAACATCACCTTGTCGCCGAAGGAGATCGCGCTGCAGGGACACTCGCGGGCGCACTTCCTGCAGCGCGCGCACACGTCCTGGAGGCCGAAGTCGACCGGCCGGTCGTGCGCCAGCGGCAGGTCGGTGGTGATGACCGCGCTCTTGAAGCGCGGCCCGACGAACGGATTGAGCACCAGTTCGCCGATCCGCGACAGCTCGCCCAGACCGGCGAGCAGGACGAGCGGCAACTGCTGCACGTCCGAGTCGGCGTTGGTCTGCGAGCGGGCGCCCCAGCCCAGGCTGCGGATGAATGCGGCGACGACACCGCACACTTCGCCGCCCCGCATGTAGGCGCGCATCGACTGTGCGCCCGAGATCCAGTCGTCGCCGGAGGCGCCTTCCATCGTCTCGAAGCCCTGATCGACCAGCATCACGATCGCGTTGCGGTGATACGGCTCGATCGGCCGCCCGTCTTCCTGGTGCGAATACCAGGTGTAGCGCTTCGCCTCGCAGCAGCCTGCGAGGTCGGTACCGAGGTGGTAGAGCAGCGACTTGATCGCGCGCGCGTTCGCCGCCGGGTCGTTGGTCGCGGGATCGCGCGCCGCGGCCGGCTCGCCCCCCTGCCGCGGGACCATGGCGCGGATCAGCTTGACGTACGCATCGGCGATCGGGGTTTTGTAGGCGAAGCGCCAGCGCTCGCGCCTCGCCTTCTCGCCCAGGTCGCCGTGCAGCGCACGGGTGAAGAAGTTGGCCCGCTTGGGCACGCGCGGCACTTCGTCTTCGAGCACGAGCGTGCTCGGCGTCTCCAGGCGCCGGATCTTCTTCATCGGGTAGCGGCTGTCCTCCGAGAGCCTTCGCGCCGCGAGCCGGCGGTTCCACCAGGTCTCGGTTCCGCCCGCGCCGAGCCACCATCGCAGGCCACCGTCGAAAGCGCCGCTCGCGGGCGCAAGCGGCCGATCCGGCGCGAGCGGTTCCGCCGTGGTCACGATGCACGAAGCAAAACGGCCGCCGATGAAGGGCGCGACGAGAGCGCCATTGCGCCAGCGCGCAAGACCCGCGGTGACGAGGATCGGCGCGTGCGAGACCTCGCTCCGGTCGCGCGTGTGCGCGGTTGCCGGCACTCCCAGCCGCCGCAGGAACGAGGCGCTGATCATCGCGATCTCGGCGGCGCGCAACAGCGCGCAGTCGTACTCGCTGCCCTGCAGCCATTGGCGCGCGAGGTTGCCCGGCTCCGGCATGCGGCCGAACTCCACCAGCACCGCGAGCGCCCAGCGGTGACCTTCGATCGGCACGCCGGTCCATGCCGAGTGCGGAATTTCGCAGCAGCCGGCGAGCGAAGCATTGAGGAAGTAGCAGTTCGCCTTGAGCTCGTTCGCGAGCCGCTCCGGATCGCGCGGAACCGGCGCGCGCTCGGGCGCCGGTTCCTCGGCGCGGAACTGCTCGAACAGGGCGATGGTTTCGTTGACGATCCGGCCCAGCGGCGTTGCGCTCGGCGCTGGGAATGCGTCCTCGATCCCGGAAAGATCGGGCGCTTCCGCCGTTCGCGCGATCCGCTCCAGCGGAAACGGTCCGAAATGGACCGGGCGGTGCCTGTTGGAGAAGATCCGCAAGCGGTAGCGAAGTCCGAGCGCGTCGCGGCTATTATGACATCCAGGAATGAAGCGCCCGTACTCTTCGGTCATGTCCCGACTCACCCCGCCGCGCGCCGTTTTCTTCGACTGGCATGGCACGCTCGCCGACACCTTCGAGGCGATGTACCGCGCGGTGGACGAAATGCTGCCCCTGCTCGCCGAACTGGGGCTTGCGTCGCGGCTCCGGGAGCCGGGGCACGGCCTGATTCCGGAACACGATGCGTTCGTCGCGCACGTTCGCGCCCACCGCCGGCTGCCGCCCGACGTGAAACGCGAGCGCCGCATCTCGCGCACCGAGATGTTCGAGATCCTGTTCGGGCCCGACGCCGACGCCAAGCACGTCGCCCACGAAGCGTTCGATCGCTGCTACATGCGCCATTTCGGTGCCGTGCAGCCGTTCGAACCGGGGGTGCGCGCGATGCTCGGAAAGCTGCGCTCGGCGGGCCTTGCGACCGGAATGCTCACCAACCGTCGCCGGGCGCTTTTTTCGCGTGAGCTGGGCGAAGTGGACGGCTCGGGATGGAAGGATCTGTTCGACGTCGTCGTCTGCGGCGACGACGTGCGCCGGCGCAAGCCCTCGGCCGACATGGTGCTGCGCGCGCTCGGCGAGCTCGGGAGCTCACCCGGCCCGGAGATCTGGTTCGTCGGCGACAGCACCACCGATACGGTCGCGGCGAAGGAAGCGGGCGTGACCGCGATCTACTACAACGGCGCCAAGTGGGCCCCCGAGCAGCTGGTGCGGATCTTTCCCGGCGGGCATCGCCCCGACGCGATCGCCGGCGATTTTGCCGCCCTGCAGGCGCTCGCATTGCCACCGCGCCGCTGCTCGGGGTAGCGGCGCGGCGATTCACCTCTTCTACCGCGCAAGCCGCGTGTTGGCGAGCGCGAGTCGGTCGACGAGGTTGCGCGCGAGCGCCCGCGTGAGATGCAGTTGCGCGCCCAGGCTCATGCGGTCCAGCGCCGCCGGATCGAATTCGGCGAGCAGCAGCTCGGTCATCGATTCGACCGTCGCGTGGCGCGGCAGCGCGCCGCCCCAGATGTACGCCATCTCGCCGAAGTATTCGACCGGATTGACTACGTTGAGCAGCCGGCCGCCTTTCGTGACCTTGACTTCGCCTTTCGCCAGCAGGAAGAAGCTCTGGCCGGGATCGTTTTCGCGCACGATCACCTTGCCCTTGCCCGCGCGCGTCCAGCGGCCGGCGCGCGCCATCTCCCAGATGTCGGCGTCCGAAAGCAGGGAAAGAACCTCGACGAGCTTGAGCGCGAGGTACTTCTCGCTGTCGGGAATGGCGCCCGGCGCCTGCGCGAGCGGGGTGGCGTTCGAAAGCTCGCGCGCGAAGTCGCTCCAGGCCGCGTAGCGGTACCCGGGTTTCTTCTTCATCGCACGCAGCACCAGGGTATCGATCGCGTCCGGCAGCCCGGCGCGCAGCCGGCTGGGCGGCACGGGATCCTCGTTGAGGATCTTGTGCACCAGCGCCTCGATGCTCTCGGCGGTGAAGGGGCGCTTGCCGGTGAGCAGCTCGTAGAGCACCACGCCGAGCGAATACATGTCGCTGTGGAACGTGAGCTCCTCGCCCGCGATCTGCTCGGGCGACATGTAGAACGGCGAGCCCATGGCGACGCTCTGCACCGCCTGGCTCTTGCGCAGGTAGGCGGCGCCGAAATCGGAGATCTTGATCTCGCTCCCCGCCACGAGGAGGATGTTCGCCGGCTTGATGTCGCGGTGGACGATGCCCTCCCTGAAGGCGTAATCGAGCGCGCCGCAGCACTTGAACCCGATCTGCAGCACTTCGGCGACCGGCAGCAGCGTGTCCGGCGAGACGTGCTGCGACAGGTCGCCCCCGGTCACGAGCTCCATCGCGATGTGGCCGGAGTCCTCTTCCACCACGGCGTCCAGGATTGCCGCGATGTAGGGATGGCGCAGCTTGCCCGCGAGCGAGGCTTCGTTGAGGAACTGCTGCCGATACACGGTGCCGAATTCGGGGTCGAAAAACACCTCGGGTTCGATGGTCTTGAGTGCCACCTCGTTGCCGGTGAACGTGTCCTTGGCGAGGTACACGGTTCCGGTCGCGCCCTTGCCGAGCAGCTTGCGGATATCGTACCGGCCGACTTGCAGGCTGAGGTCCATGGCGGCACAAGTTTAATGGGATTGCCGAGTTACAGTTTGTTACCAAAACTGCACCTCGGCGGCGAACGGCCTTGCTACTCTAGGCGTCAAAGAGGATGAGCCCTCCTGCAACGGAGGATCGCGATGAGCGTAACGAGAAAGATTGCCCTGTTGCTTGCCCTCGCGCTCGTGGGTTCGGCGTTTGCCGATTCTGCGCTCGCGCACGGACGCAGAAGCTTCGCGCGCGTGGGCGTGTTCATCGGCGTTCCGATCGGCTGGCCGTACTGGTACGGGCACCCGTTTTACTACCCGCCGGTTCCGTCGCAGATCGTGGTGGTCCCATCCCAGCCGCAGACCTACATCCAGCGCGAAGGCGCAACCGAGGCGCCGGAAAGCCCCGCTTTCTGGTATTACTGCGCCGATGCCCGCGCGTATTACCCGTACGTCAAGGAGTGCCCGGGTGGCTGGCAGCGCGTTCCGCCCCGACCACCCGGCTGATCGAACCATGCAAGAGAACGTTTCCTCCCTCCGGCGCTGGCCGGCGATCGCCCTCCTCGCCTTGCTCGCGGGGTGCGCGACCGTACCCCCGAGCGGGCCGAGCGTGATGGTCCTGCCCGGAACCGGCAAGAGCTTCGACCAGTTTCGCTTCGATGACTACGAATGCCGCAACTTCGCAAGCAGCCAGATCGGCGGTGCCACTGCCGAGCAGGCCTCCGTCGACAGCGGCGTCAAGAGCGCGGCGGTCGGCACCGCGGTAGGAGCGGTGGCGGGCGGGCTGGTCGGCGGAAGGCGGGGCGCAGCGGTTGGGGCCGGTACGGGTCTCATTGTCGGTTCCGCCGCGGGTGCGGGCGCCGCAGGCGGCTCGGCCTACACCATGCAGCAGCGCTACGACATGGGCTACCAGCAGTGCATGTACGCCAAAGGCCACAAGGTTCCCGTGGCCGGGCGGTTCGAGCAATCGCGCGGCTACCCGGTGTACTCGACGCCGCCGCCCCCGCCTCCGGGCACGCCACCACCACCACCACCGCGCTGACGTTGCCGGAGCAGGCGGGCCGCGCGTGCGGCGGCCTGCATGCAGTTTCCCTCCGCTCGCCTTGCCTGGGCGCTCGCTCGCCGGGGCTAGAATCGCACCCAATTCCCGACCGGCGCATGAGCGATCCCCTCGACTCCGCAGGCGCGCGTGAAGCGGCCGATCCCGCGCCTGCCGTGGCGCGGCCCGACGAGTACGCGCTGCGTTACGAGCCGTGCACGCGGCGGGTGCGGATCGAGGCCGCGGGATCCTGGATCGCAGATACGACGCGCGCGATCGTGCTGCACGAGACGCGCCAGCCGGCCGCGCACTACATCCCGAAGGAAGACATCCGCATGGAACTCCTTCGCAGGACCGACCTGCACACGCACTGTCCGTTCCGCGGCGACGCCACGTACTGGACCCTCGAAGTCGGCGCCGAGCGCATCGAGAACGCCGCCTGGTCCTACGAAGAACCCTACCGCGGCGCCGAAGCGATCCGGGGGCACCTGTCCTTTTACCGCGGCAGGATTGCCGCGCTGTACGAAGGCGACGACGAAGTTCCGTTCCTCGAATCGAACATCGTCAGCATGCACGCCAACCCGATCGCGGGCTGGCTGCTGAAGGACGCATGGAAAGCCGGCTCGGCCGCGGACCTCGCCAGGCAGTTCCTCGGCTTTCTGCGCAGCATCGGCTGCCTCGTGGACCGCAGCACCGTCATCATTCCGACGCTGCATCCGCAGATCTTCGCCACGGTGCTCGTGTGGCGCGCCGACGCCCCCGACATCCGCACCGTCTATGAACCGCACGACATCCTGCACCAGCCGCGCTTCGCCGACAGTCCGTTCGCGCCCATCATTCGCGGCGCCGGCGGCGTGCGCCGGCGACTGGAGGACGCCGACGTGAAGCTCGACTTCCCGGTGGTGCGCGACCTGCACAAGGAGGGCGCGACCGATTACGTCGCCATGCCGCTGCGCTTCAGCGACGGGCAGATCAACGTGATCTCGATGACTTGCTTCGCGCGCGGCGGATTCTCCACCGCGCATCTCGGCCAGATCTACGAGGTGCTGCCGATGCTCGGTCGGCTGTTCGAAGTGCACGCGCAGCGCCGCACCGCGATCGCGCTGCTCGAGACCTACGTCGGGCGCGATACCGGAAGGCGGGTGCTCAACGGCCTGGTGAGGCGCGGCGACGGCGAGCACATCAACGCCGTGATCTGGTTCTGCGACTTCCGTGGCTCGAGCACGCTCGCGGAGAGCATGCCGCGCGATCTCTACCTCGAGCAGCTCAACCGCTTCTTCTACTGCATGGCCGGCGCGGTGCTGAAAAAGGGCGGCGAGGTGCTGAAGTACATCGGCGACGCGGTCCTCGCCATCTTCCCCACTTCAGCCGGCGTCGAGCAGGCGTGCCGCAGCGCGCTGCAGGCCGCTGCCCTCGCGGCGGATCGCGTTCGCGCGAGCAACGCCGAGCACCCGGATTTGCCGCCGATGCGCTTCGGGATCGGCCTGCATATCGGCACCGTCACCTACGGCAACATCGGGGTGCCGCAGCGGCTCGATTTCACGGTGATCGGCGCCGCCGCCAACGAAGCCTCGCGCATCGAGAGCATGACCAAGGAATTGAATCGCGAGCTGCTCGCCTCGGCGGCGTTCGCCGCACACGTGCCGGGCAAGCTGGTTTCGGCGGGACGCCACCGCCTCAAGGGTCTCGAAGGCGACCACGAGCTGTTCGGCCTGCCGGACTAACGACCATCATCCCCCCGCGTGGGCGCCGCGCACCGCTGACATCGCACCGAGATTGGCGAGGTAGAGCGCCGAAAAGCTCGCGACCAGCCCCCACCAGGTGAGCGAGCGCGTCTGCGGTGCCACATCGACGTCGGTGGCGGTGCCGGTGAGCGCGAAGATGAGCCAGATCGCGGCAATCCAGGCGACGATCATTCCCAGCGGAAAGAGCACGTAGCGGCGCGCCCAGGACCAGGGTTGCGTGCCGGCCCACAGCAGGCCGTTCACGAACGAAACACCGATCAGGATCACCAGCACCAGAACCAGCAGCAGGAATATGGCCTCGCCGCCCTGCGGCCCCTTGCCGGGTTGCATCGTGCGCATCCAGTCGAGGACGTACCACAGCGGCACCAGCGAGACGAGCAGCAGCGCGTGCCACGCGATCCACCAGCCGGAGCCGAAGACGAATTTCAAGGCGGTCATCATCGATCGGTCTCCGGCAGGTCGCGCACGACATTATCCGGGTTGCGGCGGACCATGACCATGACCGCATCGCACTCTCAGCCGGCAAGCTCGCCTTCGTGCTGAAATAGTTGCATGGCTGCAATCCGCAGTTCCGTCCACGGAGTTGTTCCTCGCGCGCTTTCACGCGGACTGCTGCTCAGCCTGTTTTGTCAGGGCGCATGGGCGGACGGACCTGCCGAGGCCGGCATGCTCGTCGCCCGACACTACGGCACCGCGGTCGCGCCGCTGGCCGGAGCGCGGTGGACGGGCAGCTTCTCCGGCAGGAACGCTCATGATCTGGCGCTCTTGGTGACAGCGCGCGGCTCCGCTGCGTTCCTGCCCAGCGCCGTGGTGGTGACGCAAGTCCTGCAAGAAGGTCCGGCCACCAGGCCCGCCCGCCTGGATGAACCGGGCGCGGCGGGCGCGCTGGCGGTCGCGATCCTGCATGCCGATCCGGCAAAGCGGGATTTTGGCCAGCCACGCGCCGCACATCTGGTCGTTCATCTCCACCGCGCGGGACTCGCCCGGATGCCGGACTCGGGCGACGTGAAGCGCGTGGCGGCTTCGGCCCTCACGCGGCGGCTGGGCTGCGCGGGCGATGCGCTGGGCGTGCGCACCGAGTCTTCCGCGACCATGTATCTGTGCTGGTCGCGTGGACGGTATCGCCTGGTCGGCGATCCGGATGACTTGCCTTAGGCAAACGAAAAGAACGGCATGACACAGGGGCACGTGCGGATGGAGCCGGGGCAAAGCATCGAGACCTTGACCCGATAGCTCCGGGTCTCTTTCACGGATTGCCGATGTAATCGCGCTTGCCGATCTCGACGCCGTTGTGGCGCAGGATGTCGTAAGCCGTCACGACGTGAAAGTAGAAGTTCGGCAGCGCGAAGCCGAGCAGGTACTGCATGCCCTTCCAATCCACTTCCAGCGGGCCGAGCTTGAGGTGGATGTTCTTCTCCTCGCTGCCGTCGATCTGCGCCGGCTTGAACGAGTCGACGAAATCGATCGTCTTCGCGATCCGCGCCTTGAGGTCGGCAAAGGTCTGCTCGGTGTCCTCGTGCTTTGGTACTTCCACGCCGGCCAGGCGCGCCGCTGCACCCTTCGCGTTGTCGCAGGCGACCTGCACCTGGCGCGTGAGCGTGAACATGTCGGGGTAGAGCCGGCTGGCGAGCAGAACCGCTGGGTCGATCTTCCTCGCCTCGGCATGCGCCTGCGCCTTGTCGAGGATCGCGGCGAGGTTCTTCAGCATGTTGACGAAGCGCGGCGCGCTCGCCTGGTACATCGAGATGGGCATGAATGTTCCCGGGTAAGTTCGATGAAGGAGCCGCGGATTTTACCGCCGACCGGAATGAAACCCGCGTAGTATGAACGCTCAATCGATAGAAGGAGAGCGTGATGAGCACTCAAACTGAAGCGAAAGAGGCGAAAGACCCGATGCGGGACTTGGCATTGCAGATCTATGTCGGGCTCGCGTGCCACGCCTACGGCGACGTCGGCGGCACGGAACGCGCGCGGCCGCAGCCCAAGGCGCTCGCCCAGTTGAGCTTCAAGCTTGCCGAGGCATTCCAGGCCGCCGACGGCGAGTTCAATCCGATCACCATCGCCGCCGCGGCTGCGACGAAAAGCGCGGCCCCATTCGACGCCGGGGACCTCGATCTCGGCAGCCTGCATACGCGCCGCTAGCCGCCAGGTCTGCGCTGCCCTCCCCACTTCACGGCTCGACCCCCGGTTCCGCGCGCTTCCCGCACAGCACACCGTCCTTCGCCAGCTTCCCGATCGCATCGCGCGACCAGCCGAGGCACTCGCGCAGCACGCTCTCGTTGTGCGCGCCGAGTTCGGCCACGAAACCGCGCGCGCCGGCCGGCGCCTCGCGCAGCCGGAACGGCGGATTCGGCGCCAGGAATTCGCCCGCGCCGTCTTTCACCGTTGCGAGCAGACCGCGCTCGGCCGCGTAGGGCGTGGCCATCGCCTCGCCCACGGTCTGGTAGCGGGCGCAGGGCACGCCGTCCCGGTTCATGATCGCTTCGCACTCGGCCGCGGTCTTGTCCGCCGCCCATGCATCCAGTTCGGCCATCAGCGCGTCCCAGTTGTGGGTGCGCGACTCGTGGCTCGAGAACCGCGCGTCGGTGAGCCACTCCGGATGCCCGGCCGCGCGCGCCATGTCCGCGAAGTTCGCCGCCGTGATCGGCGCCACCATCACGAAACCGTCGAGCGCGCGCGTCGCCCGGTAGATCGGCCGGCGTCTCTGTGGAGGGAACTGCGCCGCGGCGCACTCGAAAGCGAGCATGCCCAGCATCGCGTCCATCAGTGCGCAGTCGATGTACTCGCCGCGGCCGGTCCGCGCGCGCCGCACCAGCGCCGCGCAGATCGCACCGAACGCGTGCGCTCCGGCGAGGTAGTCCGCGGTGAAGATCCCGGTCTTGAGCGGGCGCTCGGCATGGTCCTGGTAGCCGAGGTGCGCCAGATCGTAGCCGCTCGCCGCCTGCACGACCGGCGCGTAAGCGGAACGCTCGCGCGCCGCCCCGGTCTGCCCGAAACCCGAAATCGAGCAGTACACCAGCCTCGGGTTCTCGCGCTCGAGCCTCGGATGGTCGAACCCAAGGCGCGCCATCACGCCGGGGCGGAAGTTCTCCACCACGACATCGCACTTGGCGACGAGCGCGTGCACCAGTTCGCGCGCCGCCTCGCGCTTCAGATCCACGCACAGGCTCTGCTTGCCGCAATTGAGGATACCGAAGTAGGCGCTGCGACCGTCGCGCAGCGGCTCGCGCCCGCGCATGAAATCGCCCTCGGGCGGCTCCAGCTTGATCACTTCGGCGCCGAGGTCGGCGAGCATGCGCGTGCAGTACGGCCCCGCGATCATCGCGGTGAAATCGAGCACCCGGATTCCGTGCAGCGGCATGATCCGATTCTAGCGTTCCCGCGCACGGGGCTCGCCAGCGCGGCCGCGCCCACGGTATGATTTCGCGCCAGTCCATGCGCGAACGCA
>CAZXAR010000038.1:0-23794 GCA_964638135.1 uncultured Enterobacteriaceae bacterium | reverse complement strand
ACCACGAGGCGGCGGCAAAGCTCGCCTGGGAGCGCACCGTCGCGTTCTTCAGGAAAAATCTAGCGTAGAGAAATCTCCGCGGGACTCATTCCGCGGCCGCGACGATCTGCGGCCAGCGTTTTTCGTGAAAGACGACGGGGAGCGCGCCCTTCCGGAACACTTCCTCCGGAATCGCCTTCAGGCATTGCAGGCCGTAGCGCTCGCGTGCATCGCGGGCGGGATTGGTCGCGGCGAACCGGCCGATTCGCTCGATCGCCTTCAACAACTCCCGTCTGGGCGGCTCGGCAGTGCGCAGAAACGCCGCGACGATTTCGATCGCCAGTCGAGCCTGCTCGATCCCCGCGGGGCTACGCTTTGCCGGCAACCGGTACAGATTCCAGAACTTCGACTGCAGAAGCGGAACCGGGTGAATGATCTTGAGAGGCTGTCCGTGGAAGTCGACGGTGATTGCCGATCGGATGATGTCGCGTGACTCGACGCCGAGAATTCCTGACAGGTAGTCGACGACAACCGGCTCCTTGTAGCCCTTCATCGCCACCGAGAGCAGCGCTGTGTTCGGCAGGTCTTCCGGAGCCGCGAGCGTCAGCCGGTGCGGATAGCGCAGGCGTGCGTCCGCCCGCTGCGCCTCCCTCCGTGTTCCGAGGTAATCGATGTCGACCGTCAGCGCAGCGAGCACGGTCCGTAACCCGAAGTGGTCCGCCCAGAAGGCGACCGCCTGTCCGCCGATCAGTACGGTACCTTCCGACGTCGTCTGGCCGATCAGCGCCGCTGCATCCTGCGGCTTGAGCGTCACCGCGGCAGTTTCCCCCAGTTGCGGATCCTGGCCTTGGAGCCCCTGATGAACGAGGCCTTGCGAAAGGGCCGCGCCTTCAGGCGCTGGCCGTCAGGAGAATCGGGACCGTCGCGGGGCACGAGGGGCGCAGGAGGCGCCTCTTCTTTCTCGCGGACCACCAGCTCGAGGCCGAGCGCATCCAGCAGGCGGGATACCTCCTCGACGCTCGCGTCTTCGCCCCTGCTTTCCAGCCGGTTCACTTTTTCGCGCCGCAGGCCCGCCCGCTCCGCGAGCTCCTTCTGCGACATGCCGAGCCTGCGGCGTTGCGCGAGCAGCACGGGGTAGATGTGCTGTTTCATGCACACAGTGTGCTATTTTGAGCACACAGTGTCAAATCGCGGTCGCCGGCCTCAGTCTGGCGGCGAGCTGCCGTGAATTTCATGGCGATCTCCTTGAAGCTCGACGCTAGCTGACCCCTTCGACGATCCGCAGGTCGCGGTCGGCCGCATCGCCGAGCGCCCGCAGCGCCTCCTGGTAGCCCGGCGACTCGTAGGCGGCGACCGCCTTCTGGAGGCTTTCGAACTCGGTCACGACGGTGCGCTGGTTCAGGCCGCCCTCGTGCGTCTTCGCCGGCGTGCCGCGCACCAGAAAGCGCCCGCCCGCGGCCTGGATCGCCGGGCCGGCGAGCTTCGCGTAGGCGGCGAGCTTGTCCGGATTCCTGATCGAGTGGTAGCAGACGACCCAGTAGGCTTTGGCCATGACGTTCTCCTTTATGCGTGGTCAGGTTGGTCTCGGGACCCGCAGGATACATGGCGAAACGGTGCTGGCACGCTTCGTCCATCACGTTATAAGGGGCGGATGGACGCACCGAACCGCCGCGCCATGATCGCTTTGCTTGTCCTGAGCGGGCTGATCATTTCGCTCTGCATGGGGCTGCGCCAGAGCCTGGGCCTTTTCATGCGGCCGATGACGCTCGACCTCGGCATCTCGGCGGCCAGTTTCGGCTTCGCGATCGCGCTGCAAAACATCGTCTGGGGCCTCTCGCAGCCCGTTGTCGGCGCGCTTGCCGACCGCCACGGCCCGCGCCCGGTGCTGGTCGGAACAGCGCTGCTCTACGCGGCCGGACTGTTGCTCATGGTTTTCTCGAAAGGGCTGCCGGGCGGCCTCGAAGTCGCCGGGTTCCTGATGGGCATCGGTACGGCGGGCACCGGGTTCGGCGTTCTGATCGGCACGGTCTCGCGCGCGACGCCCGCGGAGAAGCGCAGCCAGACGGTCGGCGCGGTGGCGGCCGCGGGGTCGCTTGGCACGATAGTGCTTGCGCCGCTCGGCCAGTCGCTGATCGACGGCTTCGGCTGGCGCACGGCGCTCGTTGCATTCGCCGTGGTTGCGCTCTCGATGGCGTTCTTTGCGCTGCCGATCAAGTCGCTCGCGAGCGTGCTGGGCGCGCAGTCCTCGGGCGCTGCGGCCGCGCGCGCGCAACCGCTCGGCCAAGCCTTGCGGGAGGCGCTCGGGCATCGCGGCTATCTTTTCATGACGCTTGCCTTCTTCGCCTGCGGCTTCCAGCTCATTTTCATCACCACGCACCTTCCGGCCTACCTGCAGCTTTGCGGCGTGGCGCCGGGGGTGGGCGCGATCGCGCTCGCGCTGATCGGGCTTTTCAACACGTTCGGCACCTACGCATTCGGCCTGCTCGGCGCCCGCTACAGCCAGAAGCACCTGCTTGCGCTCATCTACCTCTTGCGCACGCTTTTCATCGTCGCTTTCGTCTCGCTGCCGGTGAGCGCGGGCTCGACGCTCGTCTTCGCCGCGGCGATGGGGCTTCTGTGGCTCGGCGTCGCGCCGCTCGTCACCGGGATCATCGCCCGCGTGTTCGGCCTCACGCACTTCAACACGCTCTACGGAGTCGTCTTTCTCAGCCACCAGGTCGGCTCGTTCCTCGGCGCCTGGATGGGCGGCCTGGTGTTCGACTGGACCGGCAATTACAACGTGGCCTGGGGCGCTCTGATCGCGATCGGCCTCACCGCGTTCACGCTGCAGTGGATCATGGACGACCGCCCGCCCGCCGCGCGCCGCGGAACGATCGAGCCGCTCGCCGCGGCCGCCTAGTTCCGGTTTTCGCGGGCTGGGGCAGGGCGTAGGATGACTCCATGGTCGTTGTCCAGCGCAGCATCCGCATCAGCGCGCCAATCGAGCGCGTGTTCGCGCTCATCGCCGATCCCGCTGCGCGCAGCGCACTTTCCCCCGTTGCGCAGCCGATCCGGGTCGAGATCCAAGGCGGCGGGCCGCTCGGGCTGGGCAGCGTCTGCCATTTCCGCCTGCAATCGGGCAACCGCATCCTCGACTACCGCACGCGGGTCGAGGAATTCGAGCCGCTGCGGCGCATCGTATCGGTGTCGGACTCGGCGGTCCCGTTTCGCGTGCGTCTCGAGACCGAGCCGGACGCAGGCGGCACACGCCTCATGCAGACCGAGAGCTTCGAGCCCACCGACGCGCAGCTCGAGCAGGCCCTGCCGCGCAACCCCTTCAACCAGGCGCTGCGCCTCGCCTACCGAATGCTGCTCTGGGCGGACCTCGATTACGCGCGGCGCCTGCGCGAAGAGCAGGAGCAAGCCCTTACCCGCGTGCTCGAGCCCCCGATGGAGCGCTGGCTCTCCGCGATCAAGGCCCGGCTGGAAGCCGACTAACCCCCGGCTGCGTGGCGCAGTCTCAGTAGAAGACCGTCAGCACGCCGGTGAAGCCGTACAGATTCTGCCCGCCGATCTCGCCATTGGCGTAAAAGCCGACGAGCGGCACGTCGCCGAGCTGATGCCGGATGATCTTCAGTTCTTCGCTCTGCTTGCCGAACATGTGCAAGCCCCGGCCGTTGCACGACACGTACACCGCGCCCTTCGCTTCCACGGCCGCGCCGCGCGCTTCTCCGCGTTCGTCGAGGTGCTCGCGGATCTGGGTGCAGATGCGCACCAGGTCCTTGCGCGCCGCCGTCTCGTCGCGCGAGCAGAACGCGACGCGCGCGCCGTCCTCGATCGGCGCCGCGATCGAGACCGCGCCCGCGCCGGGATCGACCGCGACGACGTGGCGAACGACGTAGTCGGCACCGGGCGTGCGCTCCCGGTAGGCGCCCGCCTGCGCCGGCGATATCCCGACGAAGAGGCCGCGGCGCGCGAGCGGATTCAGTGCGTCGCGCAGTTCGGCCGGGCCGCCATGGCGCACGCGCTCGGGGATGCCGGCGTCCGCGAGCAGGACGTCGAACGCCTGCTCGCCGTCCAGCTCGAAGATGACGTTTTCTTCGGCGCGCGTCACGAGGTGCTCGGCAGCGAACGGATAGCAGCCCTGCGACACGCGCGACACGAGCCCGACGTCGCCCGCGAAGACCACGCCCGAAAGCCCGCCCTGCAGCGCACGATCGGCAATCAGCGTGCACGAGCGCTCGCCGCCGGCGAGGCCGCCAAAGAGGTAATTGCTTTCGACCTTGCCGGCCATGTCCACGATCAACTCGGGCAGGTCCGGCGTGTACGGATCGGCGTGCACCAGCGCCGTGTACGCGGCGGAGGCGCCGCTCGCCGTGCGCGCGCCGAGCGCGGGCGGGCGCTGCACGCCCGAAAAGACGCTGAAGCTCCCGGGCTCGAAGCGCCCGAGCATGACCGCAAGCGCCGTTCCTTCCGGGTACTCGGTTCCGGTTGCGCAGATGCCGGCGCCGCTCGCGCCGATCCAGTTCTGGATCCCGGTGTGCGCCTTGAGACCGGCGACGATCGCTTCCGCGTGCGGACGCAGCGGGTCGGTGAGATAGACGAAGCCGAGATTCGGATCGCGGACGCAGCCCTCAAGCTTCGACTGCGCGTCGAGTTCGGCGAGGCACAGTGCGAGCGCCTGCGACCAGTCCGGGTGGGACGTGTGCGCGTACGGAAATCGCATGGTCACCTCCAGCCTGGAATTATGCGCCCCCGGTGCGCTCGAGCCAGCGGCGGTACATGAGCGGGTAGGAGTCGCCATAATCCCCGGCCGGCTCGAGCCCCGGCGGCACGGGCTCGCTGGCGACGAACGCGCCGGTCCGCAGCAAGCGCTCGGGGAGCCAGGTCGCCACCCCGGGAAAGATGAAGAGGAGCGCGATCGCGACCACCTGGATCGCCATGAATTCGAGCATGCCGCGAAAGATCATGCCGAGCGGCCAGTCGTGCACCACCTGCCGCAGGTAGTAGCCGGCCATCGCCACCGGCGGGGAGAGAAACGCGGTCTGCAGCGTGACCGCGACAAGCGCCGCGAACCACACCATGTCCACCTCGAGCGCGCGCACCACGGGATAGAAGATCGGCACGAAGACGAGCACAATCGCCGGCCACTCGAACGGCCAGCCGAGCAGAAAGATGAGCAGCGCCACCAGCACCAGCATGAGCGTGGTCGGCCAGGCAAGCGCGACGAGCGACTGCGTGAGCCAGTCGGCGGTGCCGAGGCGCGCAAACACCGCGCCGAAGACGTTCGAGGTGACGGCGAGAAAGAGCACCATGCTGGAGGTGGCAAGCGTCTGGCGCGCCGAGCGCATGAATCCGCTCCAGGAGAGGCGCCGCGCCGCGAGTGCCAGCACGAGCGCGCCGACGGCGCCAAGCCCCGAGGCTTCGGTGGGCGTCGCGAGGCCGGCGAGAATCGCACCGAGCGTGGCGGCGATGAGCGCGAAAAGCGGCACGACGCCGATCAACAGCTCGCGGGCGAGGGCGTTCGCGGAAGCGGGGCGCTCCTCGCGCGGAAGCGGCGGGCCGAGGCTCGGATCGAGCCGGCAGCGCCACAGCACCCAGGCAAGATAAAGCCCCGCGAGCAGGAAGCCCGGGCCGAGCGCGGCCGCGTAAAGCTCCACCACCGAGACGCCGAGCACCGGCCCGAGCACGAGCAGCATCACCGAAGGCGGGATCAGCATGCCGAGCGTGCCGCCGGCGGCGATCGCGCCCGCGGCGAGGCGCCCGTCGTAGCCGGCCCGCCGCATCACCGGCGCGGCCATCAGGCCGAGCACCGGCACCGCGGCGCCGACGATGCCGGTCGCCATCGCGAACGCAGTCGAGGTGAGGATGACGACCACGAAAAGCGAGCCGCGAACCGGCGCCATGAGCAGGCGCAGCGCGGTGAACAGGCGCTCCATGAGCCCGGCCTGCTGCACCACGTAGCCCATGAAGACGAAAAGCGGCACCGCGGCAAACAGCTCGTCGCGCATCAGGCCGAGCGTCTGGAAATACGCCAGGTCGAGCACGCGCGCCTCCAGGCTGAGCGCACCGAACGCGAACGCGAGAAAGAGCAACGTGAACGCCACCGGGAAGCCGGCGAACACCGCCGCCATCATGACGAGCAGCATGACAAGCCCGATGACTGAATCGCCGCTCATGTGCCGGCGGCGTCCTTGCGCTCGTAGGCCTCTCCGCTCGCGAGCGTGTGCGCGCACTTGGCCAGTTCGGAGGCGCCCTGCAGGAGAAGCAGCGCCGCGGCGAGCGGCACCACGGCGCGAAGCGGCCACAGCGGCGGCTGCCAGGCGGTCTCGGCCGAAATCTCGCCGCCCGCGTACGAAGTCCACGCCGCTTCCGCCCCGACCAGCATGAAAAGCGCGATGCCGGGAAAGAAGAACCCGACGTAGGCGATCGTGTCGATCGCGGCGCGCGTGCGCGGCGACCACTTCGACCAGAAGAAATCCGTGCGCACGTGCGCTCCCGTGCGCAGTGCGTACGCCGCGCCCAGCATGAACATCGCCGCGCACAGCATGTAGATGACTTCGTAGGCCCAGGTGGTCGGCGCATCGAACGCGTAGCGCGCGACCACTTCGTAGGCCGCCGCACCAACGAGCGGCACGATCAGGAGCGCAAGCGCGGCGCCGACGCGCTCGGTAAAACGGTCGATCGCGCCGATGACGCCGCGCAGGCGGGCAGGAGGCACGCGGGCATTGTACGTTTCAATACCGCACGCCAAATGAAAAAGGCCCGCGCAAGCGGGCCTTTTTATCGTGCTACTGCCGTTGCGTCAGATCGGCCGGATGTTGCTTGCCTGGTCCCCTTTGGGGCCCGAGGTGACGTCGAAGGAAACCTTCTGGTTCTCCTTCAGGCTCTTGAATCCCGAGCCCTGGATCGCGGAGAAGTGCGCGAACAGATCCTTGCCGCCGCCGTCTGGCGTAATGAAGCCGAAGCCTTTTGCATCGTTGAACCACTTGACGGTTCCGGTTGCCATGTCGAATTGCCTTTCAGATGAATAAATGGAAAAAGGGCTTGCGCCCACGTGCCGGAAACGCCAAGAAGATAGCGCGGGAACTTGCGAGGACCTGCGGAACTGCTTGAGAGCACCAGCGGCAGGCATTGTATCCGAACGCTAGAATCGGTGCAATGAAGGTCGCGATCGTTCCGGTCACGCCGTTCCAGCAGAACTGCTCGATCCTGATCGACGAGAAAACCGCCAGGGCCGCGGTGGTCGATCCGGGCGGCGACCTCGACCGGGTCCTCGACGCGGTGGCGGAAAGCGGCGCCGAACTGGAGAAGATCTTCCTCACCCACGGGCATGTCGATCATTGCGGAGCCACCGCGGAACTGCGCCGGCGCACCGGCCTTCCGGTCGAAGGACCGCATCGCGAGGACGAATTCTGGATCTCTTAGTGTCGGACGAGGCGCTTGCGGGCGGTGCCCCGCCGTCCGCGCCGCGCGCGCGGTTCCTGTGAGTCATTGACGCTTCAGCTCAACCGCTGTCCGGTTGCGCCGCTTCGCGCGGCGGCGGACGCCCGCCGCCGAACTGCGCCCAGGCAATGCCTGCCATCGTCACCGCGGCCCCGGAAATCTTGAGCGCGGAGAACGGCTCCCCCAGGGTCAGCCAAGCCACCACGCCGGCGACGGGCGGCATCAGGTACATGAGCGGGGCACTGCGCGCCACGCCGCGCACCGCGTTCACCCACGACCAGACCAGCCAGCCAAGAAATGCGGAGATCACCGCTGCCCAGAACATCCCGAGCCACACGCTCCAGGCGAAGTCGCCGAGCGGCGCGGCGGCAAACGACGGCAGCGTCAGCAGGACGAGCGGCGGCGCGCCGAAAAGCAGCGTGTAGGCGAGCAGCGGCAGCGGCCCGTAGCGCACCGCGAGCGGCTTGGCGATCACCGTGTAGAGCGAGAATAGACTCGCCGCGAACAGCAGCACCAGGTCGCCCATGCCCGCGCGCGAGAACCCGGCGGCGAACTTGTCGGACAGAAACAGCACGATGCCGCAAAACGCCATGACGGTGCCCGCCACCTGCCGCGCGCGCAGCCTTTCCACGCCGAGCAGCGCGAGGATGAGCAGCGTGAAGAGCGGTCCGCTCGTCAGCACGAGCGCGGAAGAAAAGGCGGTAGAGAGGTCGATCCCCCAGGTGACGATGCTCACGTGCAGGGTGTGCCCGATCAGACCCGCGGCGACGAACCGCGGCAGGTCCTCGCGCCGCGGCCACGATTTCGCGAGATGGCGCCGGTAAACGACGACGAGCAGAAGGAATCCCAGCAGCGGCATGGTCAGGAAGCGGATGAACAGGAACGGCCCGACGCCCAGTTCGCCGAGCACGTACTTGGTGACGCCGAAGTTCGCCCCCCAGACGAACATGATCGCGATCGCGGCTGCAAGCGCGGCGCGCGAATGGCGTTCCTGCCGCCCGCGCGCGTCGGAGTCCGGGGTCATGAGGCGGCGCAGGGTACACTATCCCGTGCTCGCCGCGCGACCCTCGATTCGCTCGCTCGCTCCGTCCAGGATCCGCGAGCTTTTCAACGAAGGCCTCGGCCGCGACGACCTGCTGCAATTCTGGGTCGGCGAGCCCGACGAGCCCACACCGGACTTCATCCGCCGCGCGGGCATGGATTCGCTCGCAGCCGGCGAGACGTTTTACACCCACAATCTCGGCATTCCGGAGCTGCGCGACGCGCTCTCGAAGTACCTGTCGCGGCTGCACCGGCCGGTCGCTCCGGAGGAGATTGCGGTCACGAGTTCGGGCGTCAACGCGCTGATGCTCGCCTCCCAGCTGCTGGTGGATCCGGGCGAGCGCGTCGTGGAAGTCGTTCCGCTCTGGCCGAACCTCCAGGAAATCCCGAAGATCCTCGGTGCGCAGGTCGAAACGGTGGCGCTTGAATTCGCACCCGGGGGCTGGCGGCTCGACCTCGACCGGCTGCTCGATGCGCTCGCGCCGGGCACGCGCGCGGTGTACCTCAATTCGCCGAACAACCCCACCGGCTGGACCATCACGCGCGACGAGCAGCGCGCCCTGCTCGCGCATTGCCGCAGGCATGGCATCTGGATTTTCGCCGATGACGCCTACGAACGGCTCTACTTCGACGCGGGCGGCGTGGCGCCTTCGTTTCTCGACATCGCGGAGGCGGGCGACCGCGTGGTGAGCACCAATACGTTCTCCAAGACCTGGCTCATGCCCGGCTGGCGGCTCGGCTGGGTCGTGGTGCCGCCCGCGCTCACCGCAGACCTCGGCAAGCTGATCGAATTCAACACTTCGTGCGCGCCCGTGTTCGTGCAGCGCGCGGGCGTGGTCGCGGTGAGCGAAGGCGAGCCCGTGATCCGGCGCACGCTGGAGCGGTTCCGGCGCGCGCGCGACCTGCTCGTGCGGCTGCTCAATGCGATCCCAGGGGTCGAGGCGGCGCTGCCGAGCGGAACGATGTACGCGTTCTTCCGCCTGCCGGGCGCGGCGGACAGCCTCGAATTCTGCAAGCGCCTGATGCACCGCGCCGGACTCGGGCTTGCGCCGGGTTCGGCGTTCGGTCCGCAGGGCGAGGGCTTCGTGCGCTGGTGCTTCGCGGCGAGCGAAGAGCGGATCGCGCAGGGCGTGGAGCGCCTCCGCCGCGGTCTTGCGGAATAGGGCGCGCGCATCAATTTCGTGCATCGGCGCGGTGCGGCGCACCGTCTTCACGCACGCGCGTCGCTGCGCGCGCGCCGCCCGCGCGGTTGAAATGTCAATCGAATCAGACCAATAACCGGCCGGCGGGCCGCTGGCACGGTCATTGCGTTCTTGCTTGCGAGGCGGTCGGGAGACTGCCACCAACGCTCCAATCACTCGCACATGGGGGTTTCGCAATGAAGCGCCGCACGTTCATCAGGCAACTGGCACTCTCGGCCGCAGTGGCCGCAATCGGTTTGGGATCGAGCAGCATCTACGCGCAGCAGAAGACGGTGAAGATCGGCGTGCTCCACTCGCTGTCGGGCACGATGGCGATCAGCGAGACGGTCCTCAAGGACGTCGTGCTGATGGCGGTCGAGGAGATCAACGCCAAGGGCGGCGTGATGGGCGCGAAGATCGAGCCGGTGGTGGTCGACCCGGCGTCCAACTGGCCGCTGTTCGCCGAAAAAGCGCGCCAGCTCGTTTCGCAGGACAAGGTCGCCGCGGTGTTCGGCTGCTGGACCTCGGTTTCGAGAAAGTCGGTGCTGCCGGTGTTCGAGGAACTGAACGGGCTGCTCTTCTACCCGGTGCAGTACGAGGGCGAGGAAATTTCGAAGAACGTCTTTTACACCGGAGCCGCCCCCAACCAGCAGGCGATCCCGGCCGTCGAATACCTGATGTCGGCCGACGGCGGCGGCGCCAAGCGCTGGGTGCTTCTGGGCACCGACTACGTGTACCCGCGCACCACGAACAAGATCCTGCGCGCTTTCCTCAAGTCGAAGGGCGTCGCCGACGCGGACATCATGGAGGAGTACACCCCGTTCAGCCACACCGACTATCAGACGATCATCGCCAAGATCAAGAAGTTCTCTTCCGAAGGAAAGAAGACCGCGGTGGTGTCGACGATCAACGGCGACTCCAACGTGCCGTTCTACAAGGAGCTCGGTAACCAGGGCCTGAAGGCGACCGACGTGCCGGTGGTCGCGTTCTCGGTCGGCGAAGAGGAGCTGCGCGGCGTGGACACCAAGCCGCTCGTCGGCCACCTCGCGGCGTGGAACTACTTCATGTCGCTCAAGAACTCCGAGAACGACGCCTGGAAGAAGAAGTGGGCCGACTACACCAAGGCGAAGAAGCTGCCGTATGCGGACAAGCCGCTCACCAACGACCCCATGGAAGCCGCCTACATCGGCGTGTACATGTGGAAGCAGGCGGTCGAGAAGGCCAAGAGCTTCGAGGTCGACAAGGTGCGCACCGCGGTCTACGGCCAGACGTTCAAGGCGCCCTCGGGCATCGTCTCGAAGATGGACGAGAAGAACCACCACCTGCACAAGGCGGTGTTCATCGGCGAAGTGAAGGCCGACGGGCAGTTCAACGTGGTATGGAAGACCAAGGGCCCGATCAAGGCGCAGCCATGGAGTCCGTTCATTGCCGGCAACGACAAGAAGAAGGACGAGCCGGCGCTGATGGCGGCGAGGAAGTAGCGCGCCGGGCGGCATACGGGAAGAGGGCCGGGTGACCGGCCCTCGTCTTATGCGGCTCCTGTTCCTCCTGTGGGTGCTCGCGCTGGCAGGGCCGGCGCGCGCGCTCGATCCGGCGGCGCTCGAGACGCTCGCGTTCGGCGACAGCGACGAGCGCGTGAAGGCGGTCGCCGCGATCGCTGCGGATGGGGATCCGCGCGCTGCCGAAGTGCTGCAGGCTCTCGCCGAGGGCGAAATGCAAAGCGCCGGCAGGCGCGTGCTGATCGTGCGCGGCGAGCACGCGTTCGACGCCGCGACCGGCGAGCGGGTCGCGCTGCTGCCCGAAGGGCGCGAAGATGTCATCGCCAACAACCGCCTGCGCGGCGCGATCCAGGCGGCGCTCGCCTCGCTCAACCTGCTTTCTCCCGACCGCGCGACGCGGCTCGCGGCAGCCGGCGCGCTCGGCGTGAAGATCGACGAGGCGCTGCGGCCGCTGGTGCGCAAGGCGCTCGCGAAGGAAGCCGACACCGAAATCCGCACCCTTCTCGAAACAGCGGTCGCCACGATCGAACTGAAAGGCGACGACAAGGAGGCGCGGCTCGCGGCGATCCGCACCCTGGGCGAGTCCGCGGGCCCGAGCGCCAAGACGCTGCTGCTTTCGGTCGCCGGCGACCCCGACGCCGAGATCCAGGGCGCGGTGCAGTCGAGCCTGCGCGCGGTCGAGACGAAGCTCGTCTGGGGCGAGGCGGCCGGCTTGCTCTTCGCCGGGGTGAGCCTCGGCTCCATCCTGCTGCTCGCCGCGCTCGGACTTGCGATCACCTACGGATTGATGGGCGTCATCAACATGGCGCACGGCGAACTGATCATGATCGGCGCCTACACCACCTACGTGGTGCAGAACCTGTTCCGGGCGCATGCGCCCGACGCCTTCGACTGGTACCTCGTGTGCGCGGTACCGGCGGCGTTCGCCAGCTCCGCGCTGGTCGGGATGGCGCTCGAGCGCCTGGTGATCCGCTGGCTCTACGGCAGGCCGCTCGAGACGCTGCTCGCGACCTGGGGCATCAGCCTCGCCCTGATCCAGGGGGTGCGGACGATCTTCGGCGCGCAGAACGTGCAGGTCGAAAACCCCGTCTGGATGTCGGGCGGAATCCAGCTCCTTTCCAACGTGGTGCTGCCGTGGAACCGGATCATGATCATCGTGTTCGCGGCGGCAGTGCTGGTTCTGATGTGGGCGCTCCTCACGCGCACGCGGCTGGGGCTCTTCGTGCGCGGCGTCACTCAGAACCGCGAGATGGCTTCCTGCGTCGGCGTTCACACCGCGCGGGTGGATACGCTTGCCTTCGGACTGGGCGCCGGTGTCGCGGGACTCGCCGGCTGCGCGCTCTCGCAGATCGGAAACGTCGGGCCCGACCTCGGCCAGGGCTACATCGTCGACTCGTTCATGGTGGTGGTGTTCGGCGGCGTCGGCCAGCTCGCCGGCACCGTGTACGCGGCGCTCGTGCTCGGGTTCGCGAACAAGTTCCTCGAGTCCTGGTCGGGCGCCGTGATCGCCAAGATCGTGGTGCTCGTGTTCATCATCTTCTTCATCCAGCGGCGGCCGCAGGGACTCTTCGCCCTCAAGGGGCGCGCCGTGGAAGCGTGAGCCGACCGATGGGACCGATCGCGACCGCCCTCTCGCGGCTCTACGGCACGCGCGGCTGGATCGTGCTCGGTGCGTTCGCCGTGGCGCTGTTCGTCGTTCTCCCGCTCCTCAGCCTGGCGGTGCCTGCCGGCCATCCGCTGCACCTGTCGCAGTACTGGGTGACGCTCGCCGGAAAGATCATGTGCTACGCGATCGTGGCGCTGGCGATGGACCTCGTGTGGGGCTACGCGGGGATCCTGTCCCTCGGACACGGGCTTTTCTTCGCCCTTGGCGGCTACGCCATGGGCATGTATCTCATGCGCCAGATCGGCCGCGAAGGCCAGTACCAGGCGGACCTGCCCGACTTCATGGTGTTTCTCGACTGGAAGGCCTATCCCTGGCAGTGGTGGAACACCGACCAGTTCTGGTGGGCGGCGCTGCTCGTGGTGCTCGTTCCCGGGCTGCTTGCCTTCGTGTTCGGCTATTTCGCCTTCCGCTCGCGCGTGAAGGGCGTCTATTTCTCGATCATCACGCAGGCGCTCACGTTCGCGGCGATGCTGCTCTTTTTCCGCAACGCGACCGGGTTCGGCGGCAACAACGGCTTCACCGACTTCAAGCGCATTCTCGGCTTCGCGATCACCACGCCCGAGACGCGCATGGCGCTCTTCGCGGCGACCGGCGCGGCGCTGATCGGCACGCTGCTCGTCGGCCGCTGGCTCGTCACCTCGAAATTCGGCCGCGTGATGATGGCGATCCGCGACGCCGAGCAGCGCGTCGCCTTCTGCGGCTACAACACCGTGCACTACAAGCTGTTCATCTGGACGCTCTCGGCGGTGCTGTGCGGGATCGCGGGCGCGCTCTACGTGCCGCAGGTCGGAATCATCAACCCGAGCGAGATGTCGCCCGCCAATTCCATCGAGATCGCGATCTGGGTCGCGGTCGGCGGCCGCGGCACGCTCACCGGCGCGATCGTCGGCGCGGGCCTCGTGAACGGCGCCAAGAGTTTCTTCACCCAGGCGTTTCCCGAGTACTGGCTGTACGTGCTGGGGCTGCTCTTCATCCTCGTGACGCTGTTCATGCCGCAGGGCGTCGTCGGCGTGGTGCGCAGATGGCGCACCCGCACATGAAGCCCTCGGAGCCGCTCCTGCTGCGCCAAGTCGCGGCGCCGGGGCCGGAGCAGGAGCCCGCCGCGCGCTATACGCATCCGGTGGTGCCGGGCGAAGTCGATCTTTCGCACGGCGCGATCCTGTATCTGGAGGACATCAGCGTGAGTTTCGACGGCTTCCGGGCGCTGAACCGGCTCTCGCTCATGATCGAGGTGGGCGAGCTGCGCTGCGTGATCGGTCCCAACGGCGCCGGCAAGACCACCATGATGGACGTCGTCACCGGTCGCACGCGGCCGGACTCGGGAACCTGCTATTTCGGCCAGACGATCGACCTCACGCGGCTCACCGAAGCCGAGATCGCGCACGCCGGCATCGGCCGCAAGTTCCAGAAGCCGACCATCTTCGAGCACCACACCGCGTTCGAGAACCTCGAGCTCGCGATGAAGGCGGACAAGCGCGTGCGGCGCACGCTCTTTGCGCGGCTTGCGGGCGAGGAGCGCGACCGGATCGCCGAGACGCTGCAGTTGATCCGCCTTGCCGAGAGCGCCGACCGCGTCGCGGGGCTCCTCTCGCACGGCCAGAAGCAATGGCTCGAGATCGGCATGCTGCTCGTGCAGGAGCCGAAGCTCCTGCTGCTCGACGAGCCGGTGGCGGGAATGAGCGACGAGGAAACGGAGCGCACCGGCGAGCTGTTCCTCGCGCTCGCGGGCTCGCATTCGCTGGTGGTGGTGGAGCACGACATGGCGTTCATCGAGAGAATCGCGCGCAAGGTCACGGTGCTGCACGAGGGAGCCGTCATCGCCGAGGGGCCGATGGCGCAGGTGCAGAACGACCCGAAGGTGGTCGAAGTCTACCTGGGGCGATGACGATGCTCGCGGTCGCCAACCTCAACCAGTACTACGGCGGCAGCCACATCCTGCGCGACCTTTCGTTCGAGGTTCCCGCCGGGAAAGTCACCGCCCTGCTCGGCCGCAACGGCGTGGGGAAGACGACGCTGCTACGTACACTGATGGGCCTCGTCGCCGCGAAAACCGGGACCATCCGCTTCGGCGAGGCCGATCTCACGAGCGCAAAACCCTACGAGCGCGTGCGCGCGGGCATCGGCTACGTGCCGCAGGGACGCGAGATCTTTCCGCGCCTCACGGTCGAGGAGAACCTCAGGATGGGCCTCGCGGCGCGCCCGATCGGTGCGACCGTCCCGGCGCGCGTGTTCGAGATGTTCCCGGTGCTCGGGCAGATGCTGCGCCGTCGCGGCGGCGATCTTTCGGGCGGGCAGCAGCAGCAGCTCGCGATCGGGCGCGCGCTCGCGATGGCGCCGCGGCTGCTGATCCTCGATGAGCCGACCGAAGGCATCCAGCCCTCGATCATCAAGGACATCGAGCGCGCGATCCGGGCGCTCGCGGCGACCGGCGAGATGGCGATCCTGCTTGTCGAGCAGTACTACGACTTCGCGCGCTCGCTCGCCGACCAGTACCTGGTGATGGAGCGGGGCGAAATCGTGCGCCGCGGCGCGGGCGCCGACATGGAACGCGACAAAGTGAAGCAGCTGCTGGCGGTATGATCGCTGCATGCGGCTCGAGGAACCCGTCGGCGCGTCCTGGCACGCCCAGCTCTCGATAGGATTCGAATCGAGGAACGGAAAGACGGTTCTCGCCAAGCGGCGCCACGAGGGGCCGCTCGTGGTGCAGAAACCGCTTTATCCGGAGGGCGACGAGGTCTGCCACGCGATCGTGGTTCATCCGCCGGGCGGGATCGCCGGGGGAGACGAGCTGGATTTTTCGGCGGCGATCGGCGCCGGCGCGCATGCGCTGATCACCAATCCGGGCGCCGCCAAGTGGTACCGCTCGGCCGGGGCGTGGGCGAAACAGAAGCTCGCGTTCGACGTCGAGGGCAGCCTGGAATGGCTGCCGCGCGAGACAATCGTGTTCGACGGCGCGCGCGCTGAACTCGGCTGCGAGATCCGACTCGGACCCGGGGCCCGCTACATCGGCTGGGAGATCGTCTGCCTCGGCCGCACCGGCTCGGGAGAACGCTTCGGCAAGGGGTGCATCAACATTGACAGCCGGATTTCCTATCAAGGAAAGCTGCTGTGGCTCGAGCGCGGCACGATCGAAGGCGGCGGAGCGCTGATGAAATCGCCGGCCGGGCTCGGCGGCCGCCCGGTTTTCGGAACCCTTGTCGCCACCGGGGTGCCGCCCGAGCTCCTCGGCAAATGCAGGAAAATCGCCGCCGCCACGCTCCTGCCCGGGTTGCTCGTCGCACGCTACCTCGGCGACTCGGCCGAGGAGGCGTTCAAGGCGTTCACGAGTTTGTGGCTGTTGCTGCGTCCGGCGGTGATGCAGCGCAAAGCGGCGCCGTTGCGCATCTGGAGCACCTGAACGGCGGCTGGCTCGATCTCAAGGCCCGACGGCCTTGGGGCGCGGGGCCGACGCAGCCGGCTCGCACGGTGTCGAACTCGGTCGCGCCGATTCGGGCGTGGCGCATTTCAGGAACAGTCCCCGGCCGAGCTCGCCGCGCGGCTCGCTTCCGTCCCAAACCACCTCGCCCCGCGACAGCGTCAGCGCCGGCCAGGCTCTCAAGCCCATGCCCTCGTAGGGCGTGTAATCCACCGCGTGATGAAGCATGCGGTTGGTGAGCGTAATTTCGCGGCTCGCGTCCCAGATGACGAGGTCGGCGTCCGCGCCGACCGCCAGCGCACCCTTGTGCGGGTAGAGGCCGTAAGTCTTGGCCGGATTGGTCGCGGTCAGCTCGACAAAGCGATTGATGCTGATCCGGCCTTTGAGCACGCCTTCCGAGAAGAGCAGCGGCAGGCGCGTCTCGATGCCCGGGATGCCGTTCGGGATGTAGCGGAACGACACTTCCTTGCCCCCGAGCTTCTTGCCCTGCGGGTCCTCGTAGCTGAACGGTGCGTGATCGGAGGAGAACACCGTGAATAGGCCGTCGGCGAGCGCGTCCCAGATCACCTGCTGGTTCGCTTTGTCGCGCGGCGGCGGGCTGCAGACGCACTTCGCGCCCTCGTAGCCGTGCACGCCAAGCGCGTCCGCGGTGAGAAAAAGGTACTGCGGGCAGGTCTCGGCGTGGATGCGCAACCCGTGCGCGTGCGCCCAGCGGATCTGCTCGACGGCCTCGCGGCTGGACACGTGCACGATCAGGATCGGCACATCCACCAGCTCCGCGAGGGCGATCGCGCGGTGCGTGGCTTCGCGCTCGACGAGCATCGGGCGCGCGTCCGCGTGAAAGCGCGGTGCCGTCTTGCCCGCCGCCTCGAGCCGGCGCGTCAGCCACTCGATGCAATCGGAATTCTCGGCATGGATCATCGCCATGGCGCCGTGCGCGCGCGCGACGGCGAGAAGGTCAAGGATCTGGCCGTCGCCGAGCTTGAGATCGTCGTAGGTCATGTAGATTTTGAACGACGTGTAGCCCTCGCTGATCAGTGCGGGAAGCTCCTGGCGCAGGACTTTCTCGGTCGGATCGCTGACGATCAGGTGGAACGCGTAATCGACCAGCGCCTTGCCCTTTGCGCGGCGGTGGTAATCGTCAACCGCCGCGCGCAGCGTATGCCCCTTCTTCTGCGCTGCGAAGGGGATCACCGTGGTGGTGCCGCCGCAGGCCGCCGCACGAGTGCCGCTCTCGAAATCGTCGGCCATCTTCATCGGCGGCTGCATCGGCTGGTCGAGATGGCAATGACCGTCGACGCCGCCGGGCGTGACCCATCTTCCTGCGGCGTCGATCTCTGATCTGCCTCGAGGGAGCGACGCGGCGAGCGCCCTGATCCTGCCTGCCGAGACGCCGATGTCGCAGCTCATCGTGTCCGACGCGGTCGCGACCCGGCAGTCGCGGATCACGAGATCGTATTCAGCCATGCTCATGTATTATGCATGCCGCGATGCTCAGCCATGAGCAATACATGGACCTGGTGCTCTCGCATTGCGAGCGGGCGCTCGAGCGCGGCGACTGCCCGGTGGCCTCGATCATCGTCCGCGATGGCCGTATCATCGGCGAGGGCCAGAACCGCGCCGCGACCGACGGCGACCCGACCGCGCACGCCGAGGTCGAGGCGATCCGCGACGCCAGCCGCAAGCTCGGCAGCGGCGACTTGTCCGGCGCGACGCTCTACTCCGCTATGGAACCGTGCCCGATGTGCTGCTGGGCAATCAAGGAGGCGAGAATCGGTCGCGTAGTCCTCGGCGCGCGCCACGCCGGCATGCGCCGCGTCGACTACGGCGCCTACTCGGTCGAGAAGCTGCTCGCCTTGACCCATGCCTCGCTCGAGCTCGTCACCGGCGTGCGCGTGGCAGAGTGCGAGGAGATGCGGCGCCGCTGGAAGCACTGGGTCGAGTCTCCCCCCTAATAGCCCAGCGTTCTGGGCAGCCAGAGGCAGAGCGGCGGGTAGAGCATGCTCGCGAACAGCACGACGAGCATCCAGGCGATGAACGGCCATAGCGTGCCGACGATCTCGCTCATCCGGATGCCGGTGATGCCGCACACGACAAACAGCACCACCCCGATCGGTGGCGTGAGCATGCCGATCACCAGGTTCAGCACAAACAGGAACCCGAAATGCAGCGGGTCGATGCCGTACGCGAGCGCGACCGGGTGCAGGAGCGGCACCAGCATGATGTACGCGGCGTTCGACTCCATGAACATGCCGACCACGAGCAGCAGCGCCGTCACCAGCAGGTTGAATACCAGCGGGTTGGTGGTGAGCGACTGCAGCCCGGCGGCAAGCTTCTGTGGCAGCAGGTCGACCGTGAGAAGGAAGGTGACCGAGGAGGCGAACGCGATCAGCGCGCCGACCATCGCCGAGGTGATCGCGGCGCGCAGCAGCACGCCCGGCAGGTCGGCAAGCGCCAACCGGCGCGTGACGAAGAAGCCGATCGCCAGCGCATAGACCACCGCGATCGCCGAGCCCTCGGTGGCGGTGAAGGCGCCGCCGACGATGCCGCCGATGACGATCACCGGCATCATCAGGATGACCAGCGAATGCCGGAGCTCGCCGAGTACCTTGGCGAGGCGAAACGGTTCTCCAGTCAGCGCGAAGCCCCGGCGCCGGGCGATCCAGGTGCACAGCACCATGAAGCCGGCGGTGATGACCAGGCCGGGCACGACGCCGGCCATGAACATGCCGCCGACCGACACGCTCGACCCGGCCATGAAGGCGTACACGATCATCGCCGCGCTCGGCGGGATGATCGGCCCGATGTTGGCGGCGGCCGCGACAATCGCGGCGGCGAACGGCCGGTCGTAGGCCTTGGCGAGCGGCGGTACCAGGATGCTCGACAGCGCGCTCGCATCGGACACCGCAGTGCCCGACACCGTCGCCAGCCCGGCGCCGGAAATCATGGTCACGTGCGCGAGGCCGCCGCGCACGCGCCCGACCACCGAGTTGGCCATCGCGATCAGCCGCTCGACGATGCCGGCCTTGATCATCAGCTCGCCGGCGAGCATGAAGAACGGAATCGCCATCAGGGGAAACGAGTTGACCGAGTGCATCATGCGGTGCGGAATCATGGTGAGGTCGATACCGCTGGCGAGAACGGCGATCAGGGCGACGAAGCCCAGCGCGAACGCGATCGGCATGCCGAGGAGCGCGAGCGCCATGAAGCCGGCGATGATCCACCAGCTCATTCGACCGGCCCGCGCGCTCCCGCGGGCGGGGTGCCGGCGATCGCAAGCAGCACGAAGTACAGGGTGCTGTGTGCCGCGCCGAACGCGACCGGGACCATGAACAGCGCCGCCGTGACGTTGAGCGTGGGCATGAACTCGTCCCACTGCTGCACCGTGAGCAGCGTCGACTGGGTGCAGACCACGGCCATCAGCGCCGCGCAGCCGAGCGCCATGGCGCGGAAGAAGAACGCCTGCGCCGCCGGGCGCAGATGGACGGTGAGCACCTCGATGGCGATGTGGCTGCCCTGCTTCACGCCGAGCGGGATGGCGAGGAAGATCGACCATACGAACAGCAGCCGCGCGACGTCCTCGGCCCAGTCGAGCGAGGTGTTGAACACGTAGCGCAGCAGCACCTGCAGCGACACCACCACGACCATCGCGGCCATCGCCGCGATGATCGCGCCGCCGACCAGGCGGTCGAGCAGGGCGAGGCCGGGCAAGGCCCTAGCGGGCTTTCGCGACTTCGGCCAGCACGCGGTCCACCAGCTCGGCGCCGATGCGCGATCTCACCTGGTCGACCACGCCCGCCGAAGCCTTGCGCATGTCCTCGCGGACCTTGGCCGGAACGTCGTTGTACTGCATCGTCTTCTTCAGCTCCGCCACCGCCTTTGCGTCGAGCTCGGCGGCGATCTTGCGCTGGTGGGCGACTGCCGCCGTCATGGCGCCGCGGATCGCCTTCTGGTGCTCCGGCTTCATGCCTTCGAACTGCCTGCGGTTGGCGACGATGGCGATGAAGTCGTAGAAGTGGCCGGTATTGGAGACGAACTTCTGCACCTCGAAGTAGCGGTTCGCCTGGATGATGGCGAACGGATTCTCCTGGCCGTCGACCACGCCTTGCTGCATGGCCGAGTAGAGCTCCTTGATGTCCATGGCGAGCGGGTTGGCGCCGAGGGCGCGGAACGTGGCGAGATGGGTCTCGAGCGGCTGCATGCGGATCTTCAGGCCCTTGAAGTCGTCGATGGTCATGATGGGGCGCTTGCTGTTGGTGACCTGGCGCGATCCAAGCTCCATCCAGCCGAGGGAGATGAAGCCTTTGTCGGCGTACCTCCCGTCGATCAGCCGCCCAACCTCGCCGTCGATGACTTTGAACGCGACCTCACGGCTGGGCATGAGAAACGGCAAGCTGATCGCCTCCAGCTCGGGCACGATGCGCGACAAGAATGCGACGCCCACCCAGGTCATGAAGAGAGCCCCGGAGCGCACCGCGTCGACGTTCTCCTTGGCTCCGCCGAGCTGCATGGCGGGGAAGATGTCCACACCGAGCTGGTTGCCGGAGCGCTTGGCGAGTTCGGGCTTGAATACCTGCTCCATGGCCACGCTGCTCGAATGCTCGGTGGCAAAGTTGCCGGCGACGCGGATCTTCTCCTGCGCCCCGGCGGGAAGCGTGAGGCCCAGCAGCACGACTGCGAGCGTGAGCGGTCTGACGGCTGCTCCCATGATGTCCTCCTCGGTGATTGTCAGCACTTCGCTTGATTTTTGGCGCCAATATACGGAGAATTGTGGCCATAAAAGCGACAGGCTGTCAACGGGGCATGCGCAGCCGCAGCAAGTACAAGGCAAAGCCGGGCCGGCGCTCGCGCGCGGCGGAGGAGGCAATTTACGAGCGTATCCTCGCAGCGATCTTGGAGCACCGGCTGTCGCCGGGTACCAAGCTCGGTGAAGACCGACTGGCGAGCATCTTTGCGGTGGGCCGGGCGCGCATCCGGCGCGTGCTGCCGCGTCTCGCTCATGAGGGGGTGGTCCGGCTCGAGCCGAACCGTGGCGCCTTTGTCGCGCAGCCGACCGTTGCCGAGGCGCGCGACGTGTTCGAGGCGCGCCGCCTGATCGAGCCGGGCATCATCGAGCGCTTCCTTGCGCAGCCGGACCGGCGGTCAATGATCGCGCGCCTGCGGCGGCACGTCGCCGCCGAGCGCCGCGCGCGCGCCGAGGGCGATACGCGGAGCATCGTCCGGCTCTCGGGTGCGTTTCATATCCTGCTCGCCGACATGGCGGGAAACGCGCTGCTCGCCAGGACCATGCGCGAGCTTGCTTCGCTCACGTGCTTGATCATTGCGCTCTACGACTCGCCGTCGGTTCCGTCCTGCCTCGGTGAGGAGCACGGCGAGATCGTCGACAGGCTTGCCGCGGGCCATGCCGAGCACGCGGTGAAGCTGATGACGGAGCATCTTCATCATGTCGAGGCCAACCTCGACCTGTCGGCAACCGACTCCGCCCCGGTGGAGCTCGAGGCGGCGCTCGCCTGACGAGGCCGGCGATGCGGCTCCTGCTCATCAACCCCAACATCTCCGAAGACGTTTCGCGGCTCATCGCCGCCGAGGCCCGGCGTGCCGCGTCGCCCGGCACCGAGACCACGGTGCTGACCGCGCCTTTCGGCGTCGCGTACATCGAGACGCGCTTCGAGGCGCTGATCGGCGCCTACGCTGCGGCAATCCTGGTCGCCGAGCACGCACGAGGCAACGACGCGGTGATCATCGCCGCGTTCGGCGACCCGGGCGTACCCGCGATCCGCGAGGTACTCGACATTCCCGTGATCGGGCTGAGCGAGTCGGCGCTCGCGAGCGCCTGCCTCCTCGGCAGGCGCTTCTCGATCGTGGCCATTTCGCGGCGCATTACCGCCTGGTACCGGGAGGTCGTCGAACATAACGGGCTTATCGGTCGCCTGGCGAGCATCCGCTGCCTGGACCAGCCGCTTCGCGATATCGCGGCCGTGCAGGCCGATCACGTAGTGCGGCTGACAGAGCTGTGCACGTTGGCGGTCGATCAGGACGGCGCCGACGTAATCGTCCTCGCCGGGGCGCCGCTCGCCGGTCTTGCGCGCGGCATCGCGGGCGAGATTCCCGTCCCGGTCGTGGATGGCGTCTCGAGCGCAGTGCGCCACGCCGAATCGCTCGCCGCCCTACGGCCGGGAGTAGCACGGGCCGGCAGCTTCGCGCCGCCGCCTGCCAAGCCGAATGCTGGCCTGCCTGATGCGCTCCGTGAACTGCTGCGGCGCGCGGCCGCCTGACGCTCTACCGTTCCTGGTGCACGTCCTCCGGGCGCACACTTGGTTTTAGTGCAAAATTGCCGCTGACCGCGCCGGTCTCGAGCGGCGCGGCTTGGCATTCATCTTGCGGGCAGCTCACCGTTCATGGAACTCACTCCCCGGGAAAAGGACAAGCTGCTCGTGTTCACCGCGGCGCTGCTCGCCGAACGAAGAAAGGCGCGCGGCCTCAAGCTGAATTACCCGGAGGCGGTCGCCTATATCAGCGCCGCGATCCTGGAGGGTGCGCGCGACGGGCGCAGCGTCTCCGACCTGATGGGCTGGGGCGCGACGCTGCTGAAGCGCGAGGAGGTGATGGAGGGCGTTCCGGAAATGATCCCGGAAATCCAGGTCGAGGCCACCTTTCCCGACGGCACCAAGCTCGTCACCGTGCACAACCCGATCCCATGATCCCGGGCGAGATGAAAGTCGCGGCCGGCGAGATCGACCTGAACAAGGGCCGCCGAACCGTGACGCTGCAGGTCACGAACAGCGGCGACCGCCCGATCCAGGTGGGCTCGCACTACCATTTCTTCGAAACCAACGAGGCGCTCAGGTTCGAGCGCGCGAAGGCATACGGGTTTCGCCTCAACATCGCCGCGGGCACCGCGGTGCGCTTCGAGCCCGGACAGACGCGCACGGTGGAATTGGTGGCACTGGGAGGGGACAGAAAGGTCTTCGGCTTCACCGGAAAGGTGATGGGAAAACTCAAATGAAAATCACCCGCCAGGCGTACGCGGAGATGTTCGGCCCCACGACCGGCGACCGGGTGCGGCTCGCGGACACGGAGCTCTGGATCGAGGTGGAGAAGGACTTCACGGTCTACGGCGAGGAAGTGAAATTCGGCGGCGGCAAGGTGATCCGCGACGGCATGGGGCAGAGCCAGCGCGGGGCGGCCGAGGTCGCCGATACCGTCATCACCAACGCCCTGATCGTCGATCACTGGGGTATCGTCAAGGCCGACATCGGCATCCGCGGCGGGCGGATCTGGAAGATCGGCAAGGCGGGAAACCCGGATATCCAGCCCGCGGTCACCATTCCGATCGGCGCCGGTACGGAAGTGATCGCGGGGGAGGGCATGATCGTCACCGCGGGCGGCATCGACTCGCACATCCACTTCATCTGCCCGCAGCAGATCGAGGAAGCGCTGATGTCGGGGGTTACGACGATGATCGGCGGCGGCACCGGCCCCGCGACCGGCACCTATGCTACCACCTGCACGCCCGGTCCCTGGCACATCCTTTCGATGCTCGCAGCCGCGGAAGCCTTTCCCATGAATCTCGGTTTTCTCGGCAAGG
>CAZXAR010000037.1:0-24069 GCA_964638135.1 uncultured Enterobacteriaceae bacterium | reverse complement strand
CGTTCGTGCTGTACTACTTCGTCAACTGGAAATACCTGTCGACGGTCTGGCCGCTGAAGTAACGTCCGGCCGGACACGACGTGCCGGCCGAACTGCGCGCGATGGAGCGGACGCCCCGCGCCGCTCATCGCGCGCGAAATGAATGGAGGCGCGTTTTGAGGGACGTGCTGAACCTCTTCAAGCTGCGAATCGGCATCGCGATCGCGATCGCCGCCGCCGCCGGCATGGCAGTCGAGCGCGGCGCTTCGCCCGCCGCGTGGCAGGTCGTTGCGCTCATCCTGGCGGTGCTTCTTTCCTCGGCCGCCGCGGGCGCGTTCAACCAGTATGTCGAGCGCGACCTCGACGCGCGGATGGCGCGCACGCGCAACCGCCCGTTCGTCACCGGCGCGCTGCGGCACCGGCCGGTGTGGCTGTGGCTGATCGGTGCCATGATCGCGGCAGCCGTGCTCGCGGCGAGCTTCGCCACCAACGCGATCGCCGCGCTGTACGTGTTCCTGGGCGCCTTCACCTATGGCGTCGTGTACACGGTGTGGCTCAAGCGCCGCACCTGGTGGAACATCGTGATCGGCGGCCTGGCGGGCAGTTTCGCAGTCCTCGCCGGCGCGGCGGCGGTCGCGCCAATGCCGGGACCCGAGGCGCTCGCGCTGGCGGTGGTCCTGTTCCTCTGGACGCCGCCGCACTTCTGGAGCCTCGCCATCGCCTGCCGCGAGGATTACGCCGCGGCCGGCGTTCCGATGCTTCCGGTGGTGGTGGGCGATGCGCGCGCGGCGCGCGCGATCTGCACCGCCGCCGCGCTGCTGGTCGGCGCCTCCTTTCTGCCAGCCGCCTTCGGGCTGGGCTGGATCTATCTCGCGGCCGCGCTCACGGGCGGGGCCTGGTTCCTCCTCAAGTGCCTACTCCTCCTCGAGCGTCCGGGCCGCGAGACCGCTCGTGCGAGCTTCCGCGCCTCGCTGCTGCAGCTCTGCGCGGTGCTTTTCGGCGCCATGCTCGACGCCGCCCTGTGACCTGGGGTCAGAGTAAAAGGGGTCAGAGTAAAAGCGTGCCGGTATGAAGATCGCCTCTCTCCGTACGGTTCTTACTCTGACCCCTTTTACTCTGACCCCATTGCTCATGTTTTTCGTCGCGTCCTCTGCCGCAGCGCTCGACGAAAAAGCGGCATTGCGCGCAAGCCAGGCCGCGATCGGACGCGAGGTCGGCAACTACGTCTTTCGCGACAGCGCAGACCGCGAAGTGCGCTTTGCCGATCTGCGCGGCAAGCCGCTGGTGGTGAACTTCATCTACACCGGCTGCTTCCAGGTCTGCCCCACGACCACGAAGTTCCTTGCGCAGTCGGTGGCCGAGGCCGAGCGCTCGATCGGCGCCGGCAAGTTCCGCGTCGCCACGATCGGATTCAACCTGCCGTTCGACACCCCGCAGGCGATGAAGGCCTTTGCCCGCAAGCAGGGGATTTCCGTGTCCAACTGGATGTTCCTCACGCCGGAGGCGGAGACGCTGCCGCGCCTGATCGCCGACTTCGGCTTCACCTACGAGCAGACCACTGCCGGCTTCGACCACCTGCTGCAGGCGACGATCGTGGACCGCGAGGGCCGCATCTACCGCCAGCTCTACGGCGATTCGTTTCCCGCGCCGCAGTTCGTCGGTCCGCTGCTCGAGCTCGTCGCCAACGCGCCTCGCCCCGCGGGCGACCTCGGCGCGCTCATCGAGCAGGTGAAGCTGCTGTGCACGATCTATGATCCGGCGGCCGGCAAGTACCGCGTCAACTATGCGGTGGTGATCGAGCTCGCCGTCGGCGCCACCATCTTTCTGGTCGGAATCCCGAGCCTCGTCATCGAGTGGCGCCGCCGGCGCCGCGCGCGCAGCGCCGGTTGACACATGTCAACGAGCGTCATCGGCGCCCTCATTAGGATGGGCGGATGACCCACCTTATACACGCGCCGGGACAATGGCTTTTCCTGCGCGTCGAGGCGTTCTTCAACCTCGCCTTCGGCGAGCGCCTCAACCCGCTCTACTACCTGGGCGCGATCTCGTACTCCCTGATGTGGCTCGTGGTCGGAAGCGGCCTGTACCTCTACATCTTCTTCAAGACGAGCGTCACCGATGCCTACGCCTCGGTTGAGTACCTGACGCACGGCCAGCCGTACGTGGGCGGCGTGCTGCGCAGCATCCACCGCTACGCTTCCGACGGCGTGGTGATCACGATGTTCCTGCACCTCGCGCGCCACTGGACGTTCGACCGCTACCGCGGCTTTCACTGGTTTTCCTGGCTCACCGGCGTGGCGCTGCTGTGGCTCGTGTACGCGGCCGGGATCAACGGCTACATGCTGCCCTGGGACCGCATGGCGCAGTTCGTCACCATCGCGACCGCCGAGTGGTTCGACTGGCTGCCGGTCTTCAAGGGCACGCTGATCCGCAACTTCATCTTTCCCGCGGCGGTGAACGACCGGCTGTTTTCGCTGCTCTCCTTCATCCACATCGGGGTGCCGCTCGCGGTGCTCGGCGTGCTGTGGGTGCACACGCACCGCGTTCCGCACGCGCGCACCACACCGCCGTGGCCGATCGCGGGAACGCTCACGGTGGCGCTCGTCGTACTCTCGCTCGCCAAGCCCGCGCTCAGCCAGGGCGAGGCCGATCTCGCCAAGGCGATCACGACGCTCGAATTCGACTGGTTCTTCCTGCCGGTCTATGCGGCTCTCTACCGCGCCTCGCCGGGCGAGGTGTGGGCGCTCGTCGCGGGGGCGACCGCGCTCTTTGCGCTGCTGCCCTGGCTGCCGCCCAGGCGCCGCGAGGGTCCGCGGGAGGGCTTTCATATGCTGGTGCGGCCCGATAACCGCATCATCGGCGTGCGCGAAGGCGAAACGATCCTCGACGCCGGGCTGCGCGCCGCGGTCGCCTTTCCCTACGACTGCTGCTCGGGCGGCTGCGGGACCTGCAAGGCGAAGCTCGCCTACGGGAAAGTGGACTTCGGCGCCTACCAGCGCACCGCGCTGAGCGACGCCGAGCGCGCGGCAGGCAAGCTGCTTCTCTGCTCGGCGACGCCGCTCTCGGACATCGAGATCGAGTACGAGCCGGAAAAGCTTCCCGGGCAGATCCCGGTGCGCACCTGGAGCGCGGCGGTGGAGAGCCTCACCCCGCTCGCGCACGACGTGATGCGCGTCATCCTCAGGCTCGAAGGCGGGGAACGAATCCACTTCTACGCCGGGCAGTATCTCAATATCCTGCTCGAGGGCGGCGAAAAGCGCAGCTTCTCGTTTGCCACCGCGCCGCAGCAGAGCGACCGGATCGAGCTGCAGATCCGGCTCATCCCCGGCGGGCGCTACACCACGCACGTGTTCGAGAAAATGAAGGCGGGCGACGCGGTGCGCTTCGAGGGGCCGCTCGGCTCCTTTTTCCTGCGCGAGGACTCCGAGAAGCCGATCCTGTTCGTCGCCGGCTCGACCGGTTTCGCGCCGGTGAAGAGCATGCTCGAGTACGCGTTCGCGCGCGGCTTGAAGCGCAAGATGGTGCTCTACTGGGGCGTGCGGACGCTGCGCGACCTGTACGCGCCGGATCTTGCGCGGCAGTGGGAGCGCGAGCACGAGAACTTCAAGTTCGTTCCGGTGCTCTCGGAGCCCGCGCCGGAGGACGAGTGGCGCGGGCGGACCGGCCTCGTGCACGAGGCGATCCTCGCCGATTTTCCCGACCTCTCGGGCTACCAGGTCTATGCCTGCGGCTCGGTCGGGATGGTGGAGGCGGCGTACCCCGCGTTCCAGACCCATGGGCTATCGCAGGACGACTGCTTTTCGGACGCCTTTCGCCTTGCGCCCAAGATCCGCACCGACGCGCTGGAACTGGCGAAGCTCGGCGGCACCACATGAAGAAGGCGCTGCAGATCCTGTTCCAGCTTGTGCTGTACGTGCCGCTGATGGCGCTGATCGGCTACTTTTCCACTGCGCCGCGCTTCACGATCGTCCCCGAAAAGAGCGCGCTCGTCCGCCTTTCCTTCGTGCACGCGGCCGAGCGCCTGCGCGAATGCCGCGAGCGCACCCCCGAAGAGCTGGCGAAGCTTGCGCCCAACATGCGCGCTGCGCTCGACTGCCCGCGCGAGCGCGCGCCCTTGCGCGTGGAACTCGAGTTCGACGGCGAAGTGGTGTATCGGCGCGAGGTCGCGCCGGCGGGCCTGCGCCGCGACGGCGCGGCCGCGGTCTATCACCGGATGACGGTTCCCGCGGGCTCGCACCGGATCGTCGCGCGCCTGCGCGATCGCGCTTCGGGCGAGTTCAATTACGTGCGCGAGGCGACGCTCGATCTCGCGCCCGGGGCGAGCCTGGTGATCGATTTCGCCGCGGCGCGGGGCGGATTCGTCTTCGGAGCCTAGGCGGGTGGTCCCCTCGCTCGAGCGGGCCTTCGATCGCTTCTTCGGGCCGCGCGCCAACCCGTGGCGGCACCTGGGCGCGCTCGCCTTCTTTCTCTTCTGGATCGTCGCCGCGACCGGCGTCTACGTGTACGCGTTCTTCGATCCGAGCGTCGCCGGAGCGCACCGCTCGCTCGAGCGGCTTGCGCGCGAACAGTGGTGGCTCGGCGGCGTGATGCGCAGCCTGCACCGCTACGCGTCCGACGCCTTCGTCGCGGTCGCGCTGCTGCACCTTGCGCGCGAGGCGCTCGCCGGACACTTTCGCGGTTTTCGCTGGTTTTCCTGGACGACGGGCGTGATTCTGCTGTGGTTCATCTACGGCTCGGGGGTGGTCGGGTACTGGCTCGTCTGGGACCGGGTCGGGCAATTTTCCGCCACCGCCACCGCTGAATGGTTCGACGCCTTCGGCCTCGGTTCGGCGCCGATGGTGCGCAATTTCCTCAGCCGCCCCGACGTCACCGACCGGCTGTTTTCGCTCTTCGTGTTCCTGCACATCGGCGTGCCGCTTGCGCTCCTCGCCGTGATGTGGGTCCACATCGAGCGCATCGCGCACACCGACACCGTGCCGTCGCGCGCGCTCGGCTGGGGAACGCTCGCGATGCTCGTTGCCGCGTCGCTGCTGCGCCCGGTTGCCTCGGATGCGCCGGCCGCGTTCGGATCGCTTCCGCAGACGCTGCGGCTGGACTGGTTCTACCTCTTCGCGCATCCGTTGATGTATGCGACCTCTGCCGAAGTGCTGTGGCTGATCGCGGGCGGCGCGACGCTCGCGCTCCTTGCGCTGCCGCTTCTTGCGCGGCGGCGCGCCGCCGCGGCGCAGGTTCGGCTCGCGCGCTGCACCGGTTGCGCGCGCTGCGCGCACGATTGCCCGTATCTTGCGATCAGCATGGTGCCGCGCAGCGACGGCCGCGCGTTTCTCAAGCAGGCGGTGGTGCGGCCCGAGCAGTGCGCGGCCTGCGGCATCTGCGCCGGATCGTGTCCCACCGCAGTCCCCGGGGCGAAAGGCGAGGTCGCGCCGGGAATCGATCTTCCCGGCCTCGCACTCGAGGCGATTCGCGCGCAGGCGGCGCAGTTTGCGGCGCAAGGCCGGGAAATCGTGTTTGCGTGCCGCCACGCGCCGAGCGGCCGCCAGGGGTCGGATGGCGCGCTCATCGAGCTCGAGTGCGCGGGGCAGCTTCCGCCGTCCTTTGCCGACTATGCGATCCGCCGCGGCGCGCCGAGCGTGGTGATCGCCGGCTGCGCCCTGAACGGCTGCGAATACCGGCTCGGAAACCGCTGGACCGACGCGCGCATCGCCGGAACGCGCGAACCGCACCTGAACCCGAGCGTCGCGCGCGAGCGCCTGCGCACCCTGTGGGCGGGCGGGAAGATGCGCGCGCCGCGCGCGGCGAGAGTGGCGGTGCAAGTGGCCGCCTTCGCCGTGTTCGGTGCGCTCGTGGCGTGGCTTTCGTTCGAGCCGCCGTACCGCACGCTCCCTGCGGGCGAGGCGCTGGTGCGGGTGATCGTCGTGCACGCCGGCGAGCGGCTGCAGCCGTGCCGCAAGCGCAGCCCCGCGGAGCTTGCGGCGCTCGCGCCCAACATGCGCGCACCCGAAGCCTGTCCGCGCGGGCGCGCTCCGGTCGAGGTGGACGTGCGATTGGGCGGCCGGGTCCTGGTCCGCGAAGTGCTCGCGCCCACCGGGGTTGCGGCGGACGGCACCGCGCAGCTCTACCGGCGTCTTGCAGTGCCCGCGGGCAGGCACGCGTTGCAAGTCCGCATCCGCGATTCGCTGCGGCCCGGGGCGCGCGCCTGGGAGCGAACCGAAACGGTGGAAATCGCCGCCGGTCAGGTGCTGACGATCGACTTTCGCGCCGGCGACGGAGGTATCTTCCTGTTATGAGACCGGACTACACCCTGCCGCTTCCCGAGGGCGCGCGCTGCCGGCTTGCCGAAGGCTGGTTCTGGCTCGCGCTCGCCTCGCTCGCGGTCTCGGGCGTATTTTCGGTGCTGCTCGTGCTCGCGCGCGCGCCGCTCACCAAGGACTGGTTTCCGCTGGTGGATTTCTTCCAGGTGGCGCTGGTGGTGCACGTGGACCTCTCCGTGCTCGTGTGGTTCGTGGGTTTCGGCGGCGTGTTCTGGAGCCTCAACAGCGCCCCGCGGCTGATTGCGCTCGGCTGGGCGGCGCTCGGCGTCGCGGTCGCGGGCGCAACGCTGATGGCGGTCGCGCCGTTCGCCGGCGCCGGGCGTCCGATCATGGCGAACTACATCCCGGTGCTGGACGGGCCGGTATTCCTCTCGGGGCTGATCGTGTTTGCGGCCGGTGTCGGCCTGGTCGCCCTGCGCGGCATGGCGACCGTGCCGCGCGTCGGCACGCGCCTCGACGGCGCGGGCGCGCTCCGCTTCGGACTCAACACTTCGCTCGTCTCGGCGGCGGTGGCGCTGCTCGCGTTCGGCTGGTCGTATCTTGCGGTGCCCGCGGCGCTCGATCCGAAGGCGTACTACGAGCTGCTCTTCTGGGGCGGCGGGCACGTGCTGCAGTTCACCTGGACGCTGCTCATGTTCGTCGCCTGGCTCTGGCTGGCGGAGGCTTCGGGCGCGCCGGTGCCGCTCACGCCGCGCATGGCGGTGCTGCTTTTCGGCATCGGCCTCGTATCGGTATTCCTCACCCCGGTGATCTACCTCGCCTACGACGTCGGCACCGTGGAGCACCACCGCTGGCACACCTGGCTGATGCGTTTCGGCGGCGGGCTTGCGATCCTTCCGTTCATGCTCGCGCTCGCGCTGGGCCTCGCGCGTGCGCCGCGCGCCGATGCGCGCGCGCGGGCGCTGCGCGCCGCGCTCCTCGGTTCGCTGCTCTTGTTCGGTCTCGGCGGCGTGATCGGCGCGATGATCCACGGCTCGAACGTCAAGGTGCCGGCGCACTACCATGGCAGCATCGTCGGCGTGACGCTGGCGCTGATGGGACTTGCCTACCACCTGCTGCCGAAATTCGGCCACGCCGAGGTGCGCGCGCGCCTTGCCGAGATCCAGCTCTGGCTGTACGCGGGCGGGCAGGTGCTGCACGTGCTGGGGCTGCTCTGGTCCGGCGGCTACGGCGTGCAGCGCAAGGTCGCGGGTGCCGCACAGGCGCTGCGGAGCAGCGAGGAAATCGCGGCGATGGGGTTGATGGGGCTCGGGGGCCTCGTCGCGGTGATCGGGGGGACGATGTTCCTCGCGCTCGTCTTTCACGCCATGCTGCGCGGCGCGCGCGCGCCGGCGTACGCGCGAGGCTAGCCAGGGCGCCGCACGGGGGTAAGGATGGAAATCGTCTGGTTCACGATCATCGCCATTTCGCTCTACGTGTTCTCCGACCGGCTGCTCGATTTCATCGAGCGCCGGCGCGGCAAGCGCTTCGGGGAGAACCGCCCGCTCGTTTTCTTCGCCATCATCACGCCGCTCGCGCTCGCGACCTTCTGGTTCATCCGCGCGTTTTCCGGCGGTTGAGGAAACTCGGACGAGGTTCCGGGCGCGCGGCGGCGCGCGCAGCCGGGCGCGGACGGATCCGCTCGAGCAGGCTTGCAAGGTTCGCAACGCGCACATCGCCCGAGAGCCGCTCGAGACTCTCGGGCAGCTTGCGGCACCAGTTGGGGTGCTCGCCCGTCGTGCCCGGCATGTTTGCCTGGTCGGGGACGCCGAGCGCGTCCTCGAGTTGCACCATCATGATCCGCGCAGGCGTCTGCGCGAGGAAGGCGTGCACGGCCTCGCCGAGCGGCGGCGCAAGCGCGACGGGGACCGCCGGATCGATTTCGGTGCCGGGCGGCAGCAGGCCGGCGTGCCGCAGGGCAACCAGCAGGCGCGCGCGCGCGTGCGCGCGGCCCGCGCTCTGGGCTTCATACGCGCCGGCGTCCGGAAACAATCCCAGGTCGAGCCGCAGGCGCAGGTCGCGTCCCTGCCACCAGCCCGCCAGCGTCGCGAGATCGTGCGTGCTCACTGCGACCAGCGCATCCTGCGGGTACGCCTCCGCCGGCCTGAAGCTGCCGTCGGGTTCGCGCTCGAACCAGAGCAGCCGGTACGAGAGTACGCCGATGCGCGCGAGCGCGGCGCGCACCTCGTCGGCGACCGTGCCGAGGTCTTCGCCGATCACCAGGCAGCGGTTACGCTCGCTCTCGAGCGCGACGATCGCGAGCAGTTCCTCGAGCGGGTAGTGCACGTAGGCGCCGTCGCGCGCGCTGCCCCGGGGCGGGATCCAGAACAGGCGCATCAGGCCCATGACATGATCGATGCGCAGCGCACCGGCGTTGCGCATGTTCTCGCGCAGCGTTTCGATGAACAGCGCATAGCGGTCGGCGCGCAGCCGGTCGGGACGCAGGGGGGGCAGGTTCCAGTGTTGCCCGTTCGGATTGAACTCGTCGGCCGGCGCCCCGATGCTTGCGCCGGGCGCATAGTCCTCGCGGCTCGTCCATGCGTCCGAACCGGCGCGGTCCACCGACACGGCGAGATCGAGATAAAGCCCGATCGCCGTGCCGAGCGCGGTGCAACGCTCGGCGACGCGCGCGAGCTGCAGTTCGGCCTGCCATTGCAGGTATTCGAAGTACTCGATGCGCTCGCCGTTCACCGCGGCAAAGCGCGCCACCGCCGCGGCGTCGTGGTCGCGGTACGCCTCGGGCCACACCGGCCAGCCCCAGACCCCGGGATCGGCGGCATGGAAATGTTCCTGCAGGGCCTCGAACAGCGCGTGCCGGCGCAGCGCGACCCCCCCGGCGGCCTGGAAGCCGCGGAATTCGCACGCGCGCGCGTCCTCTGCCGCCAGGTGCCGCGCGAGGAAATGCGCGTAGAGCCGCGCGAGCACTTCGAACTTCGCTGCCGCGACGCCCGGATAGTCGACGAACGGCGCCTCGCGCAATCGTGCGAGCCGCGCCTGGAACTGCGTCGAGCGCACGCGGCGCTGCGCGTCCTCGCACTCGCGGAAGTCCGCGATCGCCTCGACGTCGAGGTAAAGGACGTTCAGGCGCGCGCGCGACGAAGGGCTGTAGGGGCTCGCGTGCGCGGGATTGTGCGGAAACAGCGCGTGCAGCGGGCCGAGGCCGAATACGCCCGCCCCGCGCGCCGCCCAGTCCTCGACCAGAGCCGCGAGATCGCCAAAGTCGCCGATGCCCCAGTTGCGCCCGGAGCGCAGGGCGTAGAGCTGCACGGCCGGTCCCCAGAGCCGCGCGCCATCGGCGAGCGACTCCGGCCGGTAGCAGCGCGCGGGCGCGGCGATGACGAGCGCCTCGCCGCTTGCGCCGCGGTCGTCGCGCAGTTCGAGCCGGTGATAGCCGGTCGGCAGCGCTACGCCGATCTCCAGTTCGAACGCGGCGTAACGCGTGCCGTTCAATTCCGCGTGAGCGGCTTCCCTGAGCTGCCGCACCGCCACCTCGCCCTCGTGAACCGCGCCGGTTTCCTCGGCGATGCGCCAATGCAGCTGCGCACCGTCGTGCGGCCGGGCGAGCCGGACCGGTGCAGCCCACGGCCGCGCCCCTGCCGCGGCGAGGAGCACCGGCGGCAGGAGCGTTTTCCAGCGCGCCGCGGCGGCCTCGCGCGCGGCGCGCTCCAGCGATTCGTCCGAGGACGCGTCGATATCGAACTCGGCAAGCAGTGCGCGCAGGCTCGGTTCCGGCACCTCGCGCCGCGTTCCCCAGATGTCCTGGAAATCGACGCCGATGCCGTGCAACTGGCACAGGTGCGTGAGCAACGCGCGGGCGCCGCTCATGGCGCGTCGCGGGTGAGAAGCGCGAGCGAGCGGCCGGAAAGCGGGTAGTGCTCGCCCGGCGCATACGTTCGCTGCGCGGGCCGCGCTGGTTCGAGCGCCGTATCGAAGAGCGCCTTCCACGGATCGCCGGCGATCGCCGGCAGCACGAACGGCACGTTCTCGTGGTGCGCGTTGAACAGCAGCAGGAAATCCTCGTCGCGCAGCAGCCGGCCGCGGCGGTCGATGTCGCGCAGCGCCGCCCCGGCGAGGTACACGCCGAGGCAGCGCGCGTGCTCGTGCTCCCACTGCTCGCGGGACATCTCGCTGCCGTGGGGCTGCAGCCACAGCAGGTCCTTCACGTCGCCGCCGTGCAGCGGCCGGCCGGCGAAGAAATCGCGGCGGCGGAACGCCGGGTGCTCGCGCCGCAGCGCGGTCAGGCGGCGCACGAACTTGAGCAGCCGCCGCCTGCCCTCGTCGAGCGTCCAGTCGATCCAGTTGATCTCGTTGTCCTGGCAGTAGGCGTTGTTGTTGCCGTTCTGGCTGCGCCCCAGCTCGTCGCCCGCGAGCAGCATCGGCACGCCCTGCGAAAGGAGCAGCGTGGCGATGAAGTTGCGCTTTTGCCGCTCGCGCAGCGCCACGATCTGCGGATCCTCGCTCGGCCCCTCGACGCCGCAGTTCCACGACAGGTTGTGGTTGTGGCCGTCGCGGTTTTGCTCGCCGTTCGCCTCGTTGTGCTTGTCGTTGTACGAAACGAGGTCGTGCAGCGTGAAGCCGTCGTGCGCGGTGATGAAGTTGACGCTGGCGTGCGGGCGGCGGCCTTCGCGGCCATAGAGGTCGGAGGAGCCGGTGAGCCGGCGCGCGAACTCGCCGATCAGGCCGCCGTCGCCCTTCCAGTAGGCGCGCATGCCGTCGCGGTAGCGGTCGTTCCACTCGGCCCAGCCGAGCGGGAAATTGCCGACCTGGTAGCCGCCGGCGCCGATGTCCCAGGGCTCGGCGATCAGCTTCACGCGGTTGAGCACCGGGTCCTGGCAGATCACGTCGAAAAACCCGCCGAAGCGGTCCACGGTGCCGCCTTCGCGCGCGAGCGCCGGCGCGAGGTCGAAGCGAAAGCCGTCCACGTGCATCTCCTGCGCCCAGTAGCGCAGCGAATCCATGACGAGCTGCAGCACCCGCGGGTGCTCGAGGTTCACGGTGTTGCCGCAGCCGGTGTAGTCGACGTACTGCCGCCGGTTGTCGGGCGCGAGCCGGTAGTAGGCGGCATTGTCGATGCCGCGGAACGACAGCGTGGGACCGAGGTGGTTGCCCTCGCAGCTGTGGTTGTAGACCACGTCGATGATCACTTCGATGCCGGCCGAGTGCAGCGTCTTCACCATGGTCTTGAACTCCTTCGAGCTGCCCGAGGCCGAGTAGCGCATCTCGGGCGAGAAGAACCCGAGCGTGTTGTAGCCCCAGTAGTTGCGCAGGCCGCGGTCGACCAGTTGCCGGTCGTCGATGAAGGCGTGCACCGGCATCAGCTCGACGGTGGTGACGCCAAGCCGCTTCAGGTGCTCGATCACGGGCGCCGAGGCGAGCGCGGCGTAGGTGCCGCGCAGGGACGCCGGAACTCCCGCGTGGCGCATGGTGAAGCCGCGCACGTGCAGCTCGTAGATCACGGTGTCGTGCCACGGCACGTCCGGGCGGCGGTCGTCGCCCCAGGTGAACGCGGTGTCGACCACGCGCGAGCGGGGCGCAAACGGCGCGCTGTCGCGCCGGTCGAAACTCAGGTCTTCGCGCTTGTGGCCGGCCGTGTAGCCGTAGAGCGCGTCGTTCCAGCGCAGGGTGCCGGAGATCTCGCGCGAGTACGGATCGACGAGCAGCTTGTTCGGGTTGTAGCGGTTTCCTTCCTCGGGCTTGTACGGCCCGTACACGCGGTAGCCGTACAGCAGCCCCGGCCGCGCCTCGGGCAGGTAGCAGTGCCAGACGTGGTCGGTGCGCTCGCGCAGCACGATGCGCTGGCGCTCGCGGCGCGCGTTCTCGTCGAAGACGCACAGCTCGACCTTTTCGGCGTGCTCGGAAAACAGCGCGAAATTGACGCCCTCGCCATCCCAGGTCGCGCCGCGCGGATACGGCCGGCCGGGCCAGACCGAGCTCAAGCGTGGCGCTGCCTCAGCCGCGTGATTCATTTGTGCTCCGGAAGAGGATCGTAGCAAGCGGCGGCAGGGCGACCCGGATCGAGTGCGGCCGGCCGTGCGCCGGCACCGGCGCCGCGTCGACCCCGCCGAGGTTGCCCCAGCCCGCGCCGCCGTAGAGCCGCGCGTCGCTGTTGAGGATTTCCTCCCAGCGGCCGCCGCGCGGCACGCCAAGGAGGTAATTCGGGCGGGGAACCGGCGTCAGGTTGCAGGCCACCACCACGATCGGCCCGCCGCCCCTCGGCTTCCTCAGGAAGGTGAAAACGCTGTTCTCGGCGTCGTTCGCGTCGATCCATTCGAACCCGTCGTAGGTGAAGTCGAGCTGCGAGAGCGCGGGCTCCGCGCGGTAGACGCGATTCAGGTCCGCGACCCAGCGCTGCAGCCCGCTGTGCTCCGCAAGCCCCGTCACCCACCATTCGAGTTCGCCGTCGTGGCTCCACTCGCACCGCTGGCCGAACTCCCCGCCCATGAACAAGAGCTTCTTCCCCGGGTGCGTCCACAGGTAGCCGTACAGCGCGCGCAGGTTGGCGAACTGCTGCCAGGTGTCGCCCGGCATCCTGCCGGCGAGCGAGCCCTTGCCGTGCACCACCTCGTCGTGCGAAAGCGGCAGCACGAAATTCTCGTTGAAGGCGTAGAGCAGCGAGAAGGTGAGGCGGCCGTGGTGGTACTTGCGATGGACCGGGTCTTCGCGCATGTAGGCGAGCGTGTCGTGCATCCAGCCCATGTTCCATTTCATGCCGAAACCCAGGCCGCCGAGCCAGGTCGGCCGCGACACCATCGGCCACGCGGTCGATTCCTCCGCGATCGTCATCGCGTCGGGGTGATCCCGGTACACCGCCTCGTTCAGGCGGCGCAGGAAATCGATCGCATCGAGGTTTTCCTTGCCGCCGTAGCGGTTCGGGATCCACTCGCCTTCCTTGCGCGCGTAGTCGAGGTACAGCATCGAGGCGACCGCATCGACGCGCAGGCCGTCGAGGTGGTAGCGGTCGAGCCAGAACAGCGCCGAGGAGAGCAGGAACGAGCGCACCTCGTGCCGGCCGTAATTGAAGATGCTCGAATTCCACTCCGGGTGAAACCCCTGTTTCGGGTCGGCATGCTCGTACAGGTGCGTGCCGTCGAAGAAGCCCAGGCCGTGCGCGTCGGCCGGGAAGTGCGACGGCACCCAGTCGAGGAGGACGCCGATGCCGCGCTGGTGCAGGTGATCGACGAAATACATGAAGTCCTGCGGCGTGCCGTAGCGCGCGGTGGGCGCGAAGTACGACGTGGTCTGGTAGCCCCAGGAGCCGTAGAACGGGTGCTCGGTGATCGGCAGCAGCTCGACGTGCGTGAAGCCCATCTGCGCGACGTAGTCGGCAAGCTCGCGCGCAAGCTCGCGGTAGCCGAGGAAGGCACCGTCCCGGCGCCGCCACGATCCCGCATGTACTTCGTAGATCGCAACGGGCGCGTCGAGCGCGTTGCGCTTGCCGCGCGCCGCCATCCAGTCGCCGTCGCTCCACGCGTAGTCGAGCGCCCACGCGCGCGAGGCGGTCGCCGGCGGGCATTCCGCGCACAGCGCAAACGGATCGGCCTTCTCGCCTACATGGCCGGCAACGTGCGATTCGATGCGGAACTTGTAGCCATGCCCGTGGCGCACGCCCGCGGCCGTGCCCACCCAGATCCCGCTGCCGTCGCCGCGCTCGGCGAGCGCGTCGGCCCCCGCCCGCCACCCGTTCCAGTCGCCGAGCACCGAAACGGCGCGCGCATTGGGCGCCCAGAGGGCGAACTGCGCCCCTTCGCCCGACGGGTCGAGCTGGCAGCCGAGGACGCCGTACAGCCTTCCGTGCGTTCCTTCGCGAAACAGGTAGACGTCGTGATCGGTCAACACCTGGCTTTGCCCCTCTGTTTCGGAGGATAGTTGCATTGCAACAATCGGTGCAAGCCTCGCTTGAATCGCGCTCGCGGAACCTATTGCCGCGCCTGGCTCGCCGAGGCGATGCGCTCGTAGAGTGCCGCGTACATGCGCGCTCCCGCGTCCCAGCCGAAATCGCGCGCCATCGCGCTTCGTTGCAACGCGCGCCACAGGTCGCGATTGCGCCACGCCGCGCGCGCCCGCTCCAGCGCTCGCACCAGGTCGGCGGCGCGTGCCTCGGCGAAGCGGAATCCGGTCGCGGTGCCGTCGTCGCGGGTCGCAGGCGTGCAGTCGGTTACCGAATCGACCAAGCCACCGGTTGCGCGCACCACGGGGATCGTGCCGTAGCGCTGGCTGTACATCTGGTTCATGCCGCACGGCTCGAAGCGCGACGGCATGAGAAACACGTCCGCGCCGGCTTCGATCCGGTGGGCGAGCGGCTCGTCGAAACCGATGCGGACGCTGACGCGTTCGGGGTGCGCGCGCGCGAGCGCCACGAGCGCCCGTTCCAGCACGATTTCGCCCTTGCCGAGGATTACGAGTTGAGCGGGCAGCTGCAGGATCCGATCGGCGGCTTCGAGCACGAGATCGATTCCTTTCTGCTCGGTGAGCCGGCTGACGACGCCGACGAGCAGGAGCGACCGATCCGGGGCGAGCCCGGTGCGTTCCTGCAAGGCGCGCTTGTTCTCGGCTTTCGTCTCCAGCGTGCGGGCGTCGTAGTTGCGCGCGATCCATGGGTCACGCGCCGGGTCCCAAAGCTCGACGTCGATTCCGTTCAGGATGCCACTCAGCACGGCACTGCGCTCCGCGAGAAGCCCGTGCAGCCCGAATCCGAGCGCCGGCTGGCGGATCTCGGCGGCGTAGCCCGGGCTCACCGTGCTGAGCGCATCGGCGTAGCGCAGTCCCGCCTTGAGGAAGGACACCTTGCCGTAGTACTCGAGGCCCCCGACCGAAAACGTCTCCGCGGGCAGCCCGAGCCCGGAGAACGCCGCGGCGGGGAATATTCCCTGGAACGCGAGGTTGTGCACGGTCATGAGCGTTGCCGCGCGCGGCCTGCTGGCGTGCGCGAAATAGACCGGTGCGAGCGCGGTCTGCCAGTCGTTGCAGTGCACGACCTCGGCGCGCCATTCGAGCGGCCAGGACGCGCTCGACGCCGCGGCGCGCGCCAGGAGCGCAAAGCGGATCGCGTTATCGTCCCAGTCGCGCCCGCCCGCGTCCTGGTACGGGCCGCCGCCGCGGTCGTAGAGCGCGGGGCAATCGACGAGGTGCGCCGGGACCTCGCCGGGAAGCGTCGCGTGCACGATGCGCGCGGCCGGCATGCCCGCGAGCGCCGGAAGCGCGACGGGATCGCGCGATTGCGCGACGAACTCGCGAAGCGCGGGATACGCCGGAAGCAACACGCGCACATCGACACCGATCCGGCGTAGCGCGCGCGGCAGAGCGCCGCTGACATCGCCCAGTCCACCGGTCTTGACGAGCGGAGCGTATTCCGGCGTTGCGAAGAGTACGCGCATGAGGCGATTGCGCAGGGCGCTTCGTTTTTCGAATCTGTCTGATCGGAGCGGGGCTTGATTGACGCTGGTCAAACCGGCTGCTACCGTCCGAGTGTAGGGTAAATCACGACGGGTGGCGGGAATGCCGGCGCGGAGGGCCGATCCGCGCGGGTCGCCCGGTGCGTGCCCCGTGGGGAGTTGCTTCGGCTCCGGAGGGGACGATGGTGTTCGTCAAGCAGGAGAACTCTCTTCCCGGCAGCGACACGCGGCACGGGGAAGGGGAGAACTCACGCGCGACGGAGCTTGTGCGGCAGACGCTCGCGGTGGTGCTTGCCGGCGGGCGCGGGACCCGCCTCGACGGTCTCACCGCCTGGCGGGCCAAGCCCGCGGTTCCCTTCGGCGGCAAGTTCTGCATCATCGACTTCACGCTCTCGAACTGCGTCAATTCCGGGATCCGGCGCGTGGGCATCTGCACCCAGTACCGCGCCCAGAGCCTGATCCGGCACGTGCACCGCGGCTGGTCGTTTCTCGACGGCCGCCTGAACGAGTTCATCGAACTCCTGCCGGTGCAGCAGCGCGAAACCGCGGAATGGTATCGCGGCACCGCCGACGCGATCTACCAGAACACGGGGTTCCTGCGCCGGCACGCGCCGAAGCACGTGCTCGTGCTCGCGGGCGATCACGTCTACAAGATGGACTATAGCCGGATGCTCACCGAGCACGTCGAGCGCGGCGCCGAGGTGTCGATCGCCTGCGTCGAAGCCCCGCTCGCGCAGTCGAAGGAATTCGGCGTCATTACCGTGGACGAGCGGGGCCGCGTGCTGCGCTTCGACGAGAAACCGGAAGGTCCGCCGCCGTTGCCCGGGCGCGGCGATTCGATTCTCGCGAGCATGGGCATCTACGTTTTCGAGACCGAGTGCCTGGTCGCGCTTCTGGAGGCCGATGCGGCGGACCCCGCGTCGGTCCATGACTTCGGCCATGACATCCTGCCGAAGCTTCCCGCGAGCGGACGCCGCGTGTACGCGCACGAATTCGTCAAGTCGTGCGTCAACGTGGCGAACGGCGTTCCGTATTGGCGCGACGTCGGTACGCTCGACTCGTACTGGGAGGCGAATCTGGATCTGGTCCGCGTCTCGCCGGATCTCAACCTGTACGACCGCGCCTGGCCGATCTGGACCTACCAGGAGCAGCTGCCGCCGGCGAAATGCGTGTTCGACGAGGATGACCGGCGCGGCACGATCCTCGATTCGATGGTCTCCGGCGGCTGCATCGTCAGCGGCTCGATCGTGCGCGGCTCGATCCTGTTCTCGAGCGTGCACCTGCACAGCTATTCGCTCGTCGAGACTTCGGTCGTGCTGCCCGACGTCGAGATCGGCCGGCATTGCGTGATCCGGCGCGCGATCATCGACAAGCACAGCAACGTGCCCCCGGGAACGCGCATCGGGGTCGATCCCGCCGAGGACCGCCAGCGGTTCAGCGTGAGCGAGAAGGGCATCACGCTGGTCACGCCCGAGATGTTCGGGCAGAAGGTGCACGACCGCTGAGCCTTCCCCCGGGGCAGGGCCGCGGCGCGAAAGGAGGAAGCGATGAAACTCACTCTTTCGGTCATCAAGGCGGACGTCGGCTCGATCGGCGGGCACATTGCGCCCTCCCAGCTGCTGCTCGATGCCATGCGCGCACACCTCGAGCGCTCGCGCGGCGCGCTGCTGATCGACGGCGCGGTGAGCCATACGGGAGACGACATCGCGCTGCTCATGACGCACCGCCACGGCGTGAACGACGAAGAAGTCCACAAGCTCGCCTGGGACGCGTTCACCGAGGGCGCCGGCGTGGCGCGGCGCCAGGGGCTGTACGGCGCCGGGCAGGACCTGCTCAAGGACGCGTTCTCGGGCAACGTGAAGGGCATGGGACCGGCCGCTGCGGAGATGGAGTTCGAGGAGCGCCCGAACGAACCGTTCCTGTGCTTCGCGGCGGACAAGACCGATCCCGGGGCCTTCAACCTGCCCTTGTACCTGGCGTTCGCCGATCCGATGAACACGCCGGGGCTCATCCTGTCGCCGAAGATGTCGCAGGGCTTCCGCTTCTCGGTGATGGACGTCAACCACACCGAGTGCGACCGCGTCATCGAGCTGGAGGCGCCCGAGGAGAGCTACGACCTTGCCGCGCTGCTGCGCGACCCGGAGCGCTACGTGGTCGAGTCGGTCTGGTCGCGCGCCACCGGCGAGCAGGCGGCGGCGGTGGCGACCTCGCGCCTGCACAACATCGCCGGCAAGTACACCGGCAAGGACGACCCGGTGATGCTGGTCCGCGTGCAGATGAACTTCCCGGCCACCGGAGAGGTGCTGGCGCCGTTCGCGATCGGGCACTATGTCGCCGGCGGGATGCGCGGCTCGCACAACATGCCGCTCATGCCGGTCGCGCGCAACTGCGGCACGAGCTACTTCGACGGCCCGCCGATCGTGAGCTGCGCCGCGTACTGCGTGCACGAGGGGCGGCTGACCGAGGCGCTCGACGCGTTTGCGCATCCGTTCTGGGACAGCGTGCGCGACCACGTGGCGGGCAAGTCGATCGAGATGCGCCGCCAGGGCTTCTTCGGCGCGGCGATGCTGCCGATGGGCGAACTCGAATACACCGGCATCATCGAGAAGCTGCAGGCGCTCGAATCCCGGTTCCGTCTGCGCCGCGAGCGCACGGTGGCGATCGCATAGCGAAAGCGCCGGGGCGCGTACCGGGCCGCCGCGCCCGAAGCGCGCGCTCAGGGTCCGGTCGTGCGCCTTGGCCTTGCCGGCGAGCCGCCGCGGAGTTCGCGCAGCAGCTCGCTCAGTTCCTGTTCGCTGCGGGCGCGGGCGGCGAGGACGCTATCGCGCTCCGCAGGTTCCGCCGGCCCGGCCGGGGAGATGTCCTCGCCCAACAGCACTACATAGATTCCTCCGGGCGATTGCGCAACCTCGCGCAGCGCCGGCAGAAGGGAAGCCTCGATCGGATCGTTACCGAGCGCGGCGATGCGCTGGGCGCGGCGCTCCAGCCCCGCAAGGTCGGCGATGACGAGGTCGGCTTCTGCGGCAGCCGCGAAAAGCTGTGCCGCGAGCGAGCCGCGCGAAACCTGGAACGTCCAGCGCAGCGCGCCGCGCCCGGCGATCGCGGCGATGTCGCGGCGCGCGTCCTCCGCGAGGCGCCGCCACGAGCGCTCCATCGCGGCGACGTCGAGCTCGCGCCGGATCGCGGAAGGAAATCCGATTTCGCGCGCGAACGGGAACCCGGCCAGGTGCAGCAGATCGACGTCCTCGACGAACAGCGCGGCGAGTTCGGCTCGCAGGCGCGCGGCCAGCTTTGCGGCGGTTTCCACCGCCGCGCCGGGTCGCGTCGCGGCGTCGAGCGCCACCACGATGCGCCGGGTCTTCACCGGGGCGGGCGCCCGCGCCACGCCTTCTTCGGCGCGCCGGTGGCGCCGGCGGCGCGGGCACGCTCGGCAAAGTCCTGCAGGCGCGCTTCGACGCGCCGATTGACCTCTTCGGCGGGGACGCCGGCGAGGATCTCGATCGCTTGGTCGACCGAGTGCACGGCGTGGATGCGGAATTTGCCTGCGGCGGCCGCCTCCACCACCTCGTCGCGCAGCATGAGGTGCTTGACGTTGGCGCCGGGGATCAGCACGCCCTGCCTGCCGTCGAGTCCGCGCGCCCTGCACAGATCGAAGAAGCCCTCGATTTTTTCGTTCACGCCGCCGATCGCCTGCACGTCGCCATGCTGATTCACCGAGCCGGTCACCGCAAGCCCCTGCGCGAGCGGCGCATCGGCAAGCGCCGAGAGCAGCGCGCACAGCTCCGCGCACGAGGCGCTGTCGCCCTCGACACCGCTGTAAGTCTGTTCGAACACCAGGCTCGCGGCTAGCGAGAGCGGCTGGCGCGGCGCATAGCGCCCGGCGAGATAGCCCGAGAGGATCAGCACGCCCTTGGAATGGATCGGACCGCCGAGTTCCGCTTCGCGCTCGATGTCCACCACCTTGCCGCCGCCCATGCGGACGCGCGCCGTGATGCGGTGCGCCATGCCGAAGGCGTAGCCGCCGAGTTCCAGCACAGCGAGGCCGTTGACCTGGCCGACCCGCGCCCCCGCCGTGTCCACGAGCAGGGTGCCGCGCAGCACCTCGCGCTGCAGCCGCTGGCGCACGCGGTCGCGGCGCTGCTCGTAGGAGTCGATCGCGCGCTGCACGTCCGCCGCGTTCGCCATCGTGCGGCCGGCGACGCGCGCCCAGTAGTCGGCCTCGCGCAGCAGGTCGGCGAGCCCGCGCAGGTTGAGCGACAGCCGCCCGGCATCGCCGGCATGGCGCGAAGCGTGCTCGATCACGCGCTCCACCCCGGAGCGCTCGAGCGGCAGGAGTCGCTCGGCGCGCACGAGCGTGGCGATCACGCGCGCGTGCTGCTGCTCGCTCTCCCCGGCGCGCTCGGTGTCGTCGTCGAAGTCGATCGCGACCTTGAACAGCTCGCGGAAGTCCGGATCGTATTCGTGCAGCAGGTAATACAGCATTCGCTCGCCCACCAGGACCACCTTGACGTCGAGCGGGATCGGCTCGGGCTCGAGCGACACCGTGCTGATCAGGCTCAGCGCCTGGGCCGGCGATTCGGAACGGATTTCGCGCGCGCGCAGCGCGCGCTTGAGCGCGTCCCAGCTGAACGGGTGCTGCAGCACCCGGAGCGCATCCAGCACCAGGTACCCGCCGTTGGCGCGGTGCAGGGCGCCCGCCTTGATCAGCGTGAAATCCGTGACCAGCGTGCCCATCTGCGCGATGTGCTCGATCCGCCCCACCAGATTGCCGTGGGTGGGATTGTCTTCGTGCACGACCGGCGCACCGCCGTCCGCCGCATGCTCTACGAGCACGTTCACCTGGTAGCGCCGCAGCGCCGACTCGCCCGGTTCCGGACGCCCGATGAGGAGCGCGAACGGCGAGGGCTGCTCGCCCTCCTTGGGCTGGCGGAAGTACTCGATGTGATCGAGCACGTCCTCCTGCACCCGCTCGAGGTGCTCGACCACCTGCGGCAGTTCCCGGTAATCGGTCTTCAGTTCTTCGATCAGGCTGTTGACCGCCGAACTGGTGACCTGGCGGTTCAGTTCGCGCAGCCTGCGCTGCGCCTCGCGGCGCCACTTGGGAACGTCCTGGATCACGCGCTCGAGTTCTTCCTGCAGCGCGGCGATGGTCTTTTCCAGGCGCTGGCGCTCCGCTTCCGGCAGCTTGCGGAATTCGTCGGGCTCCATGACGGCATCCGCGCGCACCGGCGCAAAGGCAAACCCGGCCGGCGTGCGCAGCAGCGCAACGCCTTCCTTGCGCGCTTTTTCGCCGACCGCGCTCACTGCCTGGCTCTGATGCTCGTTGAACTCGGTCTCGATTTCCTGCTGCCGTGCCCGGTACTCATCGGTCTCGAAGGCGGCCGAGATGCCCGCGTGCAGATCCTCCACGAGCCGCTGCATCACCTGCCGGAAGCGCGGCGCCTGGCCGGGTGGGAGCTTGAGCCGGCAGGGCCGGTGCGGAGTCTTGAAATTGAATACGTAGCACCAGTCCTCGGGCAGCGGTTCGGCTGCGGCGCGCTCCTCGAGCAGACGCTTCACGGCGGTATGGCGGCCGTAGCCGGCCGGGCCCATCGCGTACAGGTTGTAGCCCTCGCGGCGGATGCCGACCCCGAAGCGCAGCGCCTCGACCGCGCGCGGCTGGGCGTGCATCGCGGTCGAATCGGCAAGGTCCTCGGTGCTGGAGAATCCGCTCGCGGAAAGGTCGCACCGGCGCCGCAGATCCGCGGCGGCGAGCGTGCGCGCCGCTCGAGACGGTGTTTCGCTCGCGGGCAGGCTCATCGCGGATCAGCGGGACCAGTTCACACGCACCCGGTACTCGTCCGGACTGTAACGGATCGCGAGGCTTCCCTGGAAGGCGGCACGCAGCGACTCCCCGATCCGGCGCGCCACGTGCACGTCGGTCGTGGTGACTTCGGTGGTGCCGCGCGTCTCGCGCACCGCCATGATTCTTTGCAGGGGGTGCGCCCGCTTTTCGCGTGCTTCCTCGTTTCGCACCAGGCGCAGGACTTCGTCGCGGTGCTCCGCAAAAAACGGTCCCGAGAGCCGTACGTATCCGGCGGGCAGACGGTCGCGTGTGCGCCTGCAGGCGGGACAGAGTTGTTGCGGGGCGTCCTTGGCCGCTTCGCCCCATTGCCAGCGGCCGCGGCGAAACACCGCGCTGCACTCCGGGCAGCGTGCCGGGCCGGACGGTTTGCCGCGCGCGAGGTACGGGTCGTGATTGATGGCGTCGAACGAGCGGTCGATGTGGCGGCGCTGTCTCTGGCGGGGATCACGGCGTTTCATGACGGTCTCCGGGGAGCGCAAGTCTGCGCCCCTAGGTTCCCGCTGCGGGGCGCGCACCGTATTGACCGGGATCAATGGCCTGTCCGCATAGCACTCGTATAGGGTATGTTCATGCAACCCGCGGATCGCTGGGAGCATTTTCCGCACATGGCCGACATTGGCGTGCGGGGCGTGGGCGCGACGCGCGAACGGGCATTCGAACAGGCCGCGCTCGCGCTCACCGCAGTGGTGACCGATCCCGGCGCGGTCGAGCCGCGCGAGGAGGTGGCGATTGCCTGCGAAGCGCCGGATGAAGAGCTGCTTCTTGCCGAATGGCTGAACGCGCTCATCTACGAGATGTCTACCCGGAAGATGCTTTTTTCCCGTTTCGCGGTGCGGCTCGAAGGGACCGGCCTTGCAGGCGAGGCCTGGGGCGAGCCGGTCGATCCCGGCCGCCATCAACCCGCCGTCGAGGTGAAGGGCGCCACCTACACCGAATTGAAGGTTACGCGCCGGGCGGACGGCACCTGGATCGCACAATGTGTCGTCGACGTGTGAGCCGGTAACCATGGACCTCTCCCGATTCAAGCGGCGCTCCGAACACGAATGGGAAATCGAGCCCCACGCCGCGATGCGCGTGCCGGGAGTGATCTTCGCCACCGAGGCGCTCCTCCGGGACATGGACGACAAGGTCTACGAGCAGGTGGTCAATGTCGCCGCACTGCCGGGAATCGTCAAGGCGTCGTTCGCCATGCCGGATGCGCACTGGGGCTACGGATTTCCAATCGGCGGCGTGGCGGCGTTCGACCCGGAGGAGGGCGGGGTGATTTCCGCCGGCGGCGTGGGCTTCGACATCTCCTGCGGGGTCAGGTGCCTGCACACAGGCGTGGGCGTCCAGGACGTCGCGGCGGTGCAAAAGTCGCTCGCCGACCGCCTTTACCACCGCATCCCGGCCGGCGTCGGCAGCACCGGCGCGATTCGCCTCGGCGCGCAGGAAATGGACGCGATGCTCTCCGGGGGGGCGCGCTGGGCCGTGAAGCGCGGCTACGGCGAGGACGCCGACCTGGAGCGGGTCGAGGAGAACGGGCAGATGGCGCACGCGAAGCCCGGCAACGTCTCCGAGCACGCCAAGAAGCGCCAGCGCGACGAGATGGGCACGCTCGGCAGCGGCAACCACTACCTCGAAGTGCAGAAAGTGGCGCGCGTGTTCGATTCGCGCATCGCGCAAGCTTTCGGCCTGCGCGAAGGCGATGTGGTGCTCTCGATCCACTGCGGCTCGCGCGGCCTCGGCCACCAGATCGGCACCGAATTCCTGAAGCGCATGGCGGTTTCCGCCGCGCAGCACGGCATCCGGCTCCCCGATCGCGAGCTCGCCTGCGCGCCGATCCGCTCGCCGGTGGGCGAGGAATATTTGGGCGCGATGCGCGCCGCGATCAACTGCGCGCTCGCCAACCGCCAGATCCTCACCCACCTCACGCGTGAAGTGTTCGCCGAAGTCCTGCCCGCCGCGCGCCTCACGCTCCTTTACGACGTCTCGCACAACACCTGCAAGGTGGAGTCGCACGGCGGGCGCAACCTGTACGTCCACAGAAAAGGCGCGACGCGCGCCTTCGGGCCGGGCCACCCCGACATCCCGGAATCCCTGCGCGCCGCCGGCCAGCCCGTCCTGATCGGCGGCTCGATGGGCACTGCCTCCTATGTTCTCGCCGGGACGGAGGAGGGCGAAGCGCGCTCCTTCGGCTCGGCCTGCCACGGCGCCGGCCGCGCCATGAGCCGCCACCAGGCGATGAAAAACTGGAGCGGCCGCGCGGTGGTGGACGAGCTTGCCGCGCACGGCATCCTCATCCGCAGCCCCTCCCAGCGCGGCGTCGCCGAAGAAGCGCCGGGGGCCTATAAGGATGTTTCGGCAGTTGTGGATGCAGCAGAGGCCGCGGGGCTGGCGAGGAAAGTCGCGCGGCTCGAGCCGCTTGTCTGCGTCAAGGGCTGAACGGTTTCAGTTTTGCTCCGCTGGCGGGCAGGTCGAAAGAGCGGTCGGCCGTTCCGCGACCGAAGCGCCGACCGCCGCCTCCTATAATCGCCCGCATGGCGGCTGCCGACTCGAGCGAAGCGGACAAGGAACAGGATCT
>CAZXAR010000036.1:0-24930 GCA_964638135.1 uncultured Enterobacteriaceae bacterium | reverse complement strand
GGTCGCGGCTGTCGTTGTCCATGCCGCCGCCGGAATGGCGCCGCGACTGGTAGCGAAGGTAGAGCGCGTAATGTTCGAGGCGGAACTTGAGCGGCTGCGCGTGCGACGTGAGCCCGCTGTGCTGCTTCCAGGCGCGGCGCTGCGAGCGGTTGGTTACGAACTCGGCCACCGGGATGCGCACCGGAACGCAGGCGCGGCAGCTGTCGCAATGAGGCCGGTAGGTGAAGATGCCGCTGCGGCGGAAGCCGGACTTGACCAGCTCGCTGTACAGCGCGGTGTTGATCAGGTGGCTCGGCGTCGCGACCTGTGAGCGCGCCAGGCGCTCCGCCAGGTAGCTGCAGGGATAGGGCGCGGTCACGTAGAACTGCAGGACCGCATGCGGCAGGTCATTGAGGTTTGACACGCGTCCATTTCCCCGTCGGCTCGGGGTAGTTTACCAATGCCTGCAGGCGGCGCAAGAATTCGCGGCGCGGGATTTCGCGCGCCCCGAGCGAAGCGAGCAGCGGCGTGTTCACCTGGCAGTCGATGAGCGGAAAGCCGCGCCGCCGCAGCTCCTCGACGAGCGCGACGAGCGCCACCTTGGAGGCATCGGTCGCGCGCGAAAACATCGATTCGCCGTAGAACATGCGGCCCAGCGCGACGCCGTACAGTGCGCCGACCAGCCCGTCGTTGCACCAGCACTCGAAGGAATGCGCGTATCCGGCGCGGTGCAGCTCGGCGTACGCCGCGCGCATGCTCTCGCCGAGCCAGGTGCCCGCGTCGCCCCCGGATTTCGAGCCGTGCGCGGCGCGGCGCGGCGCAGCGCAGCCCGCGAGCACCTCGCGGAACGCGGTGTCGATGCGCACCTGGTAGCCCTTGTTGCGCACGTTTTTCGCGAGCGAACGCGGGATCCGGAACTCGTCGCAGAACAGCACCATGCGCGGGTCGGGCGACCACCACAGGATCGGCTCGCGACCCGAAAACCAGGGAAAGATGCCGCGGCGGTAGGCGGCGAGGAGGCGCCGCAGGCTGAGGTCGGCGCCGGCGCACAGCAGGCCGTTCGGTTCCCTGAGCGCGCGTTCGACCGCAGGAAAATCGTCTCCCGCGCCGAGCCAGGGAATCACGCCGCCGCACGGGAGCGACCGCTCCCGATCCTCCTCAGCACCTCACCTGCTGGCGGCAGTAGTTCTCGAGCGAGGTCACGGCCGTCATTCCACTCGCTGATTTCCTCACGCCGTCGCCGTACTCGAGCCCGAGGCGGAAGCCGTACTTGACGAAGAATTTCTCGAACATCTCGCCCCCCAGCGTGCCCACGGCGTAGAGTTCGTCGGTCGCGGCATCGTGCTCGAGCAGGATCGCCGCAAGCGGCTGTCGGGCCGGGCCCGCCACCACGCGCGCGCCTTCGGCGGGATCGTACTGGCTGTGTTCGGCGCAGCAGTGGATGACGTTGCCGTGGCGATTGCGTGCGCTGCGTTCCGTGCGGTAGCTGATGAAGCTGATGTCGCGCGTCGGGTAGGCGAGCTGGTGCGCGCAGATCGCCGAGTAGGCGACCACCGAACGTCCCGGCCCGACGCCGCCCTTCCACTCGTAGCCGCGCTCGTCGGCAGTCTTGAGGCGGGTGACGGCGTCCACCGGACGCCCCAGGTTGAGCAGAAAGCAGGGCGTCGTCTCGTAGGGGTAATGAAAGATCAGGTTGCGGTGCGGCGCAATCGAGCCGGCGCGAAGCGCGCCGCGGTTCTCGTCGAGGAGCTTGACGCGGGCATAGAAGTGCGCCGTCGCGTCGGTGAGCGCCGCGGCGGGCGTCACGCCCGCCGCGGCGGATGCCGCGCAGAGCTTGATGAACTGTCTTCGCTCCATGAGCCGGTGCCCTCGGGGCGCATTGTAGCGGGGCGGGCGCCCGCAGCGCGTCGCCCGGGGCTACAGGTTGTACCCGGTCTCGTTGTGCAATACCGTGTCGAGCCCCTCGGTCTCCTCTTCCGCGGTGGTGCGCATGCCCGTCAGCGCATCGGTGATCTTGAGCAGGACCAGCGTGATCACGCCGGACCATGCGGCGACCGAAACCACCCCGACGAGCTGCACCAGCACCTGATCGCCCATGGTCACTTTTTCGGCGTACCCGACCCCACCCAGGGCCGAGGCGGCAAACACGCCCGTGAGCGTCGTGCCGAGTATGCCGCCGACCCCGTGCACCGGGAATACGTCCAGCGAGTCGTCCACGCCGAGCGAGCGCTTCATATAGTTGGTGGCGAAAAAGCACAGCGCTCCGGCTGCGGCGCCGATGACGAGCGCGCCGATCGGGCCGACGAATCCGGATGCAGGCGTGATGGTCCCCAGTCCGGCAACCATGCCGGTCACGATGCCGAGCACCGAGGGCTTGCCGTAGCGCAGCCACTCGCAGAACATCCAGGCGAGCGACCCGGTCGCTGCGCCGATGTGCGTTACCAGCATCGCCATTCCCGCCGCGCCGTCGGCGGCAAGCGCGCTTCCGGCGTTGAAGCCGAACCAGCCGACCCAGAGCATGCATGCCCCGGTGACCGACATGGCCAGGTTATGCGGTGGCATCGGCGTTTCGGGAAAGCCCCGGCGCCGCCCCAGCACGAGCGCGGTGACCAGCGCGGCCACCCCGGCATTGAGGTGCACCACGGTGCCGCCGGCGAAATCCATGATTCCCATCTTCGCCAGCCAGCCGTCGCCCCACACCCAATGCGCGATCGGCGCGTATACGAAAAGCAGCCACAGCACGGTGAACAGCAGCATGCCGGAGTAGCGCACGCGCTCGGCGTAAGCGCCGACGACCAGCGCCGGCGTGATGATGGCGAAGGTGAGCTGGAACATCGCGAACACGGTCTCCGGAATGCTGCCCTTGAGCGCCTTGACGTCCATGCCCGACAGGAACGACTTGCCGAATCCGCCGTACCCGGCGTTGAGCGCGCCGCCGTCGCCGAACGCGATGCTGTAGCCGACCACCACCCAGGCGAGCGTCACCATGCAGGCGATCGAAAAGCACTGCATCAGGACCGACAGGATGTTCTTGGTACGGACCAGGCCGCCGTAGAACAACGCCAGCCCCGGCAGCGTCATGAAAAGCACCAGCACCGAGGCGGTCAGCATCCACGCCGTGTTCGCCGGATCGAGTTTCGGCGGCTCCGCCGCCGCAGCGAGCGGCGCATGGACTAGGAGCAGCACGAGCAATGCCTTGGTGCACCGATGCATCGTCATGGGAAGAGCCCTCCTCTGGCCTCGCGTTGCGCAGGTTGAACCGGTGGTCCCGCTTTTCGTCAATATACCGCACTAGCGGGGCGTCACGTCTTCGGCGTGAAATCCGAAAGTCCCTTTCGCGCGGTCCGCAAACCAGTGCTTCAGCGTCAGGCCGACGGTGCGGAAGGCGATCTCCCGCCAGGGCACCCGGGCTTCCTCGAACAGCGCGACCTCCAGCGTCTCGGCGCCCGGGCGGAATTCGAGGTCGATCAGGCGCGCGCGGAAGAACAGGTGCACCTGGTTGACGTGCGGCACCGAGATCAGCGAGAACGGCTCGGCCAGCTCGACGCGCGCGCCCGCTTCCTCGAGCGTCTCGCGCAACGCGCCCTCTCCGGTCGTTTCGTCGTTCTCCATGAACCCCGCGGGCAGGGTCCAGTAGGCGTAGCGCGGCTCGATGGCGCGGCGGCAGAGCAGCAGCCGCCCGTCCCACTCGGGAACGCTGCCGACGACGAGCTTCGGATTCTGGTAGTGGATCTCTCCGCACTGGTCGCAGACGAACCGCGGCAGGCTGTCGCCCGGCGGCACGCGCCTGACCACGAGCGACGCGCAGTTGGAGCAGAACTTCATGTGCCGAGCCTGCCGGGAAGTTCGCCCAGCCCGGCGAGGACGCCGTCGGGCTCGAAGCCGAGGCGGTCAACCGGCGCGCCGCCCCGGTTGATCCACCAGACGCGGAACCCGAACGACTTCGCGCCGAGCGCGTCCCAGCAGTTCGACGACACGAATCCGACATTCTGCGGCGCGCAAGCGAGCTCGCGCGCGGCGAGCTGGTACACCTCGGGGGCGGGCTTGTAGACTTTCAGCCCGTCGACGCTCAGGACGGCGGCAAACACCTCCTGCATGCCGCGGTTGCGGACCAGCGGCTCGATCATGTCGGGCGAGCCGTTGGTGAGGATCGCGAGCCTGTAGCCGCCCGCCTTGAGCGTCGCCAATGCGTCCGCGACGTCGGCATAGGTCGCGAGCGCCAGATAATCCGCCATCAGCGCCGCCGCCCGATTCTCGTCGAGGGCAAGGCCGAGCGTTTCGCAGGCGTAGCCGAGCGCATCGCGCGTGACATCGGAAAACGGAACGTAGCGGCGCATCAGGCTTCTCTGCCAGGTCCATTCGAGCTGCTTTGCGCGCCACAGTTGCGAGACCCGGGTGCCCGCGCCGGGCCAGAAGAATTCGCAGCGCTGCACGACTGCATGCACGTCGAACAGCGTGCCGTAGGCATCGAACACCAGCGCGTCGGTTTTCACGGGATTCTCCGTTCCACGGAATTCGCCGATGGTAAACTCGACCGCAACAAAAAGCGAAACGCGTGCGGCCTTGACGGATCGCTACGACGAGCTTTACCGCAGCTGGCGCTGGGAGATTCCGCCCCGCTTCAATATCGCGCGCGCCTGCTGCGCCCGGTGGGCGCGCGACCGCTCGCGCTTCGCCCTGTACTGGGAAGACGAGTCGGGCGCGAGCGCGGCCTTTTCGTTCTGGGACATCCAGCAGCAGGCCAACCGTCTCAGCAACGCGCTCGCGGCGCTCGGCGTGCAGCGCGGCGAGCGGGTCGCGCTGCTGCTGCCGCAGCGCCCGGAGAGCGCGATCACCTACATCGCCGTCTTCCAGATGGGCGCGATCGCGCTGCCGCTGTCGCACCTGTTCGGCCCCGACGCGCTGCATTACCGGATGGAGCACGCCGCGGCGAGCGTCGCGGTCGTCGAGCCGGGAACGCTTGCCAACCTGCTCGCGGTGCGCGACCGGCTCACCGACCTTCGGCATGTGATCGGCGTCGGCGGCGCGCAGGGTCCGGGCGTGCACCGGTGGGAGGCGCTGCTCGAGAAGGCCGGGCGCGATTTCTCCTGCGTGGATACGGCGGCGGACGACCCGGCGCTCATCATCTACACCAGCGGGACCACGGGAGCGCCCAAGGGCGCGCTGCATGCGCAGCGCGTGGTCATCGGCAATATTCCCGGGTTCGTCTATTCGCACGATTTTTTCCCGCAGCCGGGCGACGCATTCTGGTCGCCCGCGGACTGGGCGTGGGCGGGCGGACTGTTCGATGCGCTCCTGCCGACCTGGTACTTCGGCTTGCCGGTGCTCGGTTATCGCGGCAAGTTCGACGCCGAGAAGGCCTACTGGCTGCTCGACCGGTACGGCATCCGGAACACGTTTCTCTTCCCGACTGCGCTCAAGCTGATGATGAAGGCGGTCCCGGAACCGCGCGCGCGGTTCGACCTGCGGCTGCGCTCGATCATGAGCGCGGGCGAATCGGTGGGCACCACGGTGATCGAATGGGCGCGCGAGCAGCTCGGCGTCACGATCAACGAGATGTTCGGGCAGACCGAGATCAACTACGTGGTCGGCAACTGCCAGGCGGCCTGGCCGGTGAAGCCCGGCGCGATCGGGCGCGCGTACCCCGGGCACCGCGTGCGCGTAATCGACGAGCAGGGGGCGGAGCGGCCGCGCGGCGAGCTGGGCGAAATCGCGGTCTGTCGCACCGATCTGCACGGCGCGGCCGATCCGGTGTTTTTCCTCGAATACTGGAAGAATCCGCAAGCGACCCGCGACAAATTCATCGGCGAGTGGGCCTGCACCGGCGACCAGGGACGGATGGACGAGGACGGGACCATCTGGTACCAGGGCCGCTCGGACGACGTGATCAAGAGCGCGGGCTACCGCATCGGCCCGGCCGAAATCGAGTCCTGCCTCGTCAAGCACCCGGCGGTGGCGAACGCCGCCGTGATCGGCAAGGCGGACCAAGCGCGCGGCCAGATCGTCAAGGCGTTCATCGTGCTGCAACCCGGCGAGACGCCTTCGCCCGCTCTGGTCGAAGCGATCCAGAAGCACGTGCGCGGGCTGCTTGCACCCTACGAATATCCGCGCGAGATCGAATTCATCGACGCGCTGCCGATGACCACCACCGGCAAGGTGCAGCGCAAGGAACTGCGCAAGCGCGAGCGGACCCGGTAGGTCAGGCCGGGCGCGCGGCGACGAGCATCTTGCCGTCCGCCTCGAGCACGGTGTCGCCATGCTGGTTGGTCGCGACCGCGCGCATCGTGACGATGCCGCCCTTGTGCTTGGGCTTGTCGCTCTTCGCGACCACCGTCCAGCGCGTGGTCAGCGTGTCGCCGGGGCGGACCGGCGCCTTGAAGCGGCACGCGTGTTCCAGATAGGCGATCGCGGTGCCCGCGAAATACATTCCGGCGGGCGAGGCGACCAGCGCGCTCGTGAACGGGCCGTGCAGCACGCGCCCGCCGAGCGCCGAGCCGGACGCGAACTGCTGGTCCACGTGCAGCGGATTGAAATCGCCGAACAGGCCCGAGCCGAGCACCAGGTGCGCCTCGGTCACCGTGAGGCTCGCCCCGAAGGTGTCGCCCGGCGAGACCTCGTCGTACCACTTGCCCTGAAAGACCACCATTTCGACTCCCGTATTGCTTGAAGGCGCGAACTATAGCGCTAGAATGCCCGCACCATTGGAGGAGGAAACCATGAGGAAACTCGCCGCCGCGCTGCTTGCCGTCGCCATCCTGCCCGTCGCCGCCCAGGCCGCCTATCCGGACCGTCCGATCAAGATGATCGTCCCTTGGCCGGCGGGCGGGGACACCGACAACATCTTCCGGCCGTTCGCGCCGCTGCTGCAAAAGCACGTCGGTCAGACCGTGGTGATCGCCAACGTCGCGGGCGCCTCCGGTACCAAGGGAGCGAAAGAGGCCAAGGACTCGCCCCCCGACGGCTACACGCTCTACTCGATGCACGACTACATTCACTCGACGTACTACACCGGTGTGGCGGACGTGAACTACACCGACTTCGAGCCGATCTGCATGATCTCCTCGACTGCGTCGGTGCTTACCGCGAGCCCGAAAACGCCATGGTCGGACTGGAAAGGGTTGCTTGCGGACGCCAAGGCGCGCCCGGGGACGATCACGGTGGGGGCCACGCTCGGCTCGACCAGCCACTTCTTCCCGGCGTTGATCGAGAAGGCGGCCGGAATCAAGTTCAAGTACGTGTCCTACGAGGGCCTTGCGCCGCGCATGAACGCCATTCTCGGGGGACACATCGACCTCACCGACGCCAACATGACGCAGAAAGGCAAGGTCGAGGCGGGGCAGCTCAAGTTCATCGCCATTGCGACCGAAAGACGCAATCCCGAGATCCCGAACATTCCGACGCTCAAGGAACTGGGCGTCAACGTGGTCTACGACGTGAACCGCGGCCTCACCGTGCCCAAGGGCACTCCGGCGGATGCCATTGCGAAACTCGACGGTGCCTGCGCGGCGGCGGCGAAGGAACCGGCCTTCGCCGAGGCGATGAAAAAGCAGGCCACCGACGTACGCTACATGGACCGCAAGACCTACAGCGAATGGCTCAAGCAGAACGATGACCTCAACAAGACCCTCGCCAAGGATCTTGGACTGCTGAAGCGTTGAAGCCGGGCCGCGACGCTTGGGCGGGGCTCGCCGTGCTCGCGGCGAGCCTCGTTCTTTTCTGGCTTACCCTTGCGCTGAAGGAAAATCCGCTCGTCCCGATCGGGCCGGGCTTCTATCCGCGCATCGTTCTCGGCTTGACCGTGGTGCTCGCCGCGATCCTGGTGGTTGCGGACGCGCTTGCGCAGCGCCCGGTCCGGCCGCCGCGCGCCGAGCCGCTGCGCTACGGGATGGTCGCGCTCATGTTCGCGGCGTTCGGCCTGTATTGCGGTGCGCTGCCCTATTTCGGCTTTCGCATCGCCACCTTCGCCTACGTAGCGGGCACCAACGCGCTGCTCGACGCGCCCCGCCGTGCGCGCGACTGGCTGCGGGTCGGGCTGGTCGGTCTGATCGCGACCGCCGTCATCTACTACGCGTTCGAGCGGTATCTCTCGGTGCTGCTGCCGCGGGGGCTCTGGACCGATTTCTAGCCCATGTACGAGCTGCTCTTCGCGGGACTTGCCAACGTCGCGCAGGCCAAGTACCTGATCCCGCTCCTTCTGGGTACGCTCGCCGGCGTCGTGGGCGGAGCGCTGCCCGGCGTCACGATCACGATGACGATCATCGTGGTGCTGCCGTTCACCTTCGGCCTCGACCCGCTGCAGGGGCTTGCGGCGATGACCGGCGTGTACGTCGGAGGGTCGGCGGGCGGACTGGTGACCGCGGTGCTGCTCGGGCTCCCGGGCACGCCGTCGGCGATCGCGAGCACCTTCGACGGCCACCCGATGGCGAAAAACGGCGAACCCGGGCGCGCGATCTGGCTCGGCGTCTGGGCCTCGTTCTTCGGCGGGCTGCTCGGCGGCGTGTTTCTCATCGGGGCGACCGCGCCGCTGGCGAAATTCGCGCTCCAGTTCGGGCCGTGGGAATTTTTTTCGCTCTTCGTGCTCGCGCTCTCGATGGTTGCGGGCCTGGTCGAAGCCTCGCTCCTCAAGGGATTGATCGCCGGCGCTCTGGGGCTGGTGGTCACGGTGATCGGCGCCGACCCGGTGCTCGGCCAGGAGCGGCTCACGCTCGGGGTTCCGTTCCTTGCCGGCGGCATCGATTTTCTTCCCGTGCTGATCGGCGTGTTCGCCTTTGCGCAGATCATGACCGAGGTCGAGCGCCTGGGCGGCGCGGCGAAGCTCGCGGCGGCGGTGGACCGCAGCGCGAGGCTCGCGGTGTCGCACGCGAAGGTGATCTGGGAGATCGTTTCGCGCCCGGTGATGCTGCTCTGGGTTGCCTTCATCGGTGTGCTGATCGGCGTGCTGCCGGCGATCGGCGGCAGCGCGGCGAGCATGATGGCCTACGACCAGGCGAAGAAGATCTCGCGCCGCCCGGAAAAATTCGGCAGCGGAATTCCGGAGGGGATCATCGCCTCGGAAGCCTCGAACAACGCCAACGTCGGCGGCTCGCTGGTCACGATCATGGCGTTCGGGATCCCGGGCGACGCGGTGACCGCGGTGATGCTCGGGGCGCTGACCATCCACGGCATACAGTCCGGGCCGCTGTTCATCTCGCAGAACCCGACGCTCGCCTACGGCATGTTCGCCGCGTACCTGCTCGCGCACCCGATCATGGTGCTCGTGCTCGCGCTCGGCGCGCGCTGGATGGTGCGCGTCACCACCGTGCCCAAGGCGGCGCTGTTCCCGATCGTGCTGGTGTTGTGCACCGTGGGCGCCTACGCGCTCAACAACGCGATGTCCAACGTCTACGTGCTGCTCGCGTTCGGCCTGCTCGGCTACGCGATGGTCAAATTCGGCTTTCCGCTCGCGCCCTTCATTCTCGGCGTGATCCTCGGCGACCAGATCGAGATCAACCTGGTGCGCGCGATCATGACGGATTCGAACGCGTGGCTCTTCCTTACGCGACCGATCTCGGGCGGGCTGCTCGTCGCGTCGGTGGGCTCGGTGCTGCTTGCGCTCTGGCAGCACCGCAGGCAGCAGAAACGCGCGGCGGCCGCGGAAAAAGGCGAGGTGGATTTCTGATGCAGCGCTTCGGCGTGAGAGAATGCTGGCGCCCTCGACACGAATCGAACGTGCGACCTGCCCCTTAGGAGGGGGCTGCTCTATCCACTGAGCTACGAGGGCCGGAGGAGCGATTTTACCCGCATGAAAACTGCGTCCTTCACGTTCCTGGCGGCGTGGCTCGCGGCGTCGGCCGCGGCGGCGCAGAGCTGGGCCTGGGACGACGGCACGACGCCGTTCGTCGTCTCGCCGCCCGAAGTCGTGGATCGCATGCTGCGCCTTGCCGAGCCGAAGGCGGACGATTTGCTGATCGACCTCGGCTCGGGCGACGGGCGCATCGTAATCGAGGCGGCCAGGCGCTTCGGCACGCGCGGACTGGGCGTGGACATCGATCCGTCGCTGGTGGCGCAGGCACGAAGCAATGCGCGCCGCGCGGGCGTCGAGTCGCTCGCGCGGTTCGAAGTCCAGGACCTGTTCGAGACCGATCTGCGCGGCGCGAACATCGTCACCATGTACCTGCTTCCCGAAGTCAACCTGAAGGTGATGCCGCGCCTGCTGCAGGATCTCAAGCCGGGAGCGCGCATCGTCTCGCACGACTACGACCTGGGTCCGTGGCAGCCCGATGAGACGATCGAGCTTGCGATTGCCGAGAAAATGATAGGGCCGCTCGGGCGCTCGCGCATTCATCTGTGGCTCGTCCCGGCCGACGCGCGCGGGACCTGGCACAGTGCGCTGCCGTCACACGGCGGCGACTGGGAATTCCGCATCGCCCAGCGCTATCAGGTGCTCGAGGTGGATGCGCGCGCAAGCGGCGGCAGGGTGGCGGTGCACGGCAGCCGCCTGCGGGGCGAGGAGGTGAAGCTCGCGGTCAGCGGCAGCATCGCGGGCAGGCTCTGGACGCACCTGTTCCGCGGCAGGCTCAAAGGCGATCGCATCGAGGGCGATGTGGTCGTATCCGATGGCGAAAACGAGACCACACTTCCATGGAGCGCGGCACGAATCCGGTAGGTGGGGCGGCCCCCGGCGCCGCGGCGCAGGGCGCGCCGCAAGCGCTCTTGTCGGTGCCCGACGGCATCTTCCTCACGGTGGGGATGGTCGTCGGCGTCGGAATTTTCAAGTTGCCCTCGCTGGTCGCGGGCAACACGGGCGGCGCAACCGAATTCCTGTCGGCGTGGTTGCTGGGCGGACTGGTGTCGCTGTGCGGTGCGCTCGTGTATGCGGAACTCGCGTCGCGCCACCCGGAAACGGGCGGCGAATACACGTTCCTGATGCGCGGCCTGGGGCGGGGCGCCGCGTTCCTCTTTGCCTGGTCGCGCATGACGGTCATTCAGACCGGCGCGATTGCGGCGGTCGCCTTCGCGTTCGGCGACTATGCGTCGGAAATCCTCCGTCTGGGCGAAAAAAGCTCGGCAGTGTGGGCGGCGATCGGCGTGACGGCAGTGACGGCGCTCAATCTCCTCGGCACGCCGCAGTCCAAGACGCTGCAGAAGGCGATGCTGATCGGGCTCATCGCCGCGCTCGTGCTGATTTCGCTCGTCGCGCTGTTTTCCGCGGCGACTCCGAAGGCTCCTGCGCCGGCAAGCAGCGGGACCTCGTTCGGCCTTGCGATGATCTTCGTGCTCTTCACCTACGGCGGATGGAACGAGGCGGCCTACCTCGCGGGCGAGGTGCGCGAGGCGCGCCGCAACATGATGCGGGTGCTGGTGTGGGGCATCGTCACGGTGAGCGCCTTGTACCTGCTGGTGAATGCCGCCTACCTCGCCGCGCTCGGGCTGGGCGGGATGAAGGATTCGAAGGCGGTGGCGGTCGACGTCATGCGCCTTGCCGCCGGAGAGAGCGGCGCGGTCGTGGTGGCGATCGTGGTCTGCGTGGCGGCGCTCACCACGCTGAACGCGGCCGTATTCACCGGGGCGCGCACCAACTGGGCGCTGGGACAGGACTTCGCGCTGTTTCGCGCCCTGGGGTCATGGCGCGCCTCGGGCAGCACCCCGGCGAACGCGCTCGTCCTGCAGGGCGTGATCACGCTTGCGCTCGTTGTCGCGGGATCGGTGACGCCGGACGGGTTCGGCGCCATGGTCGCCTACACCGCGCCGGTTTTCTGGACGTTCTTCCTGCTCACGGGGGTGACGCTGTTCCGCTTCAGGGCGGCAGGGGGCGAGCGGCCTCTCTTCCTCGTGCCGCTCTATCCGGTGGTGCCGCTCGCGTTCTGCGCCATGTGCCTCTACATGCTCTGGTCGAGCATCGACTACATCCGCAACCCGGTGTTCGGGCCGAAATTCGGCGACATGGTGCTTGCCGGCATCGCCATCATGGCGGCCGGCATCGCGGTGTACTGGCTGGCGCGCAAGAGGTGACGCTCACCGAGCTTCGCTACATCGTCGCGGTCGCGCGCGAGCGCCATTTCGGGCGCGCCGCGGAGTCGTGTTTCGTTTCCCAGCCCACGCTTTCGGTGGCGATCAAGAAGCTCGAAGAGGAGCTGGGGGTGGCGCTTTTCGAACGCGGTTCGGGGGAAATCGCGGTCACGCCGGTGGGGCAGAGGATCGTCGAGCAGGCGCAGCGCGTGCTCGAGGAAGCTTCGCGCATCAAGGACCTCGCGGCCGCCGGCCACGATCCGCTCGCGGGCACGCTGCGCCTGGGGGCGATCCACACGATCGGCCCGTACCTGCTGCCCAAGCTCGTCCCGGTCCTGCGCCGCGACATTCCGTCGATGCAGCTTTTCATCATGGAGAGCTTCACGCATCAGCTTGCGGAGTCGCTGCGTCAGGGCGAGGTGGACGTGATCGTCATCGCGCTGCCGTTCGACGAGCCCGGATGCACCACGCAGGCCGTGTACGACGAGCCGTTCCTGGTCGCGGTGCCGCTGGGGCATCCCTGGGAGAAGAGAAAGCAGATCTCGGCCGAGGAGCTGAAAAAGGAAAGCCTGCTGCTGCTCGGGGACGGCCACTGCATGCGCGACCAGGTGCTCGAATTCTGCGGTCCCGTGGCACGCCCGGGACGCAGCGCGCATGCACGCTCGCTCGAGGGCGGTTCGCTCGAAACGATCCGCCAGATGGTGGCAAGCGGTGTGGGCGTGACGGTGCTTCCGTCGACCGCGGTCGCGGCGGGCGGCGGGGCAAACGAGCTGATCTGCATCCGTCCGTTCGCGAAGCCCGTTCCGCAGCGGCGCGTCGCGATCGCGTGGCGCAGGAGCTTCCCGCGTCCCGCGGCGATCGAGGCCCTGCGCCAGGGAATCCACGCCTGCGAACTTCCGCAGGTCACGCGGATCGGGTAGCGGCGCGCCGCCGCGGTCCGCGGTTGCGGATCCGGCGGACCCGGCGCATGATCGCGGCGCGAAACTTCGCCGCGACGCCACTTTCCGAGGCCCCGACATGAGTGCCGAGCAACCGGATGACATCGACCGCGCCGCGATCGAGGAAGCCGCGCAACGCACCGCCGAGCGGACCGCGCTGCGCAAGGTTCGAAAACAGCTCGACAGCATCGAGCAGGCCGAGGCGCGGCAACGCAAGCTTCTGCGCATCGCGCTGCTGGTCGGGGCGATCGTGATCGTGGTGCTGGCGCTCGTCGTGTGGCAGATGATCGCCAGGAACCGCGAGCTGCACCGGGGTCCGCCGATCGAGATCCCGAAAGCGGCCGAAAAGAAATCCTGATCGGCCCCGCGGGGTGAGCGAACACGAAATCGCGCCGCCCTCGGCGTGGGTTGTGCGTTGGGCGCCCCTCATCGCGCGAGGACGGGCGCTCGACCTCGCCTGCGGGGCGGGGCGGCATGCACGCCTGCTTGCCGAACGCGGCTTGGAGGTCGTGGCGGTCGATCGCGAGCCGAGAGAAATCGCTGGCGTGCGCTTCGTGCAGGCGGATCTGGAAGGTGGCAACCGGTGGCCGTTCGCGGGCGAGCGCTTCACTGGCATCGTGGTGACGAATTACCTGCATCGGCCCCTCTTTGCGCATCTCGCCGAATCGCTCGCGCCCGGGGGGGTTCTCATCTATGAGACGTTCATGGCGGGGAACGAGCGCTTCGGAAAGCCGTCTAACCCCGAATTCCTGCTGCGGCCCGGAGAACTGCTCGCGGCGTTCCGGGCGCTGCGGGTCGTCGCGTTCGAGCAGGGGCCGCTCGCGGTGCCGAGACCCGCGATGATTCAAAGACTTTGCGCGGTGAGGGAAACGAGGGGATAAAATGTCGCATGTTCGGCGCGAAAGGATTGGAATCAGATGATTACCGGTAGCTTGGTGGCGATCGTCACCCCGATGCATGAAGACGGCCGGCTCGATGCGGCCCGGTTCCGCACGCTGATCGACTGGCACGTGTCCGAGGGTACCGACGGGATCGTGGTGGTGGGGACTACCGGGGAGTCGCCCACGGTGAATTTCGACGAACACAAGGAGTTGATCCGGATCGCCATCGAGCACGCCAAGGGGCGCATTCCGGTCATCGCCGGAACCGGCGGCAACTCGACCGCGGAGGCGATCGAGCTTACCGAGTCGGCAAAGAAAGCCGGGGCCACTGCTTGCCTCTCGGTGGTTCCGTATTACAACAAGCCGACACAGGAAGGGCTGTACCAGCACTTCCGCAAGGTCGCGGAGACCGTGGACATTCCGATGCTGCTGTACAACGTGCCGGGCCGCACCGTGGCGGACCTGCAGAACGACACCGTGCTGCGGCTCGCGCAGGTGCCCGGCATCATCGGCATCAAGGACGCCACCGCGAGCATCGAGCGCGGCACCGACCTGATTCGCCGGGCGCCGCGCGGCTTCGCGCTCTACTCGGGCGAGGATTCGACCGCGCTTGCGCTGATGCTGCTCGGCGGCCAGGGCGTGATTTCGGTCACCGCCAACGTGGCGCCGCGCCTCATGCACGAGATGTGCGCCCGCGCGCTCGCGGGCGACGCGAAAACTTCGCGCGAGCTGAATCTGCGGCTGCTTCCGCTGCACCAGCGGCTGTTCGTCGAGGCGAACCCGATTCCGGTCAAGTGGGCCCTGGCGCAGATGGGACTGATCGAGGGTGGACTGCGGCTGCCCCTCACTCCGCTTTCGGATCGCTTTCACGAGACGGTGCGCGAGGCGCTCGCGCTGGCGGGCATCACGCTGCCGCTGCGCGTGGTGGAGAAGCGCGCTTGACGGGGCTCCGCGTTGCGTTGATCGCCGGCGCGGCGCTCGCGCTCGCCGCCTGCAGCACCGCGACCGATCTGCTCGAAGGCAAGAAGATCGACTACAAGTCCGCGGGGTCGCTGCCGCCGCTCGAGGTCCCGCCCGATCTCACCACGCCGTCGCGCGACAACCGCTACGTGGTGCCCGAGACGGGGAAGGGCTCGGCAACGCTCTCGGGATTCCAGGCCGACCGCTCGCAGCAGGCCAGGCTCGGGGCGACGACGGTGCTGCCCACCGTGGACAAGATGCGCATCGAGCGCGCCGGCACGCAACGCTGGCTGGTGGTCCAGGACGTGCCGGAAAAGCTCTGGCCGCTGGTGAAGGACTTCTGGCAGGAAAACGGCTTTCTGGTTCAGGTCGAGCGAATCGAAGCCGGCGTGATGGAAACCGACTGGGCGGAGAATCGCGCCAAGCTGCCGCAGGACTTCATCCGCAGTTCACTCGGCAAGCTGCTCGAGCAGGTCTATTCGACGCCCGAGCGCGACAAGTTCCGCACCCGCCTGGAACGCTCCGGGGACAGCGCCACCGAGATCTACATCAGCCACCGCGGGATGATCGAGATCTACCCGACCGAGGGGCGCGACAAGACGATCTGGCAGCCGCGTCCGGCCGACCCGGAGCTGGAAGCCGAGTTCCTGCGCCGGCTGATGGTGCGTCTGGGGGCGCAGGAAGAGAAGGCGAAGCAGATGGTCGCCACCGCGCCGCAGGCGGCGCGCGCCACGATCCGCAAGGGAAACGACGGGCGCGAAACGCTGCAGGTCCAGGAGCCCTTCGATCGCGCGTGGCGGCGCGTGGGTCTGGCGCTCGACCGCGTGGGCTTCACGGTCGAGGACCGGGACCGGCAGAAGGGCCTGTACTTCGTGCGCTACGCCGATCCGGACGCGGAAATGGAAAAGAAAAGCCGCGACAAGCCCGGGTTGCTCGACCGGCTCGCGTTCTGGCGCTCGAGCGAAGCGAAGGTCAAGGCCGAGCAGTACCGCGTGCAGGTCCGGCAGGCCGCTGAAACCAGCGAGGTCCTCGTGTTGAACAAGGACGGCGGGTCGGAGGCCTCGTCGACCGCGCATCGCATTCTTTCCCTGCTCCACGAGCAGCTGAAATAAGGGACGCGATATTCGCTTCGCTTCACTTGCGAGCGGCTCCAAGGGCAACTGCCTTGTCGCCGAGGCGGGGCGCACGCGGGTCTTGCTCGACTGCGGCCTTGCGCCGCGCGAAACGGAACGCCGTCTGGCGCGCCTCGGACTCGCCCCCTCCGAACTGAATGCGATTCTGCTCACGCACGAGCACGAAGACCACGCCGGCCCTGCGTTCGCCTTCGCCGCCCTGTACGGACTCCCGGTCTTCCTGACCCACGGCACGCGCGCGGCGCTCGAGGAGACCGGAAAGGCGAACCGCGGCGCGGCGACGCGGCTGATCAACGGCCGCTCGGCCTTTGCCCTCGGCGACATCGAGGTGCGGCCCTTTACCGTGCCGCACGACGCGCGCGAACCGGTCCAGTTCGTGATTTCCGACGGCGCGCAGCGCCTGGGGGTGCTCACCGACGTCGGCGCCTCGACCGCGCACGTCGAGGCTGCGCTGTCGGGCTGCGACGCGCTGGTGCTCGAATGCAACCACGATCTCGCGATGCTCTGGAGCGGCGGCTACCCGAAGTGGCTCAAGGAGCGCATTGCCGGGCCGTTCGGTCATCTCGACAACGGCGCTTCCGAGCGGCTGCTTGCGGCGCTCGATCGTTCGCGCCTGAAGCACGTGCTCTGCGCCCATCTGTCGCAGCAGAACAACCGCGCCGATCTTGCGAGCGCGGCACTCGCGCGCGCGCTCGGATGCGAGCCGGCGTGGATCGGCGTTGCGACCCAGGACGACGGATTCGGCTGGCGCGATCTGCGCTAGGCAAAAAAACGGCGGTTCCTTGCGGATACCGCCGTTCGATTTCAAACCGGACGACTATTTTTTCGCTTCGTCCTTTTTCGCCTCGTCCTTCTTCGCTTCGGCCGGAGCGGGCGCCGCGGGCGCCGGCGCGGCCGGTGCAGCGCTTGGCGCGGGCGCCTTGGGCGCCTCGACCTTGGGCGGTGCGGGCGGTGTCGGTTTGGGTTTGGGTTCTTCTTTGCCGCAGGCGGCGAGCGCAACCGCCACGACCGCGGACAACAGCAGCGTTTTTCTCATTTCGCGTTCCTCTGGATTGAATGCAATGACAGGTGTGCTCTTGCGAGCGAGGCGGATTATAGACAGGTTTACGATGCAATGCAGCAATCGTTCTGCCCCCGGGCAAAGCGAGGGCCTGCGGGCGCTACGGAGCGCGCCGGGTCAGAGTCCCAGCGTCGTCGGCGAGACGGCCGGGTAGGAGGCCGCCCAGATCTCGAAGAATCGCTGCCGCATGCCGAGCGCCTCGGTCTCGTCGTTGATGCCGATCGCACCGCGCCAATGCGCGGCCACCGGGCGGCGCACATAATGGGCCGCATCGAGCACGAAGAACGCGTCCTGCAGGTTGCGGATCTCCTCGTCGGTGCGCTGGATCTGCACCGCATGCGAGAACCGCTTCATCAGGATGACCACGCGCGGACAGTACCGCGTGACGTAATCGGTGTCGTGGATCGCGATGTAGATCCGGTGCGTGCGGCTGGCAAGCAGAAAACGCTCCAGGCGCCCGATCCGCTCCGGCAGGTTGAAGCGCAGCCCGGAAAGATCCGGGTCGAAGATGCGCAACTCCCGTCCCGGCTGCTCCAGAAGGCGGTCGACCGCCTTGTGGAAATTCTCCTCGTCGTCGAAGCGCTCGTAGTCGACCTGCGGCGCGGTGTCAACGGGTCCGTTCACGTGTCGTGCTCCAGGTGAAGATAGCCATTGCGGTACCAGTCGTAGAGTAGATCGCCGAGGCCGGCCCGGGCAAGCGCCGTGCCGCCCGCCCGCCTGCGGTCGGCAAGACGGGCAAGCGCTGCGCACTGATGGCGGAGCGGGACGACGATGTCGCCGTTGAGAAACATCCGGCTGCCGAGATAGAGCAATTGCGTCTTGCGGTCGAGCGCCACGGTGCAACGCGTGAGGCGGGCCGAGAAAGCCGGCCGCGCCAGCGCCCGCGCCGGCGCGCGAAACACGACGTGCGCCTTGGGCGCGGTGAGAAAGCAACCGAGCATCGCCCGCACGTCGCGCCGCGACCAACGCACTTGGCGCAGCGCCTGCTCGGCGAAGCGCACCAGGGCGGTGCCGATCCGCGCCGAGCGCACGGCGGGCCGCAAATCGGGATCGCGATAGGCGCCATCGGAAAAACCGCGCTCGTGCAGGTAATCGAGGAATGCCGCCGCGATCTCGGACCGGCGCGGCGCTCGAAAGCCGATCGAATAGGTCCAGGACGCCTCGAGCGCGACGCCTTCGTGCCCCCATCCGGGCGGCAGGTAAAGCAGGTCGCCGGGCTCGAGGAGATACTCCTCTTCGGGCGCAAAATCGCCGATGAGTCTGAGCGGCGCGCCGGACACCAGGGCGAACCTGCGTGCGCGCTCCAGCCGCCAGATCCGGCGCCCGGACGCCTGCAGCAGAAACACGTCGTACGAGTCGCAGTGAGCGCCTACGCCACCGCCGGGCGCGGCGTAGCTCACCATCACGTCGTCAAGACGGGCCTGCGGCACGAACGCGAAGCGCCGCAGCAACCGGTCGGCGGCATCGCAGTGCAGGTTGACGCCGCTCACGAGCAGCGTCCAGTCGCGCCCCGGCATTCGCGCCAGGCGCGCGCCCGGGATCGGACCGTGCTCGACGGTCCAGCGGCCGGCGCGCCGCGCAACGAGGCGCGATTCGACGTCGGTGCGCTGCGCCAGCGAAAAGAACGCTCGCTTTCCCTGCGGGATTCCGATGTCCGGCATCGCGCCGCGCACCAGGAGCGGCCTTTTCTGCCAGTGGCGGCGCAGAAACTCCCGCGCGGTCAGTCCGCCGAGCAGGCGTCCTTGCATCGCCGGATTATATCGGCGCGAAAATGTGGCTCGCGTGCGACAAGCCCTTGTCACGGGGCGTTGCCCGTGCATTAGAATCGCCCGCAGCGATCATCATGCTTCAACCGGGACAGTCAGCACCTGCGTTCTCGCTGCCCGACGCCGACATGCAGGCGGTGAGCCTGTCGGCGTTCCGGGGCAGGAAGGCGGTGGTGCTCTTTTTCTACCCGCGCGATGGAACGCCGGGCTGCACCCTTGAAGCGTCGGATTTTTCCGATCACGAAGACCAGTTCGGCCGGCACAACTGCGTCATCCTGGGCGTCTCGCGCGACGATTGCCTGACGCACGCGGCGTTTCGCGACAAGAACGGCCTGTCCATCCGGCTGCTTTCCGATCCCGAAGGCGAGGTCTGCCGGCTCTACGGGGTGCTGCAGGACAAGGAATCCGATGGCGGGCGCCGGCAGTGCGTGGTCCGGTCGACGTTCGTGATCGACAAGAAAGGCGTACTGCGGCACGTCGCGTACGGCGTCAACCCGAAGCACCACGTGGCGGAGATTTTCGACGTCGTTCGGAAACTGAAGTCCTGAGCGGCGCGCACAGCGCAAGGCCGCCCTCTCAGCCGAGGCTCACACCGAGCCAACTGCCGATCGAGTAAGTGAGCGCGCCGGCGCAGGCGCCGATCGCGAGCATGCGCGCGCCGCCCGCGAGCGCGCCGCGCCCGGTGAAAAGGCTGATCGCCGCCCCGAGGGCGAAGAGCGTCGCGCCCGAAACCGCGACCGAGACGACGAGCGCTTCGGTTCCCTGCGCGACGAGGAGCGGCACGAGCGGCACGCCGGCGCCAACCGCAAACGAGACGAACGACGAGAGCGCTGCGCCCCAGGGCGAGCCCAGATCGCCGGGATCGAGCCCGAGTTCCTCGCGCGTGAGCGTCTCGAGCGCGCGCGACGGATCCCGGACGAGCGCGGCGGCGTGCCGCTTCGCCTCGGTTTCCTCCATGCCGCGCGCGGCGTAAATCAGCGCCAGTTCCTCGGCTTCCTCTTCCGGATACTCGGCGAGTTCGGCGCGTTCGAGCGCGATCTGGTGTTCGTACATCTCGCGCTGCGAGCGCACCGACACGTACTCGCCCGCGCCCATCGAAAACGCCCCGGCGAGAAGCCCGGCAACGCCGGTGAGCAGGACGATCGCGTTGTCGGTTCCGGCGCCCGCGACGCCGAGAATGAGGCTCAGGTTCGACACCAGCCCGTCGTTGGCGCCGAACACCGCTGCCCGCAGACTGCCGCCGGAGGTTGCCGCACCTGCGCCGTTCCTGCTGCCGCCGTGACGCTCGCCGACCTCGTCGTGCTTGGAGGGCAGGTTCAGTCCGCCGCCGCGGTACACCGACATGCCGCGCACCTTCATCGCGGTGAGCGCATGCGCAAGACGCGGCGCGCCGAGCAGGCCCACCAGCCGGCCGACGAAGCGCGCGCGCAGGTCGGGCCGGAACGGCGGCGGCTCGATGCCGTCGGCGCGCAGGCGCTCGCTCCAGTGCCGCGCCTGTCCTTCGGCGTCGCGCGCGAGTTCCTCGAACAGGCGCCTGCGTCTCGGATCGTTCTCGCGCGCGGCGATCAGCCGATAGAGATACGCCGAGGTCAATTCGCTCTTGCGTGATTCCGAGGCGTCCATGTGCCGCAGGTTATCATTCGCCGCGAAGGAGGAGCTTTGCGCGCGATGCGGGAACTGCGGGTTTGCGGTGCGGCGCTGCTGCTGTGGGCGGTTTCGGCCCACGCCATCACGCCGGAAGGACGCGAATTCGTCGCGGTCCTCCGGGAGCTCGAGCCGGTGCAGTGCGAGAAACGCAAGCTGCGGTGGGCGATTGTGCTCGCGGACGCCGAGAAACGGAGCGCCGAGGCGAAGGAGCTGCGCGAGCGCTTCGCGGCGCTCAACCGCGACCCGCGGACAGCGGAGCTGGAAAAGCGCCTCGCGCAGCTCGAGCCGCGAATTCGCGATGGGCAGGGGAGGGTTCGCGACCCCGAGGATCTCGAGGCGATCAGCGGGCAGCAGCGCGCCGCCTTCTACCGCTGCGAATAGCGGCGCGGCTGTTCGCGCACTGCATCACGGTGGACGACGCCCGTACTCGCGGTCGCGCAACACGCGGCGCAGCAGTTTGCCCGACGCGTTTTTCGGCAGTTCCGCCACGAACTCGATCGCGCGCGGATATTTGTAAGGCGCGGTGAGGCGCTTGACGTGATCCTGCAGTTCCCTCGCCAGCGCCCCGCTCGGCGTGCGGCCGGACTTGAGCACGACGTACGCCTTCACGATTTCGCCGCGCTCCGCGTCCGGCTTGGCAACCGCCGCACTCTCCTGGACTGCCGGATGTTCGATGAGCGCGCTTTCGACTTCCATCGGCCCGATGCGGTAGCCCGACGAGCTGATGATGTCGTCCGCGCGCCCCTCGTAGAAGAGATACCCGTCTTCGTCCATGCGCACGATGTCGCCGGTGAGCCAGTACTCGACGCCCTCCACGGTCGTCCTGCCCGCCGCGGTGCGCTCGGGCTCCTGCCAGTAGCCGAGCATCACCTGCGGGTTCGGCAGCCGGATCGCGAGCTCGCCCGTCGAGCCGCGGCCGAGCGGGCGGTGCTCCGCGTCGAGCAGGGCAATCCCGATTCCCGGCATCGGCTTTCCCATCGAGCCGGGCTTCACGGGCAGGCAGGGGTAGTTGAGCACCGTCATCAGGGTCTCGGTCTGTCCGTAGCCGTCGAGCAGCGGCACGCCGGCGAGCGCGCTCCAGCGCCGGACGATCTCGGGGTTGACGGTTTCGCCCGCGGAAACGGTGAGGCGAAGCGCGGCAAGATCGAATCCCGCCACGTCCTCGTCGACCAGGCGCCTGAATTCGGTCGCCGCGGCGCAGAACACCGTCACTTTGTGCCGCGCAAGGAGCGCAAGCCGCTCGCGCGGGTCGAACGGTCCGTCGTAGAAGAGCACGGCCGCACCGCAGCCCCACGGCCCGAAGAGAATCGAGGTTCCGGCCTTGCTCCAGCCGGTGTCGGCCGTGCACCACATGAGGTCGGAAGGCTTGAGGTCCTGCCAGGTGAGCGACGACTGGCGCCACGCATACAGCGCGCGCGCCGCGTGCGTCACGCCCTTGGGATTGCCGCTCGATCCAGAGGTGTAATACATGGCCACCGGGTCCTCGAGCCCGATCCGCGCCTCAGGAAAATCCGCGCTCCCCCGCGCAAGCTCCTCTGCGAAGTCGAGCCAGCCCGGCGCACCTCCCACCGCGATGCGAACGGGCAGGGCACCGAATTTCGCGCTGCTCGCGCGGGTCGCGATCGCGGCGCGCGCGCCCGAGTGCGATACGCGGAACGCGATGTCCTTGGCGGTGAGCATGTCGATGCAGGGAATCGGGATCGCACCGAGGCGCAGGCACGCGAGCATCGAAACCTGCCATTCCGGAATGCGCGGCAGCATCACGATCACGCGCTCGCCTTTGGCGACGCCGTGCGCGGCAAGGCGCGAGGCGAGGCGGCACGATTGCTCGCGCATCTCGGCGAAGGTGAAGCGGCGCTCGGCGCCGGCGGCGTTGCACCAGAGAAGCGCGAGCTTTGCCGGGTCGCGCGCCCAGGCGTCCACCACGTCGGCGGCGAAATTGAACGTCGCCGGCAACGACCAGCGGAACGCCGCGTATTCCTCGTCGTAGTTCTTCAGCGTCGTGATCCGGGGTGGGGGGCGCGCCTTGAGCGTAGCGCAGCGGGCACGGTGCCGCAAACGTCCCTTTCGCGCGGTGCCATAGGCAACTCGCAAACGTTCTCGCGCGTACGGCGTATACTTTTCAAGGACAGGCGATGGCGAAACCGCTTTCCTTCACCGGACGGATGGACCCGGTCGTCGAGCGCTACCTGCGCGACGTGGACCGTACTCTCCTGCGCCGCAACCTCGCCCTGAGCCCCGAGCAACGCCTGGTCCAGCTTCAGGAGCTGGCGCGCTTTGCCGAAGAACTGCGCCGTGCGGGTATGCAGGCGCGACGACGGCAGGCGCCGTGACCGATTTTCGGGTGCTGATCCAGGCGCTGTGTGAGTCTGAAGTCCGGTTCGTCCTCGTCGGTGGTGTCGCCGCGACGCTGCACGGTTCGGCGCGGCTCACCCAGGACGTGGACATCGTCTACTCCCGCGACGCCGATAACCTGGGTCGTGTGGCGCGTGCCCTCGCGCCCCTCGAGCCCTACCTGCGCGGCGCGCCTCCGGGCCTGCCGTTTCAGCTCGATGAACAAACCCTTGCAGGTGGGCTGAACTTCACGCTGACGACTTCAGCGGGCGACCTTGACCTTTTGGGAGAAATCGCGGGCGGGGGAGGTTACGACGATCTCATCCTGCATACGATCGAAGTGGAATTATTCGGGGCGCGTTGCCGATGCCTGGACCTGCCGACCTTGATTGCCGCAAAGATCGCGGCCGGTCGCCCCAGGGATCTTGATGCGATTGCCGAGCTTCGCGCGCTGCTCGACGAAGGACCCACGAAGAAATAGCGGCTGCAATCCAGGTCGTGGGCGCGCATGGGCGTAGCGCAGCGGCCACGGTGCCGCAAACGTCCCTCTGGCGGGTGCCCGATTTGCTGCGGGCACTCAACCCACGAGCACCCGCCGGGGGAGGGACGCGGCACAAGCGCCCACTGCGCTACGCTCAGTCGCGCCCGCGCTCTGCGGGCTACGCCTTGACTTACGTGCTGCAGGCCATGTGCCGGCAGATGAGGAGCGCGATGGGTGGCGGCCCAGGCGGAGGTCCCCATGGCTGTTTACGACCGGAGCAGACACTCAGGCGTAAACTTCGCCTCAGAGTTTCCCGGGAGGGAGAGGTCGATGAACGAAACTCGACGCAGACAGTTCCTGGTTGCCGCAGGTACGCTGCTCGCGGCGCCGCTTGTGTGGTCCCAGGCACCGGAAAGGGTGCGGAAAATCGGAATGATCCTGACTCTCGCCCGGAAGGGTGTGGAAGATCTTGTGCAGGCCTTCGAAAGCGGGATGCGGGACCATGGCTGGGTCAACGGCAAGAATCTTGCGATCGAATATCGATTTGCCGAGGGCAAACTCGATCGAATTCCCACGCTGGCCAAGGAGCTGCAAAAGTTGGATGTGGAGTTGATCGTGACCGGCACCAATCCCCTGACGGTGGCGGCGCGCGATGCAACCTCCGGTATCCCGATCGTCGCGGCGATTGCAACGGACGTGATTAGCAAAGGTCTCGCGGCGAGCCTGGCGAGACCCGGGGGGAGGATCACAGGCATAACCTGGGATGTTGGTGCTGACGTGTACGCAAAACGCCTGGAGTTGCTCAAGGAGGCGGCACCGAGCGTGTCGCGCGTAGCCATCCTGTTCGATCCGATCTACGAGGGCTCTCCGGACGCAGTCAGGGGCGGGATCGAACGCGCAGCGGGCGCCCTGCGCGTAAGCCTGGTGTGGCCCGAGGTATCCGACGACGTGGACGCCATGTTCGCTGCGATCCTGCGCGATCGCGCGGACGCCGTTTATCTCGTGGGAGGTGCGAGAACTTACGGACTCAGGGCCCGGCTCGCTGAGTCGGCTATAAAGCATCGACTGCCGATGATCTGTCACGCATCCCAGCAGGTTGATGCGGGTGGTCTGATGTCGTTCTCTCCCAGCGCCCTCCGTTCTTTTCGCGATGTGGCGCGCCATGTGGACAAGATTCTCAAAGGCGCCAAGCCCGGAGAGCTGCCCATAGAGCAGCCGACGAGGTTCGAGCTGGCGATCAACCTGAAGACCGCCAGAGCCCTCGGCCTCACCATTCCGCAGTCGGTGCTCCTGCGCGCCGACCGGGTCATCGAATAACAGCGGCCGGCCGTAAATGGCCGATCTGAGCCCGACCAGCCGACCGCCTGGATTTGCGGATAGCTTCCGCGTCGACGGGCACGCAGGCACAGACCGGCCAGGTCGCTCGGCTTGGCATTCTGTCGACCAGTCGCGCACCGACGGCCGAAGAAATCGCGCAATTGCCGTTCACCGTCAAGCTTCGAGAACTCGGCTGGGTTGAGGGCCGAAACCTGAAGGTCGAGCGGCGTTACCTCGAATCTGCGTCAGAGCTTGTCGCCGCGGCCCGCGAGTTCGTCCGCACGAAGCTCGACGCAGTCTACGCCACGGAGGCACCGGCGATCCGCGCGGCCACGCAGGGGATCACAAAGATTCCTGCGATCACATATCAGGACCCCGGAACGGCTGCTCCGCAATCCGCGACCTTGGCGCCCTCGGGCGCACCGAGCCCAACATGCCGCAGCAGG
>CAZXAR010000035.1:0-25140 GCA_964638135.1 uncultured Enterobacteriaceae bacterium | reverse complement strand
TGGGCGCCAACATGGGCGACGACACCATCTATTCCGGCACCGTTGCCGCGGCAACCGAGGGTTTTCTGCTCGGCATTCCATCGGTTGCGATCTCGCTCGCGAGCAAGACGGGGCGGCATTTCGAGACCGCGGCGGCGATCGCCGTGCAGCTCGTGGAGCGGTTCCGGCGCGCGCCCGTGGCGCAGCCAGTGCTGCTGAATGTGAACGTGCCGAGCGTGGCGCTTGCCGAGCTCGGGGGGATCGAAGTCACGCGCCTGGGCCGGCGCCACAAGGCCGAACCCGTGGTCAAGGTACGGACGCCGCGCGGTGAAAATGCGTACTGGATCGGTGCCGCCGGTGACGCGCAGGACGCGGGACCCGGAACCGATTTCCATGCGGTAGCCGACAAACGCGTGTCCGTCACGGCGCTTCAGGTCGACCTCACGTACCACGGCCAGTTTGCGCTGGTCGCGGACTGGCTGGCGAAGTGAGCGCGCCGAAGGCCCGAGACCTTCTCGGCATCGGCATGACCTCGCAGCGCACGCGCGGGCGCATGGTCGAGCGCCTGCGCGAAAAAGGAATTCGCGACGAGCGCGTGCTCGCGGCCCTCGCGGCGGTGCCCCGGCACCTCTTCGTCGACGAGGCGCTCGCGCACCGGGCCTACGAGGACACCGCGCTGCCGATCGGTTTCGGACAGACGATCTCGCAGCCCTTCGTGGTGGCGCGGATGCTCGAGCAGCTCGCGCAGGGACGGGAACTCGGCAAGGTACTTGAAGTCGGAACCGGATGCGGCTACCAGGCGGCAGTGCTTGCGCACATCGCGCCGAACGTGTATTCGATCGAGCGTATCCGGGAGCTGCTCGAACGGGCGCGTGCAAATTTGCGCGACCTGAGGCTGCGCAACCTGCGGCTGGTGCATGGAGATGGCGCGCTCGGACTGGAAAAGGCGGCGCCGTTCGATTCGATCATTGTCGCCGCGGCCGCGCGTGCCGCGCCCCCGGCCCTCTTACGGCAGCTTGCGCCGGGTGGCAGAATGACATTTCCGTTGCACGGTGCGGACGACGGCGCGCAGCGGCTGATGCTGATCCGGCGGGACGCGGGCGGATTCAGCGAGAAGATGCTCGACCCGGTGCATTTTGTCCCGTTGCGGAGCGGAAAGGAATGATGAAAAAGGGCTTGCTTGCCGCCGCGGTGCTGTTGCTTGCCGCAGGATGCGCGACGCAGCGCGCTGGCGCGCCGGTGGACGATCGGCGCCCGGCCCCCGCGACTGCGCCCAAACCACCCGTAGCACAGCCGGCGCCGCCGATTGCGCCCCCGGCGCCGCAGGGCTATTACACCGTCCGGCGTGGCGACACGCTGTACAGCATCGCGCTCGAGCACGGCGTGGACTACCGCGAACTCGCGCAGTGGAACAAAGTGGACGATCCGGCAAAGATCCGCGTCGGGCAGCCGCTCCGCGTCACGCCGCCCGAAGAGCTGTCGCAGGTCCAGGTGGGGGCGGCGCGCGGGGCAGGGGTAGTCGAAGCGCGGCCGCTCGGACCGGCGGCCACGGCACCGACGGGCGACGGCAGCATGAAGACGTCGCCCAAGGCATTGCGCATGCCGTACTCGGAGCAGAACCTCGCCATGCTTTCCAAGGGAGATGTCGCGCCGGCGCCAAAACCTGTGCCGCAACCGGTTGCAATCGTGTCGAAACCGGAGCCGCCGAAGCCGGCCGACCGTGACCCGGACGCGATCGACTTCGTCTGGCCGGTGAAGGGGAAGGTGGTCAGCACTTTTTCCGAGCCGAACAACAAGGGGCTCGACATCGGAGGCAAGATCGGCGACCCGGTCGTCGCGGCGGCGCAGGGCCGCGTGATGTATACGGGCACCGGGATCCGCGGCTACGGCAAGCTGATCGTCATCAAGCACGACAACGGCTTTAACAGCGTGTACGCGCACAACCGCGAGATCCTGGTGAAGGAAGGCCAGCAGGTCGTGCGCGGCCAGAAAATCGCCGAACTCGGGGACACCGACACGGATGCGCCGAAGCTGCACTTCGAGATCCGCAAGTCGGGCAAGCCGGTAGACCCGCTGCGCTACCTTCCGCCGGGCTGAGCTACGCGCTCAGCGAGCGGCGCGCAGCGCTAGAGCGAGATCGACCACGGCGGCGGCGTAGAAGCTCGACCGGTTGTAGCGCGTCAGGACGTAGAAGTTCTCGAATCCGAGGCGGTATTCGCTCGGTTGCCCGGGGGTCTCGAGCTCGATGAGCGCCGCCCGCAGCGATTCGGCCGGGGCGCTTTCGCGCGCCGTAATTCCCGCCTTCGCCAGCTCCGCCAGCGTGTGCCGGGGCAATACGGCGCCATCGGCGTAGGCGCGGTAGGCCTCTCCGCGCACCTCGGCGGCAAGCAGCAACGGCTCACCGGGTCGCCAGCCATGCTCCTTGAGGAAATTTGCCACGCTGCCGATCGCGTCGACAGGGCTCGCGCGCAGGTCGACCGACCCATCGCCGTCGAAATCGACGGCGAATTTCAGATAGCTTCCCGGCATGAACTGCGGAATTCCAATCGCGCCCGCGTACGAGCCGCGCACCGAGAACACGTCGGTTCCCGTCTGCCGCGCGTACAGCAGGTAATTTTCGAGCTCGGCGCGGAAGAAATCCGCCCGCGGCGGATAATCGAATGCGAGCGTGGTGAGCGCATCGATCACCCGCCAGCGCCCGGTGTTGCGGCCGTAGAAGGTTTCGATGCCGACGATGGCGACGATGACCTCCTGCGGGATTCCGTATTCGGCCGCCGCGCGGGCGAGCGCTGCGCGGTGCAGGCGCCAGAAATCGAGCCCGGCATCGACATGGCGGTCGCTGACGAAGGTCGCGCGGTAGGCGGCCCAGGATCGCGGACGCTCGGCCGCCGGCGGTGCGACCGCCTTGAGCACTTCGGCGATCCGCCGCGCGCGCGAAAATGCGAATGCGAGCTCCTGCTCGACGAAACTGTGGCGTCTCACCATCTCCTGCACGAAGGCGCGCACATCCGGTCGCTGGCCATACGGGGTCTGACTCGGTCCGGCCGCGAGCGCGGCGCCGGTAAAGAGCAGCGCGCACCATCCGGCCCGCGGCCTCATGCGAGCTTCAGCTCGCGCACCAGGCGCTGCAGTTCGGCAATCTGCGTCGCGCCGGCCTCCCTGCCGTATCGAAGCGCGATGTAGAGTTCGCCAATTTGCCGGATCGCGGCGTTCGCCGCAGGTACGCTCCGGGCCGCCCGGTCTGCGTAGTCATGGGGTCCTTCGTGGGGCGCGCGCGCGAGGCCGCGTGCGGCAAGCTTGTGGCAGAAGCGCTGCCATGCCGACTGCACCGGATCGGGCCGCGCCCATTGCCGCAGCGACCACAGCAGCAGCGAAAGCATCACCACCCCCATGGCCGCGAACAGCAGCGCCGCGAGCGACCTCCAGTCCGCTTCACGCATCCCGAACAGCGACATCATTTCGCGCTGACGCTCCGGGTCGTAGCCCAGCACCCAGACATTCCACTTGTGCATCGCCGCTTCCCAGTTGTAGCGCATTCCGCGCAGCCAGCCGAGCTCCGGCCGCATCAGCAACGGCAGCGCCGCGCCGCCCGACACGGAACGTGCGAGCCCGGCATCGACGCGACCGGGCGCGGCCGCGGCGGTCGGATCGACGCGCAGCCACCCACGGCCGCGTAGAAACACTTCGGCCCAGGCGTGGGCGTCGGACTGGCGCACGGTGAGGATGCCGTCCACGGGGTTCGGATCCCCGCCCTGGTATCCGGTGACGACACGCGCGGGCAACCCGGCTGCACGCATCAGGAACACGAAGGCAGACGAAAAGTGCTCGCAAAAGCCGGTCCGCGTGGAAAAGAGGAACTCGTCCACCGAATCGCGCCCCAGCAGCGGCGGCTCGAGCGTGTAGACGAACCGGCCTTCGCGGAAGAAGTCGATTGCGCGCGCGACCAGTTCGCTCTCGCTTCGGGCCGCTCCACGCCAGTCTTCCGCCAGCGCCCGCGCTCTCGGGTTGTAGCCGGACGGGATTCGCAGCGCGCGACGCAACAGCACCGGGTCCTCCCTCGGCTCGGCCCTGGCGTCGGCAGCCGATACCATTTCGTAGCGCAGGCGGTTGCGCACCGGGGAGGTCGCGACCAGAAAACCCTCGGTCGAAAAATTCGCCTGGGGCGGGCGCGCGGCGGCGGATTCGAGGGCGAAGAGCCAGTTGCGCTGGTGCGGTTCGAGAAGCACGCTATAGCGGTAGGTCGTGCCACCCTGCGGCTCGGGCGGCGCATTGGCGAGTTCGGTGAAGCCCGCACGCCAGGTGCGCCCGTCGAAGTCGGACAGCACAGGCCCGCGCCAGTAGCGCTGGCGCGGTGCGGGAATCCTGCCTGCGAAATCGGCGCGAAACGCGAGCGCATCGGACTGTGCGAGCTGCGCGATGTTTCCCGGCGACATGGTGTCGGTAAGGCCCGTGATTCCGCTGTAGGCATCCTGCGGCAGGCCCCACATCGGCCCCTGCACCCTCGGAAACAGCAGGAAGAGCAATAATCCTGCAGGCGCCGCATGAGCAAGGAGCATCCCCGCGGTGCGGGCATTCGCCCGTAGAGAACGCTGCGGCGCGCTGAACCCCACCACGGTAGTCGTGATCACGACGACCGCGACGCACAGCGCGAGTGCGGCGAAGACGCTCTGCGAATAGAGAAAATTCGTGATGAGCAGGAAATAGCAGAGAAACGCCATGACCGACGCATCGCGATGCGTGCGCGTCTCGAGCAGCTTCAGCCCCGAGAACAGCAGCAGCAGCACGATTCCCGAAACCCGGCCGAAGATCACCCGGTATTCGAGCCAGACGCCGACGATCGCCGCGGCCGCGATGAGAAGCAGCATCCAGCGAGGGGGTAGAGCCCGGTGGTGCAGGAGCGCCAGCGCACGCCAGCAGTAAAGGCACAAGGTCAGCAGAACGAGCCACCAGGGCGCGCGCAGGGCGTGTGGCGCTCCCACGATCACGAGCGCCAGCACCAGGCCCGCGACGTCGCGCGCATTGACCGCGCGGAACTCGGGCGCGAGCGGGTGGGGCGTGCTCATGGCGCGTCGAACAAAGCAAGCGCCCTCAGGCACTCGGCGCGCTGCACGGCACCGCGGCCTGGCGCGAATTCGGCGCCCGGCAGGCGCAGACCATAACGCGCGCCGTGGCGTTCGGCGTCAAGCACCCACCCGGCCAGCAGCGACAAGCGATCCTCGGTGCCCAGGCGCGGCGGGGTGCGGCTCCAGTCAAGCCACACTTCCGATGCGGCGTCCTCCGTGAACTGCTTGGTGAGCATGTTCGCGGTGCGCGCCACCGCTTTCCAGGCGACGTGGCGCGGCGAATCGGAGGCCTGATAGGCGCGCAACCCGGAGAAATCATCGTTTCCCGGCATGCTCACGCGCGCGGCGCCGCCGGTGTCGTCCGCTTCAAGCGGCGGCAGGGGGCTTTGCACCGGGCGCGGGTAGACGATGCACTGGACGTCGGGTTCGACATAGCTCCAGGCGCGGAACAGGCTGAGCGGAAAGCGTGTCTCGAGCATGACGCGCCCGAGGGCGAGGCGTCCGCGTCGCGCCGCGGGAACGGCGAGGACCACCTCGCCGACCGAGGCGGCACCGACGTCCACGACCGACTGCGCGCCCGAGGCAAGCTGCCGGGCCAGAATCGACGGGCGGTCGTAGTGCGAGCGGTTGTCGAGGTGAAGCCGGAACTGCGCCTGCGCGCCGGCGAAGACAGGCTCGGCGCGGCCCGGGCTCACGGCGAGGCGCGCGAGGTTGCGCGCCGTGTGCACCATGCCGGCGAGTCCGATGCCGCCGAGCAGGAACGTCAGCGCGAAGCCAAGCGCGAGCGAATAGTTGATCGAACCGAGAAGCAGGATGCCGAGGGTGGCGCCATACATCCATCCCAGGCGCGTCGGCACGATGTACACGCGCCGCTGCCCGAGAACGATCGAACCGCGCTCCGGCGGCGTGAATCCGTAGAACCACCTCAGCAAGCGCGGGTCCGTCCGCAGCGCGCGCAGCATCGCCTATCCGATCGGGCCGTCGTACTTCCAGCGGCCGCGCCACAATGCGTGCACCGCGTTCGGATATGCGGCACTGCCGAGACTGCCGTTGTAGCGACCGAGCGCGCGGAAGTAGTCGCCTTTGTCCAGTGTCAGGTAATGACGCAGGACGACGCATCCGTAGCGCAGGTTGGTGCGCAGATGGAACAGGTTGTCGCGCGGCCGGCCGATGAGCTTGACCCAGAAGGGCATCACCTGCATGTAGCCGCGGGCGCCGGCCGAGGAGACCGCGTACTTGCGGAATCCGGACTCCACTTCGATCACGCCGAGCACAAGCTGGGGATCGAGTCCCGCGCGGGTCGCCTCGTAGTGCACCGTCTTGAGCAGCGCAACGCGCTCCTTGCGATCGGGAATGCGCTTCTGCAATCGCCTCGACATCTCGTAGAGCCAGCGGTGGGCGTGTTCCGGATTGGCGAACGTGAGCACTGGGACCGCGCGATCGCTGATCGCCGCCTGCAGCGCCGAGCGCACGCTGTCGGCCAGCGGTTCGTAGATCTGCGCTCCACCGAGCGCAGGCAAGGGCAGCGCCAGCACGGAGCAGGCAAGAGCGAGCGACGCGAGGTGCCTCATGCGGCGGCGAGCCTCTCGCGCAGGAACGCCGCAGCCTGCGCCAGCGCGACGTCACGCGGTTCGGCGTCGCGCCGACCCCGGTATTCGGCGTGGCCCGCCGCGAGCGCGCGGTCGGAGATGACCACGCGGTGCGGCACACCGATGAGGTCCGTGTCGGCAAACAGTACGCCCGGGCGTTCGCCCCGGTCCTCGAGCAGCACCTCGACCCCTGCGGCCACCAGCTCGGCATAAAGCTGGTCGGCAGCTTTGCGCACGGCGGCGCTCTTGTGATAGGCGACGGGAACGATGCACACGGCAAATGGAGCCATCGGCAAGGGGAAGGCGATGCCCCGCTCGTCGTGGTTCTGCTCGATCGCGGCCGCGACGATGCGGGTGACGCCGATGCCGTAGCACCCCATTTCCATCGGCTTCGTGGCGCCCTTTTCGTCGAGGAACACCGCCCGCATTGCCTCCGAATACTTGGTGCCCAGCTGGAAAATATGCCCGACTTCGATGCCGCGCGCGATCCGGAGGGTTCCCCTGCCATCCGGACTGGGGTCTCCTTCCACGACATTCCTCAGGTCGGCGACTTCGGGTTCGGGCGCATCGCGGTTCCAGTTGGCACCCGTGAGGTGAAATCCTTCCGCATTCGCGCCGCAGACGAAGTCCGCCATGGCCGCGACGGTGCGGTCGACGATCACGCGCAGGGCGCCCGCAGCGGCTCGCGTGCCGTGGAGCGGCGGTCCGATGTACCCGGCCTTGCAGCCGAGCTGAGAAACGATCTCGGATTCGGTCGCGAAGCGAAACGGATTGAGTCCCGCCACCTTGGAAGCCTTCAGCTCGTTCAAGGAATGGTCCCCGCGCACGAGCAGGAGGGCGAACCGCCCCTCGGCCATGACCGCAATGGCTTTCACCGTGCGCGTCAGCGGCAGCTGGAGCAGTTCGGCCACCTCTTCGCACGTCGTTTTGCCCGGCGTGGCCACTTTGTTCACGGGTTCCGCCGCGGCGGGGCGCGCCGGCCCAGGCGCCAGCGCCTCCGCGAGCTCCACGTTCGCGGAGTAATCCGATTGCGGGCACCAGGCGATCGCATCCTCGCCGGAATCGGCAAGGACGTGGAATTCGTGCGAACCGGTGCCGCCGATTGCGCCGGGATCGGCGGCGACGGCGCGGAACCGCAGCCCCAGGCGTGAAAAGATCCGCACATACGTGTCGTGCATGTTGCGGTACTCGCGCTCGAGATCCGCGTAGTCGGCGTGGAACGAATAGCCGTCCTTCATCACGAATTCGCGCGCCCGCATCACGCCGAAGCGGGGCCGGATCTCGTCGCGGAATTTCGTGTGGATCTGGTAGAAGTGCAGCGGCAGCTGCCGGTAGCTGCGGACTTCACGCCGGACGATGTCGGTGATCACTTCTTCGTGGGTCGGCCCGAACAGGAAATCGCGCTCGTGCCGATCCCGGATCCTGAGCATCTGGGGGCCGAACGCCTCCCAGCGACCGCTCTCGTGCCACAGCTCGGCCGGGATCACGCAGGGCATCTGCACTTCGAGTGCCCCGGCGCGATTCATCTCCTCGCGCACGACGGACTCCACCTTGCGCAGAACCCGCAGGCCGAGCGGCATCCAGGTATACAACCCCGAGCCGAGCCTGCGGATGAGACCGGCGCGCAGCATCAGCTTGTGGCTGACGAGTTCGGCCTCGGCCGGTGCTTCCTTGATCGTGCCGATGAAGAATTGCGAGGTCCGCATCGCTCGGGGCCGGCGGCGCAGCGACCGCCGTGCGGCGTTGTCTTTGGTGCAGGGCTATGGAAAAATGCAGCAGGAATTCTAGCTTACGTGGTGTTGCCATGCTCGACAGGGATGGCTACCGGCCCAATGTGGGCATCATCCTCACAAATCGGCGCAACGAGGTGTTCTGGGGCAAGCGCGTTCATCAGCATGCGTGGCAGTTCCCGCAGGGCGGCATCAAGCCCGGGGAGTCGCCGGTAGGGGCGATGTATCGCGAGCTCGAGGAGGAAATCGGGCTGAGACCGGATCATGTCCGGATCCTCGGGCGCACGCGTCACTGGCTCCGTTACGAAGTGCCGGAGAAGTGGATCCGGCGCGACTGGCGCGGCACGTACCGCGGCCAGAAGCAGATCTGGTACCTGCTGCGCCTGGTCGGGCGCAACTGCGATGTCAAGCTGCGGGCGAGCGGCCATCCGGAATTCGACGCCTGGCGCTGGCACGATTACTGGGTGCCGCTCGAAGCCGTGATCGAGTTCAAGCGCGAGGTCTACCGGCAGGCGCTGACCGAGCTGTACCGATTCCTGAACTCCGACCGGCGCCTCCGGGCGAGGCGCCAGGGGCTCGTCCATGGAGAGGCAGTACCAGGCACTTCCGATTCGTGAGCTGGGCGAGGGCGCGGGCTTCCGCCGCCCGACCCAGGCGCGGCCGGTGCGCGTCGGCCTGGAGTCTCCGGCGCTGGCGGCGATGACCGATCTGCTTCTCACGAGCCCGGCGACGATCCGTCCGCATGCGCCGCTCGACGGCGCCAACGCGTTCATGATCGCACGCGGCGTGCGATTGCTTCTGGTCGTGGACGAGCGCGAAGCGGTGCTCGGCGTGGTCACCGCGAGCGATATCCTGGGCGAGAAGCCGGTTCAGATCGCGATGGAGCGCGGCATGAAGCACGACGAACTCACGGTCGCGGACGTGATGGCGCCCGCCGGCAACGTCGAAGTGCTCAGCCTGTCCGATGTCGAGGGCGCACGCGTCGGGCACGTTCTGGAGACGCTGCGTCGCGCGGGGCGGCAGCACGCCCTGGTCGTGGACCACGACATCGTGCCGGCGAAAGGTCCGCTCGACAGGCAATTGCAGCGCTCCATGGTGCGGGGCATCTTTTCGCTCTCGCAAATTGCACGCCAGCTCGGGCTGGCGCTGCAGACCGGCGGCGAGGTCGCGCGCACATTTTCGGAAATCGAAGGCGCGCTGGGCCGTAGCGCATAAATATAGGCCATCTCAATCGAAAGCATTGCGAGATTCAATTTGATCAATCGCCTTGGGGGCGTTAAGGTTGGGCTTCCAAAGAGCACATTCCGACAGGAGACGACGATGCAACTGAAGGGAACCAAGACCCACGAAAATCTCAAGGCAGCGTTTGCCGGCGAATCGCAGGCCAACCGGCGTTACCTCTACTTCGCTGCCAAAGCCGACGTCGAGGGTCAGAATGACGTGGCGGCCGTGTTCCGCTCCACCGCGGAGGGCGAAACCGGCCACGCGCACGGACATCTCGAGTACCTGGAGGTGGTTGGCGATCCGGCGACCGACAAGCCGATCGGCAAGACCCGCCTCAACCTCCAGGCGGCGATTGCGGGCGAGACGCACGAGTACACCGACATGTACCCCGGCATGGCGAAGGTGGCGCGCGAGGAAGGCTTCGGCGAGATCGCCGACTGGTTCGAAACGCTGGCGAAAGCCGAACGCTCGCATGCGAACCGCTTCCAGAAGGCACTCGACGCGCTGGTCGAATGAACGCCGCGGCAACGTCGGTCGAAGGACCGCGCATGGCGCCGATCGGGCGCGGGAGCCTGCTCTCGCTGGAAGACTATGCGCGGGCGAGGAACGAGTTCCGCGCCCGCGTCATGGAGCACAAGAAGCACCGTACGGTGCACCTGGGCGCCAACCTGACCCTTCTGTTCGAGGACGAGCTCACGATCCGCTATCAGGTCCAGGAGATGCTGCGGATCGAACGCATTTTCGAGGAGGAGGCCATCCGGGACGAGCTCGAGACCTACAACCCCCTCATTCCGGACGGCAGCAACTGGAAGGCGACAATGCTGCTGGAATATCCCGACGAAGAGGAACGGCGGCGGCGCCTCGCGGAATTGATTGGGATCGAGGACCGCGTCTGGGTGCAGGTGGACGGGTGCAAACGGGTGCCGGCGATCGCGGACGAAGACCTGCCGCGAGAGGACGACGTGAAGACCTCGTCGGTGCATTTCCTGCGCTTCGAGCTGAGCGGCGAGATGCGCGAGGCGCTGCGGCAGGGGGCGGGCGTGCTCGTCGGCGTCGATCATCCGAACTACCGCAGCGAGGTTCGGCTCAGCCCCGCGACGCGGTCCGCGCTCGCCGGCGACCTTTCTTGAAGCGCCTCGCGCCGCTGCCGCTGCTTTTTTGCGCGGCGCTTGCCGCGGCGCAGCCGAAATCGGATTGGGAAATCGAGTACGAAGAGCGCGGCTGGACCGAGAGCGGGTTCAAGCTGCCCGCCTACCCCAGGCCCGAGAACCTGGTCGAGTTCTACGTCAGCGCGGCTACGAGCTTCAGGTTCTTCATCGACCAGGGCGCGCTCTCCGTCGGGCCCGACGGGGTGGTGCGCTACACGCTGCTCGCGAGAAGTGCGTCCGGCGCGGAAAACGTGACCTACGAGGGGATCCGGTGCAAGAACGGCCTCTACCGGATCTACGCGTACGGGCGATCCGGCGGCACGTGGGCGGCGCGCCCGTCGGAGTGGCGGCAAATCGAGCCGAAGAGCGTGCAGCGCTGGCATCACGCCTTGTGGCGGGACTATTTCTGCCCGCAGAGAATTCCGATCTTCGACATCGCCGAAGGGATCGAGGCGCTGCGGCGCGGCGGCCATCCCCAATCCGGCGCAGTGTCCACGCTACCGGGCAAGAACTAGAGCAGGACTAAATTGTCCCGGTGGATGAGCTCGGGCTCGTCCACGTAGCCGAGCAGCGATTCGATCTCGCTCGAGGGGCGCTGCATGATGAGCCGCGTTTCCGCGGCGGAATAATTGACCAGCCCGCGTGCGACTTCGCGACCCTGCGGATCCTCGCAAGCCACGACTTCGCCGCGCTCGAAGTCGCCCGCGATGCCGGTGACGCCGATCGGCAGCAGGCTCTTGCCGCTATGCACCAGTGCGTTCACGGCACCCGCATCGAGCCGCAGGTGCCCGACTACGTTCAGATGATCGGCCAGCCACTGTTTGCGCGCCGCGATGGGTTGGGTCTGGGCGAAAAGCAGCGTTCCGATCCGCTCGCCCGCGGCCAGCCGCAACAGCACGTCCGGTTCGCGTCCGGAGGCAATCACGGTATGCGCCCCGCTGCGCGCCGCCCGCTTCGCGGCGAGCACCTTGCTGATCATGCCCCCCTTGGCGATGCCCGTTCCCGCCCCGCCCGCCATGACCTCGAGGCGCGCGTCGCCCGCCTTCGCTTCGGCAAGGAGCGTGGCGGCAGGATGGCGGCGCGGGTCTGCCTCGTAAAGACCGGACTGGTCGGTGAGGATTACGAGCGCGTCGGCTTCCACCAGATTGGTGACCAGCGCCCCGAGCGTGTCGTTGTCTCCGAACCGGATTTCGTCCGTGACCACGGTGTCGTTCTCGTTGATCACCGGAATGACGCCGAGGCCGAGCAGGGTTCGCAGCGTCGAGCGGGCGTTGAGGTAGCGCTGGCGGTCGACCATGTCGGCGTGGGTGAGAAGCACTTGCGCGGTCGCGAGCCCGTGATCCCGGAAGCAGCTCTCGTAGCATTGCACCAGGCCCATCTGGCCGATCGCCGCGGCCGCCTGCAATTCGTGCATGGCGTGTGGACGGCGGGTCCAGCCAAGCCGCTGCATACCCTCCGCAATGGCTCCGGAGGAGACCAGAATGCAGCGCTTTCCCGCGCCGTGCAGTTGCGCGATCTGGCTCGCCCAACGCGCGATCGATTCGCGGTCCAGCCCGCGCCCCTCGTTGGTCACGAGCGAAGAGCCGACCTTCACTACGAGCGTTTTCGCCGTGGCAACGGGGTGCGACATCGCGTCAGGCCGCGCGGCGGACCGCTGCCCTCGCCTCGGCCGCGAGGAAGTGGTAGGCCGCCCGGACCAGTTCGCGGCAGCCGTCTCCCGTCAGCGCGGAAATCCTGAACCAGGGACGTTTGCAGCGCAGCGTGCGCAGAATGGCCCGGATGCGGGCGTCTGAATCGGATGCGAGATCGACCTTGTTGAACACGAGCCAACGCGGCTTGCGGTACAGCGATTCGTCGTACTTCTTCAGTTCGCGCGCGATCGCGCGGACGCCACGCGCGGGATCCGAGAGGTCGAGCGGGGCGACGTCGATCAGGTGCAGCAGCAATCGGGTACGCCCCAGGTGGCGCAGGAACTGGTGCCCGAGCCCGGCGCCCTCGGCAGCGCCCTCGATGAGTCCGGGAATGTCGGCGATGACGAAACTCGCGTCATGGCCGATTCGCACGACGCCCAGCGACGGATCGAGGGTGGTGAAGGGGTAATCGGCCACCTTGGGACGCGCGCTGGATACGGCGCGAAGGAAAGTGGATTTGCCGGCGTTGGGCAGCCCGAGCAGGCCGACATCGGCCAGCACCCGCAGCTCGAGCGCGAGCTCGCGGCTCTCGCCGGGACCACCGCGCGTGAACTGGCGCGGCGAACGGTTGACGCTCGACTTGAAGTGGAGATTGCCCAGTCCGCCGCGTCCGCCCTGGGCAAGCAGGGCGCGCGCGCCATGCGCCGCGAGATCGGCGACGAACTCATCGCTTTCTGCATCGCGAACGATGGTGCCGACCGGCATCCTCAGCTCGATGTCCCGGCCCGCACGGCCGTACTGATCCGAGCCGCGTCCGCTCTCGCCGTCCTGGGCGCGATGAATGCGGGCGAAACGGTAGTCCACAAGCGTATTGATGTTGCGATCCGCGACCGCCCAGACGCTGCCACCGCGCCCGCCGTCGCCGCCCGCAGGGCCTCCGCGCGGGACGTATTTCTCGCGCCGGAACGCGGCGCTGCCGTCGCCGCCCTTGCCGGCGTGCACCTGTATCCTCGCCTCGTCGATGAATTTCATGGGCCGGGGAGGCGGTACGCTCGCGTAGGAAACACAAAAGCCCTGTCGACTGCGACAGGGCCTTCGGCGGAGCCGGACGCCGGCTCTAGGCGGGTACGATGCTGACCGTCTTGTTGCTTCCCTCGCCCCGGACGGCGTATTGCACGTGGCCGGAGACCATCGCGAAGAGCGTGTGATCGCGGCCGATGCCGACATTCCGGCCCGCGTGCACCCGCGTGCCGCGCTGGCGTACCAGAATCTGACCGGCATTGACGCGCTCCCCGCCGAACACCTTCACTCCGAGGCGCTTTGCCTGCGAGTCGCGCCCGTTGCGCGAACTGCCGCCTGCCTTCTTGTGTGCCATGAATTACTCCTGCGAGACGATGCCGTCGATGCGCACCTCAGTGTACGACTGGCGGTGCCCCTGGGTCTTCTGGTAATGCTTGCGACGGCGAAGCTTGAAGATCTTTGCCTTTTCGCCCCGGCCGTGCGAAACGACGGTCGCATTGACTCGCGCGCCAGCGATGTAAGGTTCGCCGATGCGCGCGCTTTCGCCCTCGCCGAGCATCAACACCTCCGCGAAGGAAACCGCGCTGCCGACCTTGGCGGGCAGCGTCTCGACGCGAATCGACTCGCCCTCCTTGACCCGGTATTGCTTGCCGCCGGACTTCAGAACTGCATACATGGAAAATGACCCGCGTGTTGATCTGCAAAGGCTTTGAATTATAGGAGATTTCGCCTTCGTCCGTCAAAGGTTCGTGTGCTAAGCTTCGCGCCCCGCCCGATGGAAACCCTCCCTTTCCTCGCTTCGGTCGCCGCGGACATGCGACGCGTCGACGAAGTGATTCGCGCGCGGCTCGCCTCGGACGTGGTGCTGATCCGCCAGGTGGCCGAGTACATCATCAGCGCGGGAGGCAAGCGGCTGCGGCCGGCGTTGCTCCTGTTGGCCGCCGGGGCGGTCGGCTATCGCGGCGACGCGCGCTTCGAGCTCGCCGCGGTGATCGAATTCATTCATACCGCGACGCTGCTGCACGACGATGTGGTCGACGAATCCCATCTGCGTCGCGGCCGCAGGACCGCCAATGCGGAATTCGGCAACGCCGCATCGGTCCTGGTGGGCGACTTTCTCTATTCGCGTGCGTTTCAGATGATGGTGGGCGTGGACAGCATGCGCGTGATGCGCGTGCTGGCCGACGCTACCAACACCATCGCGGAGGGCGAAGTGCTTCAGCTCATGAACTGCCACAACGCCGACGTGGACGAGGTGAGCTACCTGGAGGTCATCCGGCGCAAGACCGCGAAGCTGTTCGAAGCAGCGGCGCAGCTTGGCGGCGTGCTCGCCGGCGTGCCGGCGGAGGTCGAGTCGGGCCTGGCGGGCTACGGCATGCACGTCGGGACGGCGTTCCAGCTGATCGACGACGTGCTCGACTATTCGGGCGACGCCCGGGAGATCGGCAAGAGTCTCGGCGACGATCTCGGCGAGGGCAAGCCGACGCTGCCGCTCATTCGCGCCATGGCGGCCGGAACGGCGGAACAGGCGGCGACCGTGCGACGCGCGATCGTCAACGGGGGGCGGGACGATTTTCCGCAGGTGCTCGCCGCGATCCAGGCCACCTGCGCGCTCGAGTACGCGCGCGAGACCGCGCGCCGCGAGGTGGACGCGGCACGACGCGCGCTGGAGGCGGTTCCGCACTCGGCGCAGAGGGATTCTCTGCTAGAATTGGCCGCCTTTTCCGTGACGCGCCGGCACTAGCCGCGCCACCGGCCTCGGGGTGTAGCTCAGCCTGGTAGAGTACTGCGTTCGGGACGCAGGAGTCGCTGGTTCAAATCCAGTCACCCCGACCATTTTCCCCCTCGTTGCGGTGCGCGCATAATAATCGGGCGATGGGCCGTTTCCTCCTGCTCGTGGTCGCTCTGCTGGTGCTGGTCTGGCTGGTCAGAGCCGCGCTCGGCGGCCGCGCCCGACGCGACTCGGGTCCGGGGCAGGCGGAGGCGCTCGGCGAGCTGGTGCGTTGCGCGCATTGCGGCGTGCATCTGCCGCGCGCGGAGTCGCGCAGTGCCGGCAGCCTCCGATATTGCAGCGAAGAACATGCGCGGCTCGGACCGCGCGACGAGTGATGGACGCACCGCCGCACTCGCCCCCGGTCGGCAGCGACGGGTCCCAGCCGGAATCGTTCTGGATCTCGCTGCGGTATTTCAACCTGTACCGGATCGTGGTCGGGGCGCTGTTCCTCGCGATCTCGGCGATCTACGGCGACACGTTCAATCTTGGCTCGCACCGGATCGACATCTTTCGTGGGGTCGCTGGCGCCTACCTCGTTTTCGGCATCGCGTATCACTGGCTGCTGCGGGGCTGGCACGAGAAGTTCAATCTGCAGCTCTCGCTGCACGCCTTCACCGATATCGCCGCGATCACGCTGCTCATGTTCGCAAGCGGAGGCATTCGCAGCGGCCTGGGGATCATGCTGCTGATTTCCCTCATCGGTGCGGCACTGGTCGCGCCGCGGCGGCTGGCGCTGCTGTATGCGGCGGTCGCTGCGATTGCGCTGCTGCTGGAACAGAGCCACTGGGTATTCGTCCTCGACGCGCCCGAGGCGAACTATCTGCAGCCTGGACTGCTCGCGATCGGCTGCTTCGCCAGCGCCGGCGTGACGAGCTGGCTTGCGCAACGCGTCTCGGCAAGCGAGTGGCTGGCGCGCCAGCGCGGGCAGGAGCTGGAGAACCAGACGCGGGTCAATCAGATGGTGATTGCCGACATGCAGGACGGCGTCCTGGTGCTGGACCGCGACGGACGCGTAATGCAGCACAATCCGCAGGCACAGCGCCTGCTGGGCGTCGAGTCCCTGGTCGGCGCCGATTTCTCGCAGCTGGTGCCGGGGTGGGGCGAGGCCTGGCGCGCCTTGCGCGAGGGCAGGACCTGGAGTCCGCCGGCCGATGTCGACGTTCGCGGGCGCGAACTGCGCGTCCGGCTGGCCGAAAGCGGCGAAGGCGAGAGCTTCACGGTCCTCTTCCTCGAGGACGTCACGCGTTCGCGCGAGCAAGCCCGGCAACTCAAGCTTGCCGCGCTCGGCCGGCTCACGGCCAACATCGCGCACGAGATCCGCAATCCGCTTTCCGCGATCAGCCACGCCGTCGACCTGATCGAGGAGGGAACCGGGGGGGAGGATCGCGAGCGCATCACGCGCATCATCCGCGACAACACGCGGCGTCTGGACCGCCTGGTTTCGGACATCATGCAGCTCAATCGCCGCGACCGCATTGCCGGAGAGCGGATCGATCTCCGCACCTGGATGCCCGCGTTCGTGGAGGATTTCGCCGCGAACGAATCGGTGCCGAGCCAGCGCTTCGTGCTGGACGCCGGCCGCGAGGGCGCGGTCGAGTTCGACCGTGAGCATCTGCGCCAGGTGCTGTGGAACCTGATGCGCAACGCGGTCCGCTACGCCAAGCCCGAGCCGCGCAGCGTGCGCATCGAGCTGCGTTCGCTCGCCGATCAAGTAGAATTGAACGTGATCGACAACGGTCCCGGAGTCACGCCGGCGGATCAGGCAAAACTGTTCGAACCCTTCTTCACCACGGACAGCAAGGGAACCGGCCTCGGGCTCTATCTCGCCCGGGAGCTGTGCGCCGCCAATCGCGCGCGGCTCGAATACGTGAACGACATGCCGGGCGCGCACTTCCGAATCACGTGCCGGGAGGCACGGGCTTGAAGCGGGGCGAGCGCGCCGAGGCGGCACGCATCGGTCGCGTCCTGGTGGTGGACGACGAGCCCGATATCCTCGAATTGCTCGAGCTGACGCTGCTCAAGATGGGTCTCGACGTGGACACGGCGGGCTCGGTCGGCGAGGCGCGCGAACGGCTGGAGAGCGCACGCTTCGATCTGTGCCTGACGGACATGCGGCTTCCGGATGGGGAAGGCCTGGAGCTGGTGCGCCACATCGCCGGTCTTACCCGCGATCTGCCGGTTGCGGTCATCACCGCACACGGCAGCGCCGAGAACGCGGTCGCCGCGCTGAAGGCGGGCGCGTTCGATTACGTGTCCAAGCCGATCGGGCTCGAGCAGCTTCGCGTGCTTGTCAAGTCGGCGCTGTCGTTGCCCGAGCGCGCCGAGGCGGCGGGCGACGCGCCGTCGCTGCTTGGCGAGAGCGCGCCGCTGCGGGCGGTGCGCGAGACCCTTGCCAAGCTTGCGCGCACCCAGGCGCCGGTCTACATCTCGGGGGAGTCGGGCAGCGGCAAGGAACTCGCCGCCCGGCTGATCCATTCGAACGGTGCCCGCCGCGAGCGGCCGTTCGTTCCGGTCAATTGCGGTGCGCTTCCGGAGCAGCTGATGGAGAGCGAGTTCTTCGGCTACCGCAAGGGCGCGTTCACCGGCGCGGAACGGGACCGCGAAGGATTTTTCCAGGCGGCGAACGGCGGAACGCTGTTTCTCGACGAAGTGGCCGAACTGCCGCTCTCGATGCAGGTGAAACTGCTGCGCGCGATCCAGGAAAAGCGGGTACGCAAGGTCGGCGCCACGCAGGAAGAGCCGGTCGACGTGCGGCTTATCTGCGCCACGCACCAGAATCTGGCCGCGCTGGTTGCAGCGGGCCAGTTTCGCCAGGACCTTTTCTACCGCCTGAACGTGATCGAAGTGAAGATGCCACCGCTCCGGGAATGCCGCGAGGACATCCCCTTGATCGCCGCCGAAATCCTGGCGCGCCTCGGGCAGTTGAACGGCAGGCGCACGGCGCGGCTCGGGCCCGACGCCATCGAGGAACTGATGGGGTACGGGTTTCCAGGCAACGTGCGGGAACTCGAAAACGCGCTCGAGCGCGCGCTCGCGCTGTCGAATACCGATGAAATCGGTGCCGGCGACCTGAACCTCGGACCTCCGCTCGAGGCCGGGCGGGAATCGGGCGAGTCCCTGCCCGAGTATCTGGACGGGGTCGAGCGCAAGGCGATCCTGGAGGCGCTGGCGAAGACCGGATTCAACCGCACCGCCGCGGCGAAACTCCTCGGCATCACGTTCCGGGCGCTGCGCTATCGCATGCAGCGACTGGGCATCCGTGAACCCGGCGCCGGCAGCCACGGCGCGTGACGGGGATCGGCCCCGACGGCCTGCACGTCGACGCCAGACAGGTTCCCTCGCCGAACTGCGATGATCGCCCGCGCGATTGCGCCGTAACACTGCTCGTGCTGCACGCGATCAGCCTGCCACCGGGCGAGTTCGGCGGCCCGGCGATCGAACGCCTGCTCACGAACCGGCTTGAGCCGGGCGCACATCCCTCGTTCCGTGATCTGGGTTCGCTCCGCGTATCGGCCCACTTCCTGGTGCGGCGCGATGGCGAGCTCGTGCAGTTCGTGCCGGTCCATCGGCGCGCCTGGCACGCCGGCGCCTCGCGCTGGCGCGGTCGCGAGCGCTGCAACGATTTCTCGGTCGGAGTCGAGCTCGAGGGAACCGGCGAGCATCGCTTCGCCGAGCCGCAGTACGTGCGACTCGGCGCACTCGTGCGCGCACTTTGCGCGGTGCTGCCGCTACGGGAGATTGCCGCCCACAGCGATGTCGCGCCGGGGCGCAAGAGCGACCCCGGCGGCCGGTTCGACTGGTTTCGCTTTTTCATCGACCTCGCGCGCGCCTGAAGGGCGCGCGCTTTTCGCCGCCGCCGAATCGCGCGCGCCGCCGCCGCTTGCAAATTCTTTTTTGCGCGAGTACATTGCGTGCACTAGCATTAGTTTCGGTTTGGTATCCGGGTACTAGATATAGTAGTTTCAGTCGGGACGGTGCGCGGCGCTGTCCGGACCGCGGGGCAAGGAGCGGGGAGACGAAGGGATGCAGATCGCTCAGGAAAACGCGCTGTCGGGTGCGCCGCGGGCTGCCGTGCCGGCAGCGAGCCTGTCGCCCCGCAGTCCGTTTGCCGATTACAAGGTCATCCGCCGCAACGGCGCGGTGGTCGGATTCGAGCCGACCAAGATTTCGGTTGCCATGACGAAGGCGTTCCTGGCCGTCAACGGCAACCAGGGCGCGGCGTCCGCGCGCGTGCGCGATCTGGTCGGATCGCTCACCGACGGCGTGGTCGGCGCCCTGAGGAGACGCCAGCCGCAGGGCGGTACGTTCCATATCGAGGACATCCAGGACCAGGTGGAACTTGCGCTGATGCGCTCGGGCGAGCACGATGTCGCCCGCGCCTACGTGCTGTACCGCGAGGAGCGTGCCAAGGCCCGGGCCGAGGAGAAGGCGGCGCGCGACAAGCAGGGTCCGCCGCCGGCGCTGCACGTTCTCGAGAACGGGACCCGCAAGCCGCTCGACGCCGCGGCGCTTGGAAAACTCGTCGATTCCGCCTGCGCCGGGCTGGAGCGCAATACCGACCGATCGGCGATCGTCGAGGCCACGCTCCGGGACCTGTACGACGGCGTGCCCATGGAAGAGGTGCGCAAGTCCGCGATTCTGGCCGCGCGGGCACTGATCGAGAAGGACCCGGCGAACAGCTACGTTACCGCCCGGCTGCTGCTGCACACCATCCGTCTGGAGATTCTGGGAGAGGAAGTCGGGCCGGAAACGATGCCGGGCCGCTACGCGGCCTACTTTCCGGAGTTCATCCGCACCGGAATCGCGGCGGAGCGGCTGGATCCGAAGCTCGCCGAGTTCGATCTTGAGCGTCTCGGGCGGGCGCTGGACGCGGACCGCGATCTGCAGTTCGGCTACCTCGGCCTGCAGACCCTGTACGACCGCTATTTCCTGCACGTGCGCGGACGGCGCATCGAGCTGCCGCAGGCATTCTTCATGCGCGTGGCGATGGGCCTCGCCCTGAACGAGCGGTCCCGGGAGGAGCGCGCCATCGAGTTCTACAACGTGCTCTCGAAGTTCGAATTCATGAGTTCGACGCCGACCCTGTTCAACTCGGGCACCCTGCGTTCGCAGCTCTCGTCGTGCTACCTCAGTACCGTAGCGGACGACCTGGAAGGCATCTACGAGGCGATCAAGGAGAACGCCCTGCTTGCAAAGTACGCCGGGGGGCTGGGGAACGACTGGACGCCGGTGCGGGCGCTCGGCGCGTACATCAAGGGCACCAATGGCAAGAGCCAGGGCGTGGTCCCCTTCCTCAAGGTCGTGAACGACACCGCGGTCGCCGTGAACCAGGGCGGCAAGCGAAAGGGGGCCGTGTGCTCGTATCTCGAGACCTGGCACCTCGACATCGAGGAGTTCCTGGAGCTGCGCAAGAACACCGGCGACGACCGGCGGCGCATGCACGACATGAACACGGCGAACTGGATTCCGGACCTGTTCATGAAGCGCGTGATCGAGAACGGGGAATGGACGCTGTTCTCGCCCTCCGACGTGCCCGAACTGCACGAACGTTGCGGCAAGGCGTTCGAGCAGGCGTACACCGCCTGCGAGCAAAAGGTTGCCCGCGGGGAAATCCGCCTGTTCAAGAAGCTTCCCGCGCAGCAGCTCTGGCGCAAGATGCTGTCGATGCTTTTCGAGACCGGCCATCCCTGGATCACGTTCAAGGATCCGTGCAACCTGCGCAGCCCGCAGCAGCACGCAGGCACCGTGCACAGCAGCAACCTGTGCACCGAGATCACCCTGAACACGTCGAAGGACGAGATCGCCGTATGCAATCTCGGCTCGGTGAACCTGGTCGCGCATATGACGGACCGGGGACTGGATTTCGCGAAGCTGCGAAAGACCATACGCAGCGCGATGCGAATGCTCGACAACGTCATCGACATCAACTATTACGCGGTGCCCAAGGCGCGCAATTCCAACCTGCGGCACCGACCGGTGGGGCTCGGAATCATGGGCTTTCAGGACTGCCTGCATCGACTGCGCATCCCGTACGCCTCGAAGCAGGCCGTGGAATTCGCCGATCGCTCCATGGAGATGGTCGCCTTCGCCGCCTACTGGGCCTCGACCGAGCTGGCCGAGGAACGCGGCCCGTATCCGTCCTTCGCGGGCTCGTTGTGGGCGCAGGGCATCCTGCCGCCCGACACCCTCGATCTTCTGGCGAGCGAGCGGGGCGGCTACGTCGAGGTGGATCGCTCGGCGACGCTCGACTGGAGCTCGCTGCGCGAGCGGATCCGCGGCCACGGCATGCGCAATTCCAACTGCCTCGCCATCGCACCCACTGCCACCATCGCGAACATCGTCGGCGTTTCGGCTTCCATCGAGCCGACCTACCAGAACCTGTACGTGAAGTCCAACCTTTCGGGTGAATTCACCGTCGTCAACGAGTACCTCGTTTCGGACCTCAGGCACATCGGGCTGTGGGACGAGGTCATGATCGCGGACCTGAAATATTTCGACGGCAATCTCGGCCGGATCGACCGCGTGCCGGCGGAGTTGCGGCAGCTGTACGCCGCGGCATTCGAAATCGAGCCCAAGTGGCTGGTGGAGGCGGCGGCGAGGCGACAGAAATGGATCGACCAGTCGCAGTCGCTCAACATCTATATGGCCGGCGCATCGGGCCGCAAGCTCGACGAGACCTACAAGCTGGCGTGGCGCCGCGGGCTGAAGACCACCTATTATCTGCGCGCGCTGGGGGCCACGCATGCCGAGAAGTCGACGGTGAGGGCGGGGCAGCTCAACGCGGTCCCCGCCGCGGCCGCGACGACCGGTGCGGCGGCGACGGACGCCGAGAGCAATTTCTGCTCTATCGGCAATCCGGAGTGCGAAGCGTGCCAGTAGGGCCGGAACCGTCGCGCCCGGACCGCGCCTGCGGGGGGAGCCATGCTGAGCTTTGACCAAGACGGACCCTTGGGCTCGATCGCCGGGCTCGCACTGCGGCCGGCAAGCGGCTTCGTTCCGGCCTCCGCGGGCAGGGACGAGCGCTTCGCCGCCGGCAACCCGTTCCGGCGGATCCGGGTCGAGGACAAGCGCATCATCAATTCCAAGGCCGACGTCAACCAGCTCGTTCCGCTCAAGTACCGGTGGGCGTGGGAAAAGTACCTGTCGGCGTGCGCCAACCACTGGATGCCGCAGGAGATCAACATGAGCCGGGACATCGCGCTGTGGAAGGACCCGGCCGGCCTGAACGAGGACGAGCGCCGGATCGTGCGGCGAAACCTGGGATTCTTCGTTACGGCCGATTCTCTCGCGGCCAACAACATCGTGCTCGGCACCTATCGGCACATCACCGCGCCCGAGTGCCGCCAGTACCTGCTGCGCCAGGCGTTCGAAGAGGCGATCCACACGCACGCGTACCAGTACATCGTGGAAAGCCTGGATCTCGAGGAAGGAGAGGTCTTCAACGCCTACCACGAGGTGCCGTCGATCCGCGACAAGGACGAGTTCCTGATTCCGTTCATCGACACGCTGACCGACCCGTCGTTCCGGACCGGTACGCCGGAGGCCGACCAGAAGCTGCTGAAGAGCCTGGTGGTGTTCTCCTGCCTGATGGAAGGCTTGTTTTTCTATGTGGGCTTCGTGCAGATCCTGGCGCTCGGCCGCCAGAACAAGATGACCGGCGCCGCCGAGCAGTACATGTACATCCTGCGCGACGAATCGATGCACTGCAATTTCGGCATCGACGTGGTGAATCAGATCAAGCTCGAGGACCCCCAGCTCTGGACCCCGCAGTTCCGCGACGAGTTGCAGCAGCTGTTCGCGAAAGCGGTCGAGCTGGAGTACCGGTACGCGGAGGACACGATGCCTCGCGGCGTCCTCGGCCTGAACGCGCCGATGTTCAAGGAGTACCTGCGCTACATCGCCAACCGGCGCTGCCAGCAGATCGGCCTCGACCCGCTTTATGCGGGAGCGGTGAATCCCTTCCCGTGGATGAGCGAGATGATCGACCTGAAAAAGGAGCGGAATTTTTTCGAGACGCGGGTGATCGAATATCAGACCGGAGGCGCGCTGAGCTGGGACTGAGCCCGGCGCGTTTCCTCGGCGGAGCATCGACAATGCATCGAGTCACGGCATGCAAGGCGGAAGAGGACTATAAGCTGTGGATCCGGTTCGACGACGGGCTCGAGGGACGCGTATTCCTCGGCAACCTCCTCGAGATCGGCGCCTTCCGGATGTGGCGCGACGTGCGCGAATTCGAGAAGGTGAGCGTGGATCCCGAAACGGCAACGGTCACCTGGGAGGGCGGCATCCGGCTCGATCCGGACATCCTGTACCGGGACCTGCTGGCAGGGAGCGGTGGCTGATGCGCCATTCTGAAGAATTCAACCCGGTCGCGGAATGCGAGTTCCGCGGGCGGTTGAATAGTCCGACCCAACGGGTCGGGCTCTTTTCGCAACTCAACTAGGAGATCGCTATGGCAACGAAGAAAAAGGGCAAGAAAACCGCGAAGAAAAAGAAGAAGAAGAAAGCATCGAAGAAGAAGAAATCCTCGAAGAAGAAGGTAGCCAAAAAGGCAGCGGGCAAGAAAAAAGCCGCCAAGAAAAAGAAACCAGCCAAGAAGAAGAAAAAGGCGTCAGCAAAGCCCGCAAAACCTGAGGCTCGACCTGCGGCACCTGCGACGGCAGCGCCTGCAACGCCGCCGTCCACCGCTGCGACCCCCGGCGCGAGAACCGCGCTGAATCCGGCGGCCGCATGGCCGTTTCCCACCGGCTCCCGGCCGTAACCGGGAACCGAGCGGGATTCGGGCGAGGGGCGTGAGCCCCTCGCCGGGCTTTTTGAAGCTCAGCGGACTGCCTTGGTCATTCCGTTCGCACTGGGAGACCCGGGCGTCCGCGGCTTCGCTTCAATCGTGCGCCGCGCCCTGAAGCGCCGGACAGCAAAGGAATTGTACCCCGCGGCGACGCTGATCCGTTCTCCCTGCCCGGGCGGCTATCCGGCTGGCGAAGACCGTCGACCGACGTCGCCGGCATTTCAGGAAGTATTTGACATATATGCAGAATATGCAATAATTGCGCGTTGCTGCGTCGCAATATCAGATGCCGCAGCCGTCTTATCTGACGCAGCATGCGGGGTCAGAGTCCTGTTCCCAGTGCAGCATCGTCCAGGCTCATTCCTGCGATCCCTCAGCCTGGATTCCTTCCCCGCCAATCGGCCCGCTCACCAAGCGGGGCCGCCTCGGGTGCGGGAAGCCGGTACGCGGCGTCATGAAAATGGAGGTGCCCAATGGAAGCACCGAGCCGTTCGCTGCAAGTTAGCGGCTTTTCCACCCCACTGCGCGTCTTTATCGTAGCGCGCGGATTCTTTGCGCTCGTCGGCCTTGCCTTGCTGGTTGCGGTTGCCGCCCCGGGCGGGACGCCCGCGACCGATGAGCCGGAGGACGCCGCGCCCGTGCAGGCACGGCTGACCACCGGCCCCGCGACCCGCAGCAGCCATCCCGCTTCGCAGCGCATCGAAATCGTCGCCCGGGTACGCGAGCGCGAGCAGCGCGCGGTCGTGGAATTCATTTCCAGGCGCTACCGGGTGGCCGAAGAGGCGATCGCCTCGTTCGTTTCCAGCGCGTACCGCGCAGGCGCCGAGCATCGGGTCGACCCGCTTCTGATTCTTGCCGTTGTCGCGATCGAGTCGCGGTTCAATCCCGTGGCCGAGAGCCTCCTCGGCGCCAAGGGCCTGATGCAGGTGTTGCCGAAGTATCATCAGGACAAGCTGTTCGAGCACGGCGGGGAACCGGCGCTGCTCGATCCGGAAATCAACATCCGGGTTGGCACCCAGATCCTGCGCGAATATCTGGGTCGCTTCGGAGAGATCGAAACCGCGCTCCAGGTGTACGCCGGCGCCCTCGACGAGCCGAATTCGCAGTACGCGAGCAAGGTCCTCGCGGTTCGAGCCCGCCTGGAGCAGTTGATCGCGCGCGCACGGCACTCCGCGGCCTGACGCCCGCCTAGCC
>CAZXAR010000034.1:0-25672 GCA_964638135.1 uncultured Enterobacteriaceae bacterium | reverse complement strand
CCTGCACGGCCTGGGCCAGAAGCTCAAGGGCCTCGTGGAACAGTACCGGGTGTGACGCAGACCGAGGCAGCGCGCCAGGCAGATGGCCCAAAAAAACGACGCCTTCCGGAAGAAGCTGCTGGCGACTTTCAAGGTCGAGGCCGCGGAGCACATTCAGGCGCTTTCCTCCGGCCTGATCGAGCTCGAGCGGGCCGCGGTGTCCGGGGAGCGGATGAGGGTGGTCGAAACCGTGTTCCGCGAAGCGCACAGTCTGAAGGGCGCGGCGCGCGCCGTGGGTCTGACCGAGATCGAGTCGGTCTGCCAGGCGGCCGAAAGCGTGTTCTCGGCGCTGAAGCAGGATCGGCTCGCGCTTTCCCCAGCGCTGCTGGATCTCCTGCACCACGCGGTCGATAGCGTCGGCAAACTGTTGCAGGCTGCCGGTCGCGACGCGACTGCAGAAGGCTCCGCTACGACCTCCGGTCTGCTCGAGCGTCTGGAAGCGGCGGCGCGAGGCCAAGTGGCGGTGCCGGCCAGTTCCGGCCCCGCAGTGTCGACCCGCGCGCCGCAGCAGCTGCGCCCGGATGCGCCCGAGGACGGGCGCGTGTTCTCGGAAACCGTGCGGATCGCGACGGCAAGGCTGAATGCCCTGCTGTATCAGGCAGAGGAACTGCTGTCGGCCAAACTCACGGCCTCGCAACGCGCCGCCGAGATCCGGGCGGTGCTGGGTGTGCTGGGCGCGTTGAAGAAAGAACAGGCGAGGATCAGCCCCGCACTGATTACGCTCCGGACGGCGCGGGGAGCAGGCGCGAGACCTCGCGGCTCGGAAGGCCCGGAGCCGGATTTTCGCAGGCTCATGGAATACCTGGAATGGGAGAGCGCTTTCTTCAAGTCGCTCGAAGCGAAGGTGGCCGCGCTCGCGAAGTCCGCCGAATACGACCAGCGCACGCTCGGCGCGATGGTGGACGGACTGCTCGACGACATGAAGAAGGCGCTCATGCTGCCCGTTTCCTCGGCGCTCGAAATGTTCCCCAAGTTCGTGCGCGATCTGTCGCGGGACCGGGCCAAGGAGGCCGAGCTGCTCGTGCAGGGCGGGGAGATCGAGATCGACCGGCGGATCCTCGACGAAATGAGGGATCCGCTCATCCACCTGGTGCGCAACTGCATCGATCACGGAATCGAGACGCCCGAGGCGCGCGCGCGCGGGGGCAAGCCGCCGCAGGGAACCATCACCCTCGCCATCGCGCGCAGGAACGGGAGCCGGGTCGAGATCGTGGTTTCGGACGACGGCGCGGGCATCGACACGGGAAAGCTCCGGGAGGCGGCGCGTAAGCTCGGTTTCCTTTCTTCCGAGGACAGCGGGCGCGGCGGCGAACAGGAGCTCCTGCCGCTGGTGTTCCAGTCCGGGGTTTCCACCAGCCCGATCATCACCGACCTCTCGGGCCGGGGTCTCGGGCTTGCCATCGTGCGGGAGAAGGTCGAGAAGCTGGGCGGCACCATCTCGGTCGAAACGCAGCCCGGCCGGGGAACCACTTTCCGCGTGGTCCTGCCGCTGACGCTGGCCACGTTCCGCGGCCTTCACGTCGCTGCAGGCGGCGGGCGATTCGTCCTTCCCACCGTCTACGTCGAGCAGGCCGCGAGATTGAAGAAAGAGGAGATCAGGCCGGTGGAAAACCGGGAGACGATACTTTGGAACGGACAGGCGGTCGCGCTCGCACGCCTCGCGGACGCGCTCGAGCTGCCGCGCAGGAAGGCGGCGGAAGCGTCCGGCGAAACGGTGCAGGTGGTCCTTCTCGGCGCTGCGGACCGGCGGATCGCCTTCCTGGTGGACGAGATCGTCGAGGAACGGGAAGTGCTCGTGAAGACGCTCGGCAGGCAGCTTTCCCGCGTGCGCAACGTCGCGGGGGCGGCCGTTCTCGGATCGGGCCAGGTGATCCCCATCCTTGACGTTCCCGATCTGCTCCGGTCGGCCGCGAAGGCGGCTGCGGCGCCTTCCGCCGCGGCCGAAGGTGCTCAGGCCGTGGCCGAAGCAAAATCGATTCTGGTCGCCGAGGACTCGATCACGGCGCGAACGCTGTTGAAGAACATCCTCGAGTCTGCCGGGTACCGCGTCGCAACCGCGGTGGACGGGATCGATGGATTCACGCAACTGAAAGCGGAGCGCTTCGACCTGGTGGTGTCCGACGTGGATATGCCGCGGATGAACGGGTTCGATCTGACGGCGAAGATCAGGGCGGACAAGGCGCTCGCCGAGCTGCCGGTGGTGCTGGTGACGGCGCTCGAGTCGCGCGAACACCGCGAGCACGGCATCGACGTCGGCGCCAACGCCTACATCGTGAAGAGCAGCTTCGACCAGGGCAACCTGCTCGACGTGGTGCGCAGGCTCCTGTGAGCGAGCGAAGCGTGGGTGCCCGGGTGAGAGTGCTGATCGTGGAGGATTCGCCGGTCGTGCGCGAACTGCTCGAGCATGTCCTGGAAACCGACCCGGAAATCCGCGTGATCGGCGCCGCTCGTGACGGCGAAGAAGCGGTCGAGGCCGCGCGGCGGCTCAAGCCCGACATCATCACCATGGACTTCCACATGCCCAGGATGAACGGCCTGGACGCCACGCGAAGGATCATGGAAACGCACCCCGCGCCGATCGTCATCGTGTCGGGAAGCTCCGCGCGCCACGAAGTCGCGCAGTCCTTTCGCCTGCTGGAAGCGGGCGCGCTTGCCGTCGTGGCCAAGCCGCCCGGTCCGGGGCATCCGGAGCATGCCGCGGCGGCGCGCGAACTCGTGCAGACCGTCAGGCTGATGGCGGAAGTCAGGGTGGTTCGGCGCTGGCCCAGGCGGGAAGCCACGCTTCGCGCCGCGCCGCTCCGGCGACCGGTCGAGGCCGCGCTCGACCGGCCGGAAATCCGGCTCGTCGCGATTGGCGCCTCGACCGGCGGTCCGGTCGCGCTCAACACAATCCTGTCCGCGTTGCCGGGGGATTTCTCCGTTCCCATCCTCATCGTCCAGCACATCGCGGCCGGTTTCACCGAGGGATTCGTCGATTGGCTGGCCCGGTCCTCGGGACTGCCGGTTCACGTCGCGACCGGCGGCGCACGTCCGCTGCCCGGGCATGTCTACGTCGCGCCGGACGGGCGGCACATGAGGCTCGAGCGGGACGGCAGCCTTGCGCTGGGCGGCGAGGCGCCAGAAAACGGCCACCGCCCGTCGGTAGCGCACCTGTTTCGTTCGGTTGCTGCCGCGATGGGACCTCACGCCGTCGGCGTGCTCCTCACCGGCATGGGCACGGACGGGGCCGCCGAGCTCGGGCGCATGAAAGAGCAGGGCGCCATCACCATTGCGCAGGACGAGGGCACCTCGGTCGTTCATGGCATGCCCGGCGAGGCGATCAGCCTCGATGCGGCAACGCATGTGCTTTCGCCCGGGGAGATCGCGACAGCGCTCGCCGGGCTGGTCAATGACGGCGGCAAGCAAGAGCGCCGCGGATGATGCGCGCCGCGAAGATCCTGCTGGTAGAAGATTCGGCGACCCAGGCGCTGCAGATCCGCTACGCGCTGGAGCAGGCGGGCTTTGAGGTCGAATGCGTCTCCGCCGCGGAGTCGGCGCTCGAATCGCTCAACCGGAACGTTCCGGACCTGCTGGTCACCGATTACCGCCTGCCGGGGATACCCGGCGACGAGCTCTGCCGGAAGATCCGGATGAACGTCGCGACGCGCGGCATCCCGATCCTGATGCTGACGAGCGAAGAGGGCAGCGAGACCGAGCGGCACGTGCTGGAGAGCGGCGCCGACGATTATGTGCCGAAGTCCGCGGACCTGGAATTCGTGCTGCTCCGGGTCCAGACCCTGCTGAAGAAGTCCCATGTCCGGGAGGTCCTGCGCTTGGGCGACGCGCAATTTGCGGCGGCGAAGCTGCTCGTGGTGGACGACAGCCCCACGTACCTGCAGCTTCTGCGCGGCGAACTGGAAAAGGAAGGCCATGAGGTCAGGACGGCGGCGAGCGGCGCCGAGGCGCTCGAGCGGCTGGCGCTGGAGCCGTTCGACGGCGTGGTGCTCGATCTGGCGCTGCCGGACATGAGCGGCGCCGAGGTGTGCCGCCGGCTCGCGGAATCGCGCCGCACGCCGGCCCAAGCTTGCGTCGTCCTCGCGCTGACGGCCAGTGCGACGCGCGACGACATCACTTCGATTCTCGCCGCCGGCGCCGACGACGTGGTCGCCAAGCAGCGCGACTTCGAGGTGATCAAGGCCCGGCTGCGCGCGCTCATCCGCCGCCAGCGGCTGCACGAGGAAAACCAGCGCATCGCAGAAGAATTCCGCAGAAAGGAACGGGAGGTGCTGCGCGCGCACGCGCAGAAGGAGGCCGCGGAAGTGCGCGCCGCGATGGCCGGGGAGCTCGAGCGCGCCAATCGCGGGCTGGAGGCGGCCAACCGCGAGCTGAAGCAGGCGCAGGCGCAGCTCGTGCAGCAGGCGAAGATGGCCTCGCTCGGGCAGCTCGTGGCGGGCATCGCGCACGAGATCAACAACCCGCTCGCCTACGTGATGAACCACCAGGCCACGGCGGCCCGCCTGCTTCAGGAGCTCGCGACCGCGGCCGAACCTCGTCTGGAAGGGCCCCGCCTCGCCCGCTGGAGCAAGGCGCGGCAGCGGCTCGGGGAGATGCAGCAGGGGCTGGAACGGATCAAGGACCTGGTGCTGAAGCTCCGCACGTTCTCGCGGCTCGACGAGGGCGAGCGCAAGTACGTCAAGATCGAGGAAAGCATCGAGTCGGTGCTGACGCTGCTGCACCACCGGACGAAAGACCGCATCAAGGTGATCCGCAGCTACGGGGACGTCAAGGTCGTGCCGTGCTATCCGGGCCCGCTCAACCAGGTCCTCATGAACCTGGTGTCCAACGCGATCGATGCGATCGAGGACGAAGGCGAGATCACGATCCGCACGGGGACCTCGGACTCGATGTTCTTCGTCTCGGTCGCCGATACCGGAAAGGGCATGCCGGAAGCGGTTCGCGAGCGGATCTTCGAGCCGTTCTTCACCACCAAGCCGGTGGGACAGGGCACGGGCCTCGGGCTCGCGATCTCCTACGGCATCGTGCAGAGGCACAAGGGCACGCTCGAAGCGCGAAGCGAAGCGGGCAAGGGGACCGAGATGATCGTCAGGCTCCCGCTGCGCCCCGAGGAAGGCGGCGCACCATGAACGCGCGCGACACCCGCAACACGGTCCTGGTTCTCGACGACGAGCCGCAGGTGCTCACGGCGATCGAGGACACGCTGGAGGACGAATTCCGCGTTCTGGTCCAGAGCTCGCCGCGGCTCGCGATCCGGGTCCTGGAGAACGAGCCGCACCTGGCTGTCATCATGAGCGACCAGCGCATGCCCGGCATGACGGGCGACGAGTTTCTTGCGCGCGCGCGCCAGATCTCCGACGCGTCGCGCATCATGATCACCGGCTACGCGGACCTGGAGGCGGTGGTGCGGGCCGTGAACAACGGCAAGATCTTCAGCTACATCTCGAAGCCGTGGGATCCGGAACAGCTCAAGCTGGTCACCTACAAGGCGGTCGAACACTACGCGCTGCTGCGCGAACTGCAGCACGAGCGCGACCTGCTGCGCAACCTGATGGACAACGTCCCCGAAGAGATCCACTTCAAGGGTCTTGACCATCGCTACATCCGCGTCAACTGGGCGGCCGCGCGAGGCGAGGGGATCGAGTCGCCGGCGTCGGCGCTCGGCCGGCTCGACTCGGATTTCATTTCCGATCCCGCGCGCGTGCGTGCGATCCACGAAGAAGACCGCCGCGTCACCGAAACAAAGCGACCTCTCGAGGTGGATGAAGTCAGGACCGCGGCCGATGGAACGGCGACATGGGTTGCGAGAACCAAGGCGCCCGTCCTCGATCCCGCCGGCAACGTCGCCAGCATCGTCGCGATCGTGCGGGACATCACGGCCCGCAAGCAGATGGAGCAGCGGCTGGCGGAGCGCGAAGAGAATCTGCGTCTGCTGCTGGAATCGACCGCGGAGGCGATCTTCGGCATCGACAGCCAAGGCCGCTGCACGTTCGCCAATCCCGCCTGTGCGCGCATGCTCGGGCACGCATCGCCCGGCGACCTCGTCGGCAAGAACATGCATCGACTGATGCACCACACTCGCCCGGACGGCGGGGCTTATCCGGTCTCCGAATGCCCGATCGACCAGACGTCGCGCGGGGGAAGCGGAGTCCGCCTGGACAACGAGATGTTCTGGCGTGCCGACCGAAGCAGCTTCCCGGTCGAGTACACGGCCTACCCGATTCTCCGGGACGGCGAGGCCGTCGGGGCCGTCGTCGCGTTCATGGACATCAGCGAGCGCATCGCGAAAGACCGGCGCATCGCGCGCCTGACGCGAATGCACGCCATGCTGAGCGGAATCAATTCGACGATCGTGCGGGTGCGCTCGCGGGACGACCTGTTCAAGGAGACGTGCCGGGTCGCGGTCGAAACCGGCGGCTTCAAGCGGGTGTGCATCCGCATGCCCGACGGGTCCGGCACGGCGCTGACGCCCGTAGCCTCGGTCGGCCCGGAATCGCTGGAAATTGCGCCGGTCGGTCTGGACCTGGCCGAAACGAGCGACGCGCGGGCCACCACGGCGGTGCGCGCGTTTGTCGAGCGCCGCCTGCAGATCTGCAACGACCTGGACGCGGATTCCCTGCCATCCGCGCTGAAGGAGGAGGTTCGGCTGGGAATCCATTCGGTCGCAAGCCTGCCGCTGGTGGTCGATGACAAGGCCGTCGGCGCGATTACCCTCGCCGCCGCCGAGGTGAACTTCTTCGACGAGGAGGAAATCCGGCTGATCGAGGAGCTGGCGGCGGATGTGTCGTTCGCGCTCGATACCCTGAAAAAGGGCGAGCAGTTGTACCACCTCGCGGTGCACGATCCGCTCACCGGGCTTGCGAACCGCGCCATGTTTCTCGAGCAGATCGGCGGGCACATCGCCTCGATGCGGGAAAGGAACGGGCAGTTCGCCGTGGCTGCGGTCAACCTGATGCGTTTTCGCACCATCAACGAGTCGCTCGGCCTGCACGTCGGCGACCAGGTCCTCAAGCACGTGGCCGCCCGGCTGGTCGCGGCGGCGGGCAGGGAACGGGTGGCGCGGCTGAGCGCGGACGTATTCGGCGTCATTGTCGAAGAGGCGAAGGACGCGAAAGAGGCCTCGCGCCGTGTACGCGCGCTGGCCGAGGCGCTCGCGCCGGTGTACGAGCTTGAGGGACGCCAGCTCCACGTGAGAACGCGGTTCGGCGTCGCGCTCTACCCGGCCGACGGCGACACTCCCGAGGCGCTGGGCACGCACGCCGAGGCGGCACTGCACAAGGATCGCGGCGCCCTCGAGGCGGTCACGTTCTATGCGCCGGAGATGAACGCCCGCGTCGCGGATCAGCTCGAGATCGAGAACCGGTTGCGCGGCGCGCTCGACGAGCGGCAGTTCGTCCTTTTCTACCAGCCGAAGCTGGACACGGTCTCGGGTGCGATCGTCGGGGCCGAGGCGCTGATCCGGTGGAACGACCCGAGGGAGGGACTGATCGCGCCGGGCCGGTTCATCCCGGTGCTGGAAGAAACGGGGATGATCGTGGAGGCGGGCGCCTGGGCGCTGGAAGAGGCGGCGCGGATGCAGGCAAGGCTGCGCTTGCAGGGGCTCGCCTGCCCGCGCATCGCGGTCAACGTGTCGCAGGTGCAGATGCGGCGTGCGGAGTTCGTGCGCGAGGTGATCGGGGCGGTTCAGCGCGGGGCCGCGGAGAAGCACGACCTGAACCTGGAGATCACCGAATCGCTGCTGGCGGAGGACATCGACGAGGCGGTGCGCAAGCTGAAGCAGTTGCGCGAGGCGGGCTTCGGCATCGCGGTGGACGACTTCGGCACCGGTTACTCCTCGCTCGGCTACCTCGCCCGGCTGCCGATCGACGCCCTCAAGATCGACCGCTCGTTCGTCGTCGCGATGCACCGCGACGCCAACAGCATGGCGATCGTCTCGACGATCATCAACCTCGCGCACTCCTTCCAGCTCAAGGTCGTCGCCGAAGGCGTGGACTCGGAGGACCAACTCAAGCTGCTGCGGCTGCTGCGCTGCGACGAGATCCAGGGCTATCTGTTCCACAAGCCGCTGCCGGAAGCCGAGTTCGCCGCCCTGCTCGCCCGGCAGCCCGCGCAGGATCGCTGAGCGCGGCGTTCAGGCCGCGCGGGCGAGCGGCAAGTCGGTCTCGACGGCCTCCAGCGCGCCGAGGAGCAGCTGCGGATCGTTCCGGGAAAGCTGCACGGAATCCGAAAGCAGCCGGCGCCAGAGCCGTGCGCGCGGATGGCCGTGGTACAGGCCGAGCATGTGGCGCGTGATGTGACGCAGCGCAGTGCCCGCCGCGATCTCGCGCTCGGCGTAGCGGTGCATCGCGCGCACGACGTCCGCGCGACGCTTTGCGGGGTCCGCAAGCAGCCACGGATGGTGGTACGCAGCACGGCCGAGCATCACGCCATCAACATGGGCAAGATGGCGGCCGATCTCGGGCCAGGACGCGATGCCGCCATTGAGCACGATCTCGAGGTGCGAAAACTCCTCCTTCAAGCGGTAGACGTGCTCGTAGCGGAGCGGCGGCACTTGGCGGTTTTCCTTCGGCGATAGCCCCTTCAGGATCGCGTTGCGCGCATGCACGATGAAGGTCGTGCAACCGGCTTCGGCGACCGCCGCGACGAAATCGCGCACGAATTCGTAGGAGTCGATCGCGTCGATCCCGAGGCGGTGCTTGACCGTGACCGGAACGTCGCTCGCTGCGCGCATCGCGCGCACGCAATCGGCCACCAGCCGCGGCTCGGCCATCAGGCAGGCGCCGAACGCGCCGCGCTGCACGCGCTCGCTCGGGCAGCCGATGTTGAGGTTCACCTCGTCGTAGCCGCGCTGCACGGCAAACTGCGCGCACGCCGCAAGCTCCTCCGGTTCGCTGCCGCCGAGCTGCACCGCGACCGGATGCTCCGCCGCGTCGAAGGCGAGATGCCGCTCGCGATCGCCGTGCAGCAGCGCGCCGGTGGTGATCATCTCGGTGTAGAGAAATGCCTGCGGGCAGACCTGGCGCAGGAAGTAGCGGCAATGCCGGTCGGTCCAGTCCATCATCGGCGCAATACAAAGCCGGTGAGCATTGTATTGGCTGGGGTTTTTCTGAATGTCGGTCACTTGTTGCGGAGCATGGGACTGGTCGTTTCTCGCTATCCCTCCCGATTCTCCCCGATTTCTCACCATTTGCGGCTTCCGCGGTGTACCTGTCGGCGTCCAGCGAACCGGGCAAGGGCTCGACGTTTTTCCTCGAGGTCCCGCTTCGCGCGGGCAGGGGGGCGGCGCCATGAACGCGAAGACGATCCTCTACGTCGAGGACAACGAGATGAACCGCAAGATCGTGCGCGATCTTCTGAAGCGGACGAGTTACCGGCTCATCGAGGCGCACGACGGCGAAGAGGGCATCGCCGTGGCGCTGGAGCAGCGCCCGGACCTGATCCTCATGGACATCCAGCTGCCCAGGATTTCCGGCCTCGACGCGACCCGCCGGCTGCGCGCCGAGGCGGCGACCGTCTCGACGCCGATCATCGCCATCACGTCGTTTGCACTGAGCGGCGACGACCGGAAAGCAAGCGACGCGGGCGCCACCGCCTACCTGGCGAAGCCCTACAGCCCGTTCGACCTCCTGAACCTCATCCGGAAACTGCTTCCCGAAGCGTGAGATCATTGCGCCCGGGAGGCGCCCCCAGGGGCGCGTTCCTGCGCGGCGGCGTCACAGCAGATCGAGCAGGCGCCGGCGGGTGAGTTCGACGATGCACGCCTTGCGCGCTTCGGCCGCGCCCTTGGCGTTTGCGGGCAACCCTGCGCGCCGCGCGCACTCGGCATCGCGATAGCTGCGCCACGCGTCGGCGGCCTTGCGAAACGCGCTGGTGGCGTCCTCGCTCGGTTGCCCCGAGTCGCGCTCGCGCGCTTCCTGGAACTGGAGCGCATAGGCCTGCGTGAGGTCGGACTCGGCGGTCTGCAGCAGCAGATCGAGGCACGCCCCGATTTCGGCGCGCACACCGGCGGCGCGCCCGCATTGCGCCAGCGCCGGGGCGTCGCGGCGCGGCGTCCAGAAAAAGAAAAGCGGGCGCTTTTCGTCCGCGAGCAGGCAAAGAAAGCTCATTTCGATGGGCGGCCCCTTCGGATACACGATCGCGCCGTTGCCCGAGAGGATCGAGCGCACCGCCTGGCTGCCGATTTTTGCGGAATGGCGCTCGTGGATCAGGTGGCGGTCCTGGTCGAAAACGACCGCCCGGATCGCAGCGCTGTCTCGCCGGATCTCGCGCTCGCCATGCGCCCGGCACGCATCCAGCCAGGGGCCGGGTTGCCGTGCCGACGCGGCAAGCGGCGCGAGGGCAAGCGCGAGCGCGCAGACGACTACCCGCATCGTGCGTACTGCCCGGTAGCTTCGGCGCGCAGGCGGATCATCCCCAGCAGGCTCTCGGTGAACGGCGCAGGCACCTGCGCCTTGCGCGCCACCTCGAGCGTCCCGGCGAGCATGCAGTCGATCTCGAGCGCCTTGCCCGCTTCGAGATCCTGCAGCATCGAGGTCTTGAAGCGGCCGAGCTGGCGCGCCATGTCGATACGCGCCTCGGGGTCGATCTCCGCGTCCACCCCGACCGCGCGCCCGATCTCGAGGCATTCGCGCATGATCGCCACCATGTAAGCCTTGACGTGTTCGTCGGCGATCATCCGGTCGGCGGTGGCGAGCGTGAGCGCCGAAACGGGATTGAAGCTGACGTTGCCGAGCAGTTTCACCCAGAACTCCTTCTCGATCGCGCTCGTCACCACCGCCTCGAATCCGGCCGACTCGAGCGCGGCGGCGATGCCCTGCGTGCGTTCCGTGTTGCGGCCTCCGGGTTCGCCGAGAATGAGGCGCGCGCCCATGTTGTGGCTGATGAGGCCCGGCTCCGCGACCGAGGCGGCAAGGTGGATCACGCAGCCCACGATCCGCTCGGTCGGCATCGCGCGCGCGAGCGCACCGTGCGGATCGAGACTTTCGAGGCGCGGCGTGCCGCCATTGCCCCCGTCTTGGCGCGCGAAGGGCAGGCGGTCGAAGAACCACCAGGGCACGCCGTTCATCGCCGTGACGATCGAAGTCTGCGACCCGAGCAGCGGCGCGATCGAAGCTGCGACCCCCGGCAGGCTGGGACCTTTCACTGTCACGATGACGTAATCCTGCGGCCCGAGCTTCGCCGGGTCGCCTTCCGCGCGTGGACGGGTGACGCTCACTTCCCCCGTCGTTCCGCTGCGGATGCGCAAGCCCTGCTCGCGGATTGCCGCGAGGTGTGCGCCGCGCGCGACAACGCACACCTCGTGCCCGCTGCGGGCGAGCCCGCCGGCGATGACGCCGCCCACTGCGCCGGCGCCGAAAATGCACACTTTCATCTGGAGTATTCTAGCGTCAGGATCTTGCCGCTCTGCGCGACCAAGCGGCGCCCGGCACACAGGAGCACGCCATGTTCGGATTCATGAAAAAGCTGACCCGCCTGCTGCCCGCAGAGAGCACCATTCCCGGTCGCGCGGCGGCAACGCGCGTGCCGGAGGCGCATTTCGTGAGCGGCCATCCGCTCAAGCCGCCTTTTCCCGAGGGGCTGGAGCAGGCGGTCTTTGCGATGGGTTGCTTCTGGGGCGCGGAGCGCAAGTTCTGGCAGACGCCCGGTGTCTATTCGACCGCGGTCGGCTACGCCGGCGGACAGACGAAAAACCCGACCTACGAAGAAGTGTGCACCGGGTTCACCAATCACGCCGAGGCGGTGCTGGTGGTCTTCGATCCGAAAGTCGTGAGCTACGAGGAGCTGCTCGGGGTTTTCTGGGAAGGCCACGATCCGACGCAGGGCATGCGCCAGGGCAACGACCAGGGCACGCAGTACCGCTCGGCGATCTATGCCTACGGCGAGCGCCAGCACGAAGCGGCGCTCGAATCGCGCGATCGCTTCCAGGAAGCGCTCGGCCGTTCCGGATTCGGCAGGATCACCACCGAGATCCGGCCGGCGCCCGAGTTCTATTACGCCGAGGACTACCACCAGCAGTACCTCGGCAAGAATCCGAACGGCTACTGCGGGCTGGGAGGAACCGGGGTGAGCTGCCCGGCTACTTCTTTTCGCGCTTGAGGATGAACTTCGCGTCCTCGATGACCTTGAACGGGCTCTTGCCCCACAGAATCGCGCCGTAGAAGAATTTCTCCAGCCGCGCGTCGCTGAGGTCGCGCCACTGGTACTGGTTGACGAGGATCAGCTGGCCGGTCATGCCGAGATCGCCGATCACGGTAAACGCGCCCTCGAGCACCGGCTTCTGCGGCTCCCGGTCCCAATGGATCGGGTCGACTTTCGACACCGATCCGGGCTCTTCTCCCGGGTAGGCGTTGTAGGATCCCTGGCATCCATCGACGGTTTTCAGCGTGCAGGCGAGCCGGTTGCCGCGCGGTGGCATGCGTGCACGTCTAACGCAAAATGCGAATGGAAGCAAGTTCCATTTGCCCTGCACCGCGGCGCAACATTCGCAACCGCGGCAACGCAAACCTGGAACACTTGCACGGCTGCAAAAGAGATAATATCCAAGGCCGCATCCACAACTGGGAGACGACCATGGTGAGGACCGCAATCGCCGCCGCAGTGCTGGCGGCATTCGCAAGCGCGCAGGCGCAGGACAAACCCAAGCCGCCTCCGGCGTGGCAGCAGGGCAAACCGGCGGCGATGGCCGATTCGAAGCTCGCGCCGCACGCAGGCAAGATGACCGAAACGCCGGCCAGCGAAATTCCGATCGACAAGCTGAAGCTGCCCAAGGGCTTCAAGGTCGAGGTCTGGTCGACCGGCACCCCCGGCGGGCGGGCGATGGCCCGCGGAGACAAGGGCAAGATCTACGTCGGCACCCGGGCGATCGGACGCGTGTACGAAGTGACCGATCAAGGCGACAAGCGTACGACCCGAGTGGTGGTCGACAAGCTCACCCAGCCGGCGGGCGTCGCGTTCCAGGGCGGCGCTCTGTATGTGATGGCGATCGACAAGGTGCTGCGCTACGACGGCATCGAGAACAAGCCCGATGTGCAGCCGGTGGACATGACGGCGGCGTTCAATTTGCCGCCCGAGCAGCACCACAACTGGAAATACATCAACTTCGGCCCCGACAAGAAGCTCTATGTGCCGTTCGGCGCACCGTGCAACATCTGCGAGCCGCCCAAGGAATACGCCCAGATCCGGCGCTACAACGCCGATGGCTCGGGGATGGAAGTCCTTGCCACGGGCATTCGCAATTCGCTCGGCTTCGATTGGCATCCGAAGACGGGCGAACTGTGGTTCGTCGACCAGGGGCGCGACTGGATGGGCGATGCCGGCCCGGAAGAAGAGCTGAATCGCCTGGCGAAACCGGGCCTGTTCTTCGGCTACCCGTACTGTCACGCCAACGGCGTGCCGGACGCCGACATCAAGAAAGCCGATCCATGCAAGGGCGTGACCAAGCCCGTGACTACGCTTGGGCCGCACGCCGCGGTCCTGGGGACCAAGTTCTATACCGGCAGCATGTTCCCGGCGGAGTACAAGAACACCTTGTTCATCGCGCGCAAGGGCTCGTGGAACCGCACCAAGAAGTTCGGCTACGACGTGGTGAATGTAAGGGCGGGTGCCGACGGCAAGAACGCCAAGGTCACACCGTTCCTGACGGGATTCCTGGACGCGAAGGAAGACAAGTTCTGGGGGCGCCCGGCGTACCTGCTGCAGATGCCCGACGGCGCGCTGCTGGTGTCGGACGAGCAGCTGGGGGCGATCTACCGGGTGAGCTACAGCGGCGGCAAGAAAAAATAGTGGCCTTTCGGATCAAGGGGCGGTGGGCGGGCCTGCTCACCGCCCTTTTTGTTTGCACCGGCCAGGCCGAGGTCGAGGAGCGGCTCAAGGTCTGCGCCGGTTGCCACAACGCGGACGGAAACTCCGTCACGCCGGGAATTCCGTCCCTCGCCGCGCAGCCCAGGGTATTCCTCGAGAACCTGATGATCCTGATGCGCGAAGGGCTGCGCGGGAGCGCGCCCATGCAGCAACTCCTGAAGGGCGCGAGCGACCGCGAGATCGTTGCCATCGCCGCGCACTTTGCGAAGCTGCCGGCGCGCGGGGAGGCGGGCAAGACCGACGAAAGACTGTTCGCCGAGGGGCGTGCGCTCGCGGCCAAGTACCGTTGCGGAACCTGCCATCTGCCCGATTTCAGCGGCCAGGCGCATATGCCGCGGCTCGCCGCGCAGCGCGAGGACTATCTCGTCGACATCCTGCGCACGTTCCGCGACGCGCCCCCGCCCGGGAGCGACACGCTCATGAACGCCGCGCTCTACGGCGTTTCCGACGCCGAGATCCGCGCCATGGCGCACTTTCTCGCCCGCACACGCTAGCAAGGGCTGGATAATCGAATCAGGCCGCGCTCTTCGCCGCCGTGTCCGGCGCGGCCATGAGTCCGCGCAGGACATAGGGCAGGATGCCGCCGTGGCGGTAGTAGTCCACCTCGATCGCGGTATCGATCCGGCAGAGCACCGTGATTTCCTGGCGCGAGCCGTCGGCGCGCCGGATGGCGAGCACGATGTCCTGCTGCGGCAGGATGCTTGCCAGGCCCGCGATCTCGATCTCTTCATCGCCCTTCAGGCCGAGCGACTGCGCCGAATCCGATCCCTTGAACTGCAGCGGAAGGACGCCCATGCCGACGAGATTCGAGCGGTGGATGCGCTCGAAGCTGCGCGCGATCACCGCCTTCACGCCGAGGAGCTGGGTCCCCTTGGCGGCCCAATCGCGCGAGGAGCCGGTGCCGTATTCCTCGCCGCCGAAGACGACGGTCGGGGTCCGGTCGGCGATGTAGCGCATCGCCGCGTCGTAGATCGGCATCTTCTCGCCCTTGTAGAGCGTCACGCCGCCCTCGGTTCCCGGCAGCATCAGGTTCTTGATCCGCACATTGGCGAACGTGCCGCGCATCATCACTTCGTGGTTGCCGCGCCGCGCGCCGTAGGAATTGAAATCGGCGACCGCGACGTCGTGCTCGAGCAGGTAAATGCCGGCGGGGGAGGTCGGCTTGATCGATCCCGCGGGGCTGATGTGATCGGTCGTCACCGAGTCGCCGAAGATGCCCAGGATCCGCGCGCCGCGGATGTCGCCGGGGCTTGCGGGCTGCATCGCGAAATCGGCGAAGAACGGCGGCTCGGCGATGTAGGTGGACTTCGGCCAGCTGTAGACCTGCCCGGCAGGCGCCGCAATCTTCTTCCACAGCGGATTGGCGGCGCCCAGATTGCTGTACAGGCGCTGGAAGGTGCCGGCATCCATCGCGAGCTTCATCAGTCCGGCGACGTCGCCGGCGCTCGGCCAGATGTGGCCGATGTAGACGTCCTTGCCGTCGCCCGATTTGCCGATCGGCTCGGTGCGGAAGTCCTTCAGCACCGAGCCGGCGATCGCGTAGGCGACCACCAGCGGCGGCGAAGCGAGAAAGTTGGCGCGGATGTTCGGGTGGATGCGCGCCTCGAAATTGCGGTTGCCCGACAGCACCGCGGCGCACACGAGGTCGTTCTTGACCACCGCTTCCTCGATCGGCTGTGCGAGCGGGCCCGAGTTGCCGATGCACGTCGTGCAGCCGTAGCCGGCGAGGTAGAAGCCGAGTTTCTCGAGGTACGGCAGGAGTCCCGACTTGGTGAGGTAGTCGGTGACCACGCGCGAGCCCGGCGCGAGCGAGGTCTTGATGTGCGGCTTCACCTTCAGGCCGAGCTCCACCGCCTTCTTCGCCAGCAGGCCCGCGGCGAGCAGCACCCCGGGGTTCGATGTGTTGGTGCACGAGGTGATCGCGGCGATCAGCACATCGCCGTTCTTCAGCTCGATGCCGTCGATGGTCCGGTGGGCGCGGCCCAGGTCCTCGGGCTTGCGGTTGAACCCGTTCTCGCTCACCGGCTTGGAGAAAAGACCGGTGAAGGTGTGCTTCACCTTGTCGAGGTCGATGCGGTCCTGCGGCCGCTTGGGCCCCGCGAGCGAAGGCTGGATGCGCGCGAGATCGAGTTCGAGGACCTGGCTGTAATCGATGTCGCCGTGCCGCGGGATGCCGAAGAGTTTCTGCGCCTTGAAGTAGGCGGTGAACGCCGCGAGTTCCGCCGCGCTGCGGCCGGTGCCCTTCAGGTAGGCGACCGTCTTCTCGTCCACCGGGAAAAATCCCATGGTGGCGCCGTATTCGGGCGCCATGTTGGCGACCGTGGCGCGGTCGGGCAGGGCGAGCGAGGCGGTGCCTTCGCCGTAGAACTCGACGAATTTGCCGACCACTTTCGCCTCGCGCAGCATTTCGGTGATCGTGAGCACGAGGTCGGTCGCGGTGCAGGCCGGGTGGAGCTTGCCCTTGAGGTGAACGCCGACCACGTCCGGGGTGAGGAAGTACACCGGCTGGCCGAGCATGCCGGCTTCCGCCTCGATGCCGCCCACCCCCCAGCCGACCACGCCGATGCCGTTGATCATCGTGGTGTGGCTGTCGGTGCCGACCAGCGTGTCAGGGTAGTAGATGCCGTCCTTGCGGTGCACGCCGCGCGCCAGGTACTCGAGGTTCACCTGGTGCACGATGCCGATTCCGGGCGGCACGACCTTGAACGTGTCGAAGGCCTGCATGCCCCATTTCATGAACTGGTAGCGCTCCTGGTTCCTCTTGAATTCGAGCTTCATGTTGAGGTCGAGCGCATTCTTCGACCCGTAATGGTCGACCTGCACCGAGTGATCGACTACCAGGTCCACCGGCACCAGCGGCTCGATCCGCTTCGGGTTCCGGCCCATCTTCCGCGCCACGCCGCGCATGGCGGCGAGATCGCACAGCAGCGGCACCCCGGTGAAGTCCTGCAGCACGATGCGCGCGACCACGAAGGGAATCTCTTCGCTGCGCGGCGCGTTCGGCTGCCAGTTCGCGAGCTGGCGGACGTGCGTCTCGGTGACCTTGTTGCCGTCGCAGTTGCGCAGCACCGATTCGAGCACGATGCGGATCGAGATCGGCAGCCGCGACGCGTCGACGCCCAGGGACTTGCCGAGCTGCGGCAGCGAATAGTAGCGGCCGCCCTTCAGCGGCTGCAGCGTGCGGTGCAGGTCATGCGGCATGGAGCCCTCCGTCGTTGATCCAGATCGCGCTCGCGGTGCAGCCGCCAGCGCTTGGCCGCGTTTGATCGATCCGGCGGATCTGCGCGAGCACCTGCGAGCGGCTTTCGAGCAGCGCGGCGAGATGCTCGTCGCAGCGGGCAATGGGTGTCGGGTAGTGCCGGACTTGCGCCGACAGCTCGGAGAGCCGCCGCTCCAGTTCGTCCCGCGTTTCCCCCGGCATCGGCGTCATCCTACACCTCGGCCCGGCGCCTCGATTCAGTTCTCCGGCTCCGAAAGCGGCAGGAACGTGTAGTCGGCGCCGCCCGCCTTGGGGGAATGGCGCGCCGGCGGCGCGGGCGAACGTTCGGCGGCCTTCTTGTCCCACCAGACCGCGCGGCCTTTCCTTTGCGATTCGATTTCCTCGGGATGCTGCTCGAGATACAGACGGATGAACTTCGTGATGTCGGATTCGTACTGCGCCATCTCCGCTTCCTCCTGCTCTGTGTGTGGCGGCCCGAGCGCTACGGCAGCAGGTGCCGGATGCCGTCGCGTTCCTCGTGAAGCTCCTTCAGCGTCGCCTCCATCCGCTTGCGGCTGAAATCGCTGATCTCGATTCCCTGGACGACCTGATACCGGCCGTCGCGGCACTGGACCGGCTGCCCGTAGATCACGCCTTCGGGAATGGCGTAGCCGCCATCCGCAGGCACGCCCATCGTCACCCAGTCGCCATCCGCCGAGCCGTGCACCCAGGTGCGCACGTGGTCGATCGCCGCGTTCGCCGCGCTTGCGGCCGAGGACACGCCGCGCGCCGCGATGATCGCGGCGCCGCGTTTCTGCACCGTCGGGATGAAGCTCCCCTCGAGCCAGGCCTGGTCGTTGATCATCGGCCACACCTTCCTTCCCTCGCATTCGGCCTGGAACAGGTCCGGGTACTGGGTCGCCGAGTGATTGCCCCAGACCGTGATTTTCCTCACCGAGGCGATCGGCTTGCCGATTTTCTGCGCGACCTGCGAGATCGCGCGGTTGTGGTCAAGGCGCATCATCGCGGTGAACTGCGTCGGCTTCAGGCCGGGCGCGCTCTTCATCGCAATGAGCGCGTTGGTGTTTGCCGGATTGCCCACGACGAGGACCCGGACATCCCGGTTCGCGACCGCATCGAGCGCCTTGCCTTGCGGCGCGAAGATCTTGCCGTTCGCCTCGAGCAGGTCCTTGCGTTCCATGCCGGGCCCGCGCGGCCTCGCCCCGACCAGAAGCGCGATCTGCGCGTCCTTGAACGCGACCATCGGGTCGGCAGTGGCGATCATTGCGTGCAGCAGCGGGAAGGCGCAGTCGTCGAGCTCCATCATCACGCCCGCGAGGGCTTTCTGCGCCTTTTCGTCCGGGATCTCGAGCAGTTGCAGGACGATCGGCTGATCGTTGCCGAGCATCGCGCCGCTCGCGATGCGAAACAGCAGCGCGTAGCCGATCTGGCCGGCGGCACCGGTAACGGCTACGCGTACGGGAGACTTGGCCATCACGGGCTCCGCGGAGGGATGAATTGAGCCGAATTTTACCGTAGCGATTGCGCCGGACCGATGCGAAACGTGCGCCGCTCATGCGTTGGATCAACACTTCGCGGCGCTATAATCGTCGCAGGTACGGCGAGCGCCCGGGTGCTGCTCCCTCCCTCCATGGCGAACGCAGCGATTCGAAAACCCCGCCCCAAGTATCTGAATCTCGCTGCGCTTTTGTTCGAGATCCGTCTTCCGCTTGCGGGCTGGGTTTCGATCCTGCACCGGGTGAGCGGTGCGCTGCTGTTCTTCGCCGTGCTCTGGCTGCTGTTCCTGCTCGACCGCAGTCTTTCCTCGGCGGCCGGGTTCGAATCCGTGAAGCGCTACCTCGGAGTGCCGCTCGTGAAGGTGTCCCTGCTGGTGCTGATCTGGGCATATTGCCACCATTTCTTCGCCGGGGTCCGGTTCCTCGCCCTCGACCTGCACAAGGGCGTGGACAAGGACACGGCGCGCATCACGGGCATCGTGGCGATCGTCGCGGGGCTCGCCGCAACAGCCCTGCTCGGGGCACGGATATGGTGAAGCGGATCGTGGTGGGCGCCCATTACGGGCTGCGCGACTGGCTCGCGCAGCGGATCACCGCGGTAATCATGGCGATCTACACCGTGATCGCGGGCGCGGTGCTCCTCCCCGGGCCGCCGCTTTCGTTCGCCGTGTGGCGCGACCTGTTTGCGCAGGGCTGGATGCGGGTGGCGACGCTGCTTTTCGCGGTGAGCGTCGCCTGGCACATGTGGGTCGGCGTGCGCGACATTCTCATGGACTACGTCAGGCCGGACGGCGCGCGCCTCGCGCTCCAGGTGCTCGTGCTGGTGACGATCGCCGCGTACCTCGGCTGGACAATCCAGATTCTCTGGCGATGAGCGCATCGCTGGCGGTCCGCAGGTTCGATGCGCTGGTGGTCGGCGCCGGCGGCTCGGGTCTGCGCGCGGCGCTCGAGCTCGCCCGCGCAGGCCTCAAGGTCGCCGTGCTCTCGAAGGTGTTTCCGACGCGCTCGCACACCGTCGCCGCGCAGGGCGGCATCGCGGCGCCGCTCGGCAATTCGAGCGAGGACAGCTGGCACTGGCACATGTACGACACGGTCAAGGGGTCGGACTACCTCGGCGACCAGGATGCGATCGAGTACATGTGCCGCCGGGCGAACGAAGTGGTGATCGAGCTCGAGCACATGGGAATGCCGTTCGATCGCCTCGAGAACGGCAGGATCTACCAGCGCCCGTTCGGCGGCCATACGCAGGACTACGGCAGCAGCAAGATGGCGTTGCGCTCCTGCGCCGTGGCGGACCGCACCGGCCACGCGATGCTGCACACGCTGTACCAGCAGAACGTGCGCGCCAACACGCAGTTCTTCGTCGAGTGGATGGCGCTCGACCTGATCCGCGATCCCGACGGCGCGGTCGCGGGCGTCACCGCGCTCGAGATGGAGACCGGGGAGGTTTCCCTGCTGCAGGGAAAGGCGACGCTCCTCGCCACGGGCGGCGCAGGGAGGATTTTCTGGGCCACGACCAACGCCTTCATCAACACCGGCGACGGTCTCGGGATGGCGGCGCGCGCCGGGATCCCGCTCCAGGACCTGGAGTTCTGGCAGTTTCACCCGACCGGCGTTGCCGGCGCGGGCATCCTGATCACCGAAGGGGTGCGCGGCGAGGGCGGCTACCTGCTCAACAAGAACGGCGAGCGCTTCATGGAGCGCTATGCACCGAACGCCAGGGACCTCGCGAGCCGCGACGTGGTTTCGCGCGCCATGACCACCGAAATCAAGGACGGGCGCGGCTGCGGCCCGCAAGCCGATCACCTGCTGCTCAAGCTCGATCATCTCGGACCCGAGGTGATCAACCAGCGCCTGCCCGGTATCCGCGAGATCTCGATCAAGTTCGCCAATGCCGATCCGGTGCGCGATCCCATTCCGGTGGTGCCCACGGCGCATTACCAGATGGGAGGGATTCCGACCAACTACCTCGGGCAGGTGGTGGTGCCCGAAGGCGCCAGCCCGGAAAGCATCGTCCCGGGGCTGTACGCCTCGGGCGAATGTGCCTGCGTCTCGGTGCATGGGGCGAATCGCCTGGGCACCAACTCGCTCCTCGATCTGCTCGTGTTCGGCAAGGCCGCGGGCGAGCAGATGATCAAGGACGTGCGCGCGCTCCCCAGGCCGCACCGCAACCTGCCCAAGGGCGCGGGCGAGCTTACCCGTGCCCGGCTGGCGCGGCTCGATGTCGCGATCTCCGGCGAGCGCGTGGCCGAGGTGGCGGACGACCTGCGCCGCACGATGCAGGCGCATTGCGGCGTTTTCCGGTTTCCCGAGCTGCTCGTCGACGGGGCTGCCAAGGTCAAGGCGATCGCCCAGCGGGCGGCCCACACCTACGTCAGCGACCGCTCCAAGGTCTTCAACACGGCGCGCATCGAGGCGCTCGAACTCGACAACCTGGTCGACACGGCGCTCGCCACCATCGTCTCGGCGGAGGCGCGCAAGGAAAGCCGCGGCGCGCAGGCGCGCAGCGATTTCCCGGCGCGCGACGACCGGGCGTGGCTCAAGCACACCCTCTGGTATAAGGAGGGCAACCGCATCGGGTACAAGCCGGTGCATCTGCGGCCGATGACGGTCGAGCCGTTCGAGCCCAAGGCGAGGACCTACTGAGCCATGCGTTTCTCGATCTACCGCTACGACCCGGACAAGGACGAGCGTCCCTACCTGAAGGATTACGACATCCGCCTCGATCCCGCCGATCGCATGCTGCTCGACGCGATGGTCCGGATCAAGGCCCGGGACGAGTCGCTCGCCTTCCGGCGCTCCTGCCGCGAGGGCGTGTGCGGCTCGGACGCGATCAACATCAACGGCAGAAACGGGCTCGCCTGCATCACCAAGATCGCCGATCTCCCGGATCATGTCACGCTGCGGCCGCTGCCCGGCCTGCCGGTGATCCGCGACCTGATCGTGGACATGACGCAGTTCTTCAAGCAGTATCATTCGGTCAGGCCGTACCTGATCAACCACGACGCTCCGCCCGAGCACGAGCGCCTGCAGTCGCCCGCGGAGCGCGATGAGCTCAACGGACTCTACGAATGCATCCTGTGCGCCTGCTGCTCGACCGCCTGCCCGTCGTTCTGGTGGAACCCGGACAAGTTCGTCGGCCCGGCGGGCCTGCTGCAGGCCTACCGTTTCCTTGCCGACACGCGCGACCAGGCCGCGAGCGAGCGGCTCGACGATCTCGAGGATCCGTACCGGCTGTTCCGCTGCCATACGATCATGAACTGCGTGGATGTCTGCCCCAAGGGCCTCAACCCCACGGCGGCGATCGGCAGGATCAAGGAGCTGATGGTCAGGCGGGCGGTGTGATGGACCGTGCGGCGCGGGAACGGCTGAAATGGAGATGCCGGCGAGGCATGCTCGAACTCGACCTCGTGCTGGACAGCTTCCTGCGCAGGCACCTGCCGGACCTGGGCGAGGAACAGCTCGAGCGGCTCGCAGAGCTGCTCGAGCGCGCGGATCCCGAGCTGTGGGACATCGTCAGCGGTCGCAGCGAGCGCTACGATCCCCGGCAGAGCGGCATCGTCTCACTGCTGCGCACCGAATCGGCAACCTGACGAGGAAACGGACATGGACAAGAAAGCGACACTGACGCTGACCGACGGGCGGGCGTACGAGTTTCCCGTGCTCGAAGGCTCGATCGGACCCGAGGTCGTCGACATCCGCACGCTCTACGGCAAGGCCGGGCTCTTCACCTACGACCCGGGCTACCTTTCGACCGCGAGCTGCAGCTCCACCATCACCTACATCGACGGCGACGCCGGCGTGCTGCTCTACCGCGGCTACCCGATCGAGCAGCTCGCCCAGCACTGCGACTTTCTCGAAGTGTGCTACCTGCTGCTGAACGGCGAGCTGCCGAACCAGGCGGAGAAGCAGAAATTCGTCGGCACGGTGACGCGGCACACGATGGTGCACGACCAGCTCAACCGCTTCTTCACCGGGTTCCGGCGCGACGCGCACCCGATGGCGACCATGGTCGGGGTGGTCGGAGCACTGTCGGCGTTCTACCACGATTCGCTCGACATCAACGATCCCGAGCACCGCAAGATCGCGGCGTTCCGTCTCATCGCCAAGCTGCCGACGATCGTCGCCATGGCCTACAAGTATTCGGTCGGCCAGCCCTTCGTGTACCCGAAGAACGATCTTGGCTACACCGCGAACTTCATGCGCATGATGTTCGCGGTGCCGGCGGAGGAGTACAAGCTGAACGCCGTGCTGGTGCGCGCGCTCGACCGCATCTTCATCCTGCACGCCGACCACGAGCAGAACGCGTCCACTTCGACGGTGCGGCTCTCGGGATCTTCGGGCGCCAATCCGTTCGCCTGCATCGCCGCGGGGATCGCGTGCCTGTGGGGGCCGGCGCACGGCGGCGCCAACGAGGCCTGCCTGCAGATGCTGGATGAAATCGGTGACGCCTCCAAGGTGGGCGAATTCATCAAGCGCGCCAAGGACAAGAATTCGGGCGTGCGGCTGATGGGCTTCGGGCACCGCGTGTACAAGAACTACGATCCGCGCGCCAAGCTCATGCGCGAGACCTGCCACGAGGTGCTGAACGAACTGGGGCTGGGCAACGACCGGCTGTTCAAGCTCGCGATCGCGCTGGAGAAAATCGCGCTCGAGGACGACTACTTCGTCAGCCGCAAGCTCTACCCGAACGTGGACTTCTATTCGGGGATCGTGCAGCGGGCGCTCGGCATCCCGGTGTCGATGTTCACCTGCATCTTCGCGCTGGCGCGCACCGTGGGCTGGATCGCGCAGTGGCAGGAAATGATCTCGGATCCCGAGTACAAGATCGGGCGGCCGCGCCAGCTCTACAAGGGCGCCACGCGCCGCGAGGTGAAGCCGATCGACAAGAGGTAGCGCGCAATGCTCAAGCAGCTGCTCGCGAACTCGTACCTGTTCGGCGGCAACGCACCGTTCATCGAGGAGCTGTACGAGCAGTACCTCGCCGACCCCGCGGCGGTGCCCGGCGAGTGGCGCGAGTACTTCGACGCCGTGCAGCAGTTGCCGGGCGCGGGCGACGGCAAGGACGTGGCGCACGCGCCGATCGTGCAGTCGTTCGTGCAACGCGCGAAGGCGGGCGAGCTGGGTGCGCGGGCGCCGGCGATGCCCGGCAGCGACGAGCGGCTGCAGGTGGCGGCGCTGCTGCTGGTCACCTCCTACCGCATCACGGGGGCGCGCTGGGCGACGCTCGATCCGCTCAAGCGCCTGCCGCGCAACCCGGCGCCGGAGCTCGAGCCCGGCTACTACGATCTCACCGAGTCCGACCTCGACCGCGAGGTGAACGCCGGCTCGTTCGTCGGACTGGACCGCACGTCGCTGCGCGGCCTGCTGCAGGCGCTGCAGGAGACCTACTGCCGCAACATCGGCTTCGAATTCATGTTCATCAGCGAGCGCGCGCAGCGCCTCTGGATCCAGGAGCGGATCGAGCCGTGCCGCGCGGTGCCCCGGCTTGCCGTCGACCAGCAGAAACGCCTGCTGCAGAAGCTCACCGAGGCCGAGCATCTCGAACGGTACCTCCACACCCGGTACGTCGGGCAGAAGCGCTTTTCGCTCGAGGGCGGCGAGAGCCTGATTCCCGCGATCGACGAGCTGATCCAGCGCGCGGGGGCGGGCGGCGTGCAGGAGATCGTGATCGGCATGGCGCATCGCGGGCGCCTGAACGTGCTGGTGAACGTCCTCGGCAAGCTGCCCAAGGACCTGTTTCTCGAATTCGAGGGCAAGCACGCGCAGGCCTTGCCCTCCGGGGACGTGAAGTATCACAACGGGTTCTCCTCCGACATCTCCACCGCGGGCGGTCCGGTGCACATCTCGCTCGCCTTCAATCCGTCGCACCTGGAGATCGTGAATCCGGTGGTGGAGGGCTCGGTGCGGGCGCGCCAGCGCCGGCGCGACGACAAGACGGGCGACCAGGTGCTGCCGATCCTGGTGCACGGCGACGCGGCGTTCTCCGGACAGGGGGTGGTGATGGAGACGCTCAACCTTTCCGGCACCCGCGGCTACGGGACCGGCGGGACGGTGCACCTCATCGTCAACAACCAGATCGGCTTCACCACCTCGGATCCGCGCGACACGCGCTCGACGATCTACTGCAGCGACGTGGCGAAGATGGTCGAGGCGCCGATCTTTCACGTCAACGGCGACGACCCGGAAGCGGTGCTCTACGTGACGCAGCTCGCGCTCGACTTCCGGCGGCAGTTCCACAAGGACGTGGTCGTCGACATCGTGTGCTTCCGCAAGCTCGGCCACAACGAGCAGGACGAGCCGCTGGTGACGCAGCCGCTGATGTACAAGAAGATTGCGCAGCATCCGGGGACCCGCAAGCTCTATGCCGACCGGCTGGTCGCGCAGGGTGTGGTCGAGGCGGGCGAGCCGGACGCGATGATCAAGAGCTTTCGCGCCGCCCTGGACGCGGGTCGCCACACGGTGAACCCGGTCATCTCCAACTTCAAGAACAAGTTCGCCGTCGACTGGGCGCCGTTTCTCGGCGCGAAATGGACCGACAGCGCGGACACGCGGGTGCCGGCGGCCGAACTGCAGCGCCTCGGCGAACGGCTGACCGGCATTCCCGAGGACTTCCGGCTTCATCCGAGCGTGGCGCGCGTGATCGAGAACCGCAGGCAGATGGCGCAGGGCAAGATCGCCGTGGACTGGGGCATGGCCGAGTCGCTCGCCTACGGGACGCTGCTCGCGAACGGCTTCGACGTGCGCATCTCGGGCCAGGACTGCGGCCGCGGCACGTTCGCGCACCGGCACGCCGTGCTGCACGACCAGGATCGGGAGCGGTGGGACCAGGGAATCTATGTCCCGCTGCAGCACCTCGGCAGGGACCAGGGGAGTTTTCTGATCATCGATTCGGTGCTTTCGGAGGAGGCGGTGCTCGCGTTCGAATACGGGTTCTCGACCGCGGAACCGAACGCACTCGTCGTCTGGGAAGCGCAGTTCGGCGACTTCGCCAACGGCGCCCAGGTAGTGATCGACCAGTTCATCAGCTCGGGCGAGCAGAAATGGGGCCGCATCTGCGGGC
>CAZXAR010000033.1:0-25827 GCA_964638135.1 uncultured Enterobacteriaceae bacterium | reverse complement strand
GTTCCGGGTTCCTGATCGGTGATCGCCAGGGATCCGTCGCTAACCCCTGCCAACGGCAGAGTGGGCTTTGCGTAAAGCCCGCTTTACGCAAAGCCTTGCCGCTCATGCCCAGGGCGCCTCGGTGCGCCGCTACTCGTGGCGGAAACCTACCCCGCCGCCCGCGCCTCCAGCGCCGCCACTGCCGGCAGCGTCTTCCCTTCCAGAAACTCGAGAAACGCGCCGCCTGCCGTGGAGATGTAGCCGATCTTGTCGGCGATGCCGAACTTGTTGATCGCGGCCACGGTGTCGCCGCCGCCGGCGATGGAAAAGGCCTTCGATTCGGCGATCGCACGCGCGATCGTTTCCGTGCCCCTGGCGAACGCGTCGATCTCGAAGACGCCCACCGGGCCGTTCCAGACGATCGTGCCCGCCATGCCGAGTGCGGCGGCGAGCGCGCCGGCGGTCTTCGGCCCGACATCGAGGATCATTTCATCGGCCGCCACGTCCTTCACCGCTTTCACGCTCGCCGGTGCAGCGACCGACAATTCCTTGGCCACGACGACATCGACCGGCAGCGGCACCTTGGTCGCCTGCATGATCCGCTTCGCTTCCGCCGCGAGGTCGGGCTCGGCAAGCGACTTGCCGATCGGCAGGCCAGAAGCAAGGAGAAACGTGTTCGCGATGCCGCCGCCGACGATCAGCTGGTCGACCTTCTTCGCGAGCGCGGCGAGAATTGTCAGTTTCGTAGACACCTTGGAGCCGGCGACGATCGCCACGAGCGGCCGCGCCGGGTTGGCGAGCGCGCGGCCCAGGGCATCCAGTTCCGCCGCCATCAGCGGCCCGGCGCAGGCGATCGGCGCAAAGCGCGCGATTGCGTGCGTGGTCGCCTCGGCGCGGTGCGCGGTGCCGAAGGCGTCGTTCACGTACACGTCGCAAAGCGCGGCCATCCGGCGCGCGAGCGCTTCATCGTCCGCCTTCTCGCCCCTGTTGGTGCGGCAATTCTCCAGCACCACCACCGCTCCGGGCTGCAGTTCGACGCCGTTCACCCAGTCGCGCAGGAGCGGAACGTCCCTTCCCAGCAGCTCACCGAGGCGCTTTGCGACCGGCGCGAGCGAATCCTCGGGCCTGAGCGCGCCTTCCTTCGGCCGGCCCAGGTGCGAGGTGACCATCACGCCGGCGCCCTTTTCGAGCGCGAGCCGGATGCCGGGGACGGAAGCGCGGATGCGCGTGTCGTCGGTGATGCGGCCCGAATCGTCCTGCGGAACGTTGAGGTCGGCGCGGATGAACACCCGCTTGCCGTCGAGGTCGAGGTCCGCCATGCGCCTGAAGCGCATGCTACTTCGCGCCCATCAGGGCGATCACGGCGTCGAGCATGCGGTTGGAAAAGCCCCACTCGTTGTCGTACCAGGCGGTGACCTTGACGAGCGTACCGTCGGCGACCTTGGTGAGCGTCGAATCGAAGACCGAGCTCGCCGGATTGTGGTTGAAGTCCGACGAGACGAGCGGATCCTTGTTGAATTCAAGCACGCCCTTCAGCTCTCCGTCGGCGGCCTGCTTCACCGCGTCGTTCACCTCCTGCACCGTGGTCGCCTTCTTGGCGACGAACGAAAGATCCACGATCGAGACGTTGATGGTGGGCACGCGAATCGCGAAGCCGTCGAGCTTGCCGTTCAGGTGCGGCAGCACCAGGCCGACCGCGGCGGCCGCGCCGGTCTTGGTCGGAATCATGTTCTGCGAGGCCGAGCGCGCGCGCCGCAGGTCCTTGTGATAGACGTCGGTCAGCACCTGGTCGTTGGTGTAGGCGTGGATCGTGGTCATCAGCCCGCTCGCCACGCCGATGCGGTCGTCGAGCGCCTTCACGAGCGGCGCCAGGCAGTTGGTCGTGCACGATGCGTTCGAGATCACCGTGTCGCTCGCCTTGAGCGCCTGGTGGTTCACGCCGTACACGATGGTCCTGTCGACGTCCTTTTCGCCCGGCGCGGAAATGATGACCTTCTTCGCCCCGGCGGCGATGTGGGCGCCCGCCTTCGCCTTGCTGGTGAACAACCCCGTGCATTCGAGCACGACATCGACGCCCAGCTCTTTCCACGGCAGCTTCGACGGGTCGCGCTCGGCAAGGACCTTGATGCGGTTGCCGCTCACCACGAGGCAGTCGCCGTCCACTTCGACCGAACCCTTGAAGCGGCCGTGCGCGGTGTCGTACGTCAGCAGGTGCGCGTTCGTCTTCGCGTCGCCCAGGTCGTTGATGGCGACGAAGGCGAGCGCGTGTTTCCTGCCGTCCTCGTAGTGCGCGCGCAGGATGTTGCGCCCGATGCGGCCAAAGCCGTTGATCGCTACCTTGATGGTCATGTTCAGGCTCCCCATGAATGAACGCACGTCGCGCCGCAGCCGCCCTCGGCTGCGCCGGGCGGGACGAAAGACGCTGCTTTCCTAGCCGAGAATCGTTCTTACCGCTGCGGCGACGTTCTCCGGTTTGAAACCGAAATGCTCGAATAGATCCCTGGCCGGCGCCGATTCGCCGAAGCGGTCGATGCCGATCACCGCGCCGTCCAGCCCGACGTACTTGCGCCAGAAATCGGTCACGCCGGCTTCGACCGCGATACGCGGCAGCCCGCGCGGCAGAACCGAGTCGCGGTAGGCCCCGTCCTGGCGATCGAACACGCTCGTCGAAGGCATCGAAACCACGCGCACCGGTATTCCGGCATCGGCGAGCAGCTTCTGCGCCGCAAGCGCGAGCTGCACCTCGGAGCCGGTGGCGATGATCACGGCGCGCGCCCACGCCGTATCCGACAGCACATACCCGCCGCGGCGAATCGCGGCGACCGATTCGCGCGTCGTGAACGGCACATTCTGGCGCGACAGCAGCAGTGCGGTCGGCCCGTCGGCGCGCTCGAGCGCCGATACCCAGGCAACCGCCGCTTCGACGGTGTCGCACGGCCGCCAGGTATCCAGGTTGGGAATGAAGCGCAGGCTCGCCGCGTGCTCGATCGGCTGGTGGGTCGGCCCGTCTTCGCCCAGCCCGATCGAATCGTGCGTGAAGACGTAGATCACGCGCTTGCGCATGAGCGCCGCCATGCGCAGCGCGTTGCGCGCGTAGTCGGAGAAGACGAGGAACGTGCCGCCGTACGGAATGAAGCCGCCGTGCAGCGCGATCCCGTTCATGATCGCGCACATGCCGAACTCGCGCACGCCGTAGAAGAGGTAGTTGCCTCCGTCGCTGCGCCCGATCACCTTCGAGGCCTTGACCATGGTGAGGTTCGACCCGGTGAGGTCGGCCGAGCCGCCGAGCAACTCGGGGAGCGCAGGCTTGAGCGATTCGATCACGTTCTGCGAAGCCTTGCGTGTCGCGACGGTGTCGGCCTTGGCATTCAGTTCGCGAACCAGAGCCTCGACGCGCGCCTCGAAGTCCTGCGGCAGGTCTCCCGCCATGCGGCGCCGGAAATCCGCCGCGAGTTCCGGATGCGCCTCCTCGTAGGCCGCGAAGAGCTTCGTCCAGCGCCGCTCCACGCGCTTTCCAGCGGGCCGCGCGTCCCACGCCGCGTAGATCGGTTCGGGAATGACAAACGGCGGATGCGGCCAGCCGATCGCGGCACGCGTCGCCGCCACCTCGGCCTCGCCAAGCGGAGCGCCGTGCGCCGCGCCGGTATTGGCCTTGGTCGGCGCGCCCTTGGCGATCACGGTCTTGCAGCAAATGAGGGTGGGGCGATCCTTCTTGCGCCGCGCCTTGCGGATCGCCCGGTGCACCGCCTCGACGTCGTGCCCATCGACATCCGGGACGATGTGCCAGCCGTAGCCCGCGAAGCGCTTCGGCACGTCGTCGGTGTACCAGTGCTCGATGTGGCCCTTCTCGGAATCGATCGAGATGCCGTTGTCGTCGTACAGCGCGACGAGCTTGCCGAGGCCGAGCGTGCCGGCGAGCGAGCACGCCTCGTGGGAAACGCCCTCCATCATGCAGCCATCGCCCATGAACACGTAGGTGTGATGATCGACAACCTCGAATCCGGGCCGGTTGAAATGCGCCGCCAGCAGCTTTTCGGCAAGCGCCATGCCCACGGCGTTGCAGATGCCCTGGCCGAGCGGGCCCGTCGTTGTTTCGACTCCCGGGGCGCAGCCATATTCCGGATGCCCCGGCGTCATCGAGCCGAGCTGACGGAATCGTTTCAGTTCCCCGATTGGCAGCGCGTAGCCCGTAAGGTGGAGCAGCGCGTAGAGCAGCATCGAGCCGTGCCCGTTCGAGAGCACGAACCGGTCGCGGTTCGCCCACTGCGGATTCGACGGGTTGTGGCGCAGATGCCGCCCCCAGAGCGCGACCGCGATCTCGGCCATTCCCATCGGCATGCCCGGGTGTCCGGACTTCGCGGCTTCCACCGCGTCCATCGCGAGCGCGCGCAGGCTGTTGGCAAGTTCCGAGAGCGTGGCCGAGGCGGGCGTGCGATTCATTTTCGAGGCTCCGGTGGCCGCGTCCCGGCTCCGGGAAAGGGCGCAATTATCCGTTAAACCCGTCGTGCGAGAAAGCGTCGCTTTGGCTTTCCGGAACGATCGGCCATGTTTTCCGATGCGCGGGCCCGCAGGCTCATTTCTCGCCGCGCGCGTAGCGCGCGGCCATCGCCTCGAGCGGCACCGGCCGGATGCGCGGGGCCTGCCCCGCACAGCCGAACGCCTCGAAGCGCGCCTTGCACAGGTCCCGGGCGGCCACGGTCGCCTCCTTCAGGAACTTGCGCGGATCGAACTCCGCGGGATCGCGCGCCATCGCGCGGCGCATGGCGCCCGTCATCGCCAACCGGATGTCGGTGTCGATGTTGACCTTGCGTACACCATGCCGGATGCCTTCCACGATCGCCTCGACCGGAACGCCGTACGTTTCCTTGATCGCGCCGCCGTGCGCGCGAATCACGGCGAGCCATTCCTGCGGCACGCTGGAGGAGCCGTGCATCACGAGGTGCGTGTCCGGGAGCCGCGCATGGATTTCCTTGATGCGGTCGATCGCGAGCACTTCGCCGCTCGGTTTCTTGGTGAACTTGTACGCCCCGTGCGAGGTCCCGATCGCCACCGCGAGCGCATCCACCCCGGTCTTGGCGACGAAGTCGGCCGCCTGGCGCGGATCGGTCAGCAACTGCTCGCGCGTGAGCTTGCCGGCCGCACCGACCCCGTCTTCCTCGCCCGCTTCGCCGGTTTCCAGCGAACCGAGGCAGCCGAGTTCGCCTTCCACCGAGACGCCCACCGCGTGGGCGAGCTCGACCACCTTTTGCGTCACGCCAACGTTATATTCATAAGAGGCGGCGGTTTTCATGTCTTCCTGGAGCGAGCCGTCCATCATCACGCTGGTGAAGCCCGAGCGGATCGAACTCTGGCACACCGCGGGGCTTGCACCGTGGTCCTGGTGCAGGACAACCGGGACGTCGGGATAGGCTTCGACGGCCGCCTCGACCATGCGGCGCAGGAATGCCTCGCCCGCGTATTTCCTCGCCCCCGCGGAGGCCTGCAGGATCACCGGGCTCGCGCACGTCTCGGCGGCCTGCATGATCGCCTGGATCTGCTCCAGATTGTTGATGTTGAACGCCGGCACGCCGTAATTCCGCTCCGCGGCGTGGTCCAGCAACTGGCGCAGCGAAATCATCGCCATCGCATCCTCCTCGAAAGAAAAACTTATCCCCGCTCGAGCGCCTGCCGCCGCCGCTCCATGAGCCGCCAGACCATCGGCGTGAAGATGAGCTGCATGGCGAGGTCCATCTTGCCGCCCGGGGCGACGATCGTGTTCGGCCGCGACATGAACGAGTCGTGCAGCATGGTGAGCAGGTACGGAAAGTCGATGCCGCGCGGATTGGCGAACCGGATGACGAGGAAGCTCTCGTCGGCGCTGGGAATGTGGCGCGCGATGAAAGGGTTCGAGGTGTCCACGATCGGCACGCGCTGGAAATTGATGTGCGTACGGCCGAACTGGGGAATGATGTAATGGATGTAGTCCGGCATGCGCCGCAGGATGGTGTCGGTCACGGCCTCCGTCGTGTAGCCGCGCGCGGCGCGGTCGCGATGCAGTTTCTGGATCCACTCCAGGTTGATGACCGGCACTACGCCGATCAGCAGATCCACGTGCCGCGCGACGTCCACCTTCTCGGTCGCCACCGCGCCATGCAGGCCCTCGTAGAACAGCATGTCGGTGTCCGGCGGCAGCTCGTCCCAGGCCGTGAACGTGCCGGGCGGCTGCGCGTAGGACGCGGCTTCCTCGTCGTCGTGCAGGTACTTGCGCGTGCGGCCGCGGCCGGCGGCGCCGTAGTCGCGAAACAGCGCCTCGAGCTCCTCGAACAGGTTGTTCTCCGGGCCGAAATGGCTGAAGTGCTGGTTGCCCCGCGCGAGCTCCTCGGCCATTCGCTGCTTCATCTCGGCACGGTCGTAGCGATGAAAGGCATCGCCCTCGACGAACGCCGCCTTGACGCCCTCGCGGCGGAAGATCTGGTCGAACGTGCGCATGACCGAGGTCGTGCCCGCGCCCGAGGACCCGGTGATGGCGATGACCGGATGCTTCGCGGACATGGCTTGCGGCCTCCGCCTAGACGCCGTTCGCGGCGCGGAACAGTCCGCGCACGCCGAAGAGCGGCGCGTCGTACGGGCGCTCGTTGTAGTCGCGGTGATACTGCTCGATCCGCTCGACTTCGCGCCGCGCGCCGAAAACGAATCCGGTCTTCTGGTGCAGGTCCGCGGGCTGGATTTCCAGCACCGGGCCGTAGCCGGTGCTCGCGCGCCCGCCGGCCTGCTCGATGACCATGCCGATCGGATTTGCTTCGTAGAGCAGGCGCAGCCGCCCGGAGCGGCTCGTTGCGCGCTCGTCGCGCGGGTAGAGGAACACCCCGCCGCGCATCAGGATGCGGTGCGCCTCGGCCACCAGCGACGCGATCCAGCGCATGTTGAAGTCCTTGCCGCGCGGCCCGCTCTTTCCGGCGAGGCACTCGTCGACGTAGCGTTTCACCGCCGGTTCCCAGAAGCGCGCATTCGACGTGTTGATCGCGAATTCGCCGGTTTCTTCCGGCACGCGGAGGTCCGGATGCGTGTCGATGAATTCGCCGATCTCGCGGTCCAGCGTGAAGCCGTGCGTGCCGCGGCCGAACGTGAGCACCAGCATGGTGGTGGGTCCGTAGATCGCGTAGCCCGCGCACACCTGGCGCGTGCCCGGCTGCAGGAACGCCCGCTCCTCGTCGCCCTCGGCCCCCTCCGGGCAGCGCAGCACCGAGAAGATCGAGCCGACCGATACGTTCACGTCGATGTTCGAGGACCCGTCCAGCGGATCGAAGATCAGCAGGTAGCGGCCGCGCGGATATTCCTCGGGAATGCGGCAGGGATGCTCGAGCTCCTCGGAGGCCATTCCGGCGAGGTGCCCGCCCCATTCGTTGGTGCGCAGGAAGATGTCGTTCGCCAGGACATCGAGCTTCATCTGCCGCTCGCCCTGCGTGTTGGCGCTGCCCGCTTCGCCCAGCGCGCCGGCGAGCGCGCCCTTTCCGACGAGGTACGCGATGCGCTTGCAGGCGAGCCGGATATCGTTCACGAGCGCGGTGAATCCGCCGGTGGCGCCGGGCGAGCGGCGCTGCTCGCCGATGATGAACTCGGTAAGGGTTTTCCTAAGCAGCGGCACGTTCGCCTCCGAGCAGCCGCTCGAGCCGGGACACGCTCAAGCCCTCGAGCGTGGGAAGCACAAGGTCGGCGGCGGAAAAATCCTCTCCCGCATTCCAGCGCGAGGGCGTGACGACGGTCGCGAGGCCCGCCGCCTTGGCGGCCCGCAGGCCGTTCACCGAATCCTCCAATGCGATGCACGCCTCGGCGGGCAGGTGCAGGCTCGCGAGCGCCAGCCGGTAGATGTCGGGCGCGGGCTTCTTGTGCGGGACTTGGTCGCCGCAGGCGATGACTTCGAACACGACGCGCGGCTCGGCGCGAAGATTGGAATGCAGCAGCGCGTCCACGTTTACTGAACTGGTGGTCGAGGCGATCGCGAGCTTCAGCCCCGCCTCGCGCGCGGCACGCAGAAGCGCCATGACGCCGGGGCGGAACGGGCGCTGCCCGGACGCGATGAGCCCGGTGTACAGGCGGGTTTTCGTCTCATGCAGCGCCGGAACGATCTGGAGCAGGCGCGCGCGCTCCGTCGCCGGCAGGTTCTGCGCGTCGATGTAGTGCCGGATCCGCTCCTTGCCGCCCGAGATGCGAAGCAGTTCGGCGTAGCGCGGCGGGCTCCAGTCCCACCACAGCTCGAACTCGATGAACGCGGCATTGAACGCCTGGCGGTGCGTCTCCTCGGTGTCGGCGAGCGTGCCGTCGAGATCGAAAATCAACGCCTGCAGGTTCATGTTCCGTCCCCGCCGGACGCCGCGCCGAATACGCTGCTCGCGCGCAGATCCTCCGCCTCGATCGTCATCAGGTCCTCCCGGGAAAGCAGGGCCGCGCGCCGCTCGAACAGGCGGTTGGCCTGCCGCAGGCGCGCGCGATCGAGCGCGTTGCGGATCGAGCGCGCGTTGGCGAAATGCGGTCGCTGGCGGCGCAGCGCGACATACTCGGCGAGCGCCTGTTCCGCCGCGGGGCTCAGCGCGTACTGCATGCGCGCAAGCATCAGGCGCGCGATCGCGAGCAGCTCGGCATCGGCGTAGTCCGGGAAATCGATGTGGTGCGCGATCCGCGAGGCCATGCCGGGGTTGCACTGGAAAAAGCGCTCCATGCGGTCCTTGTAGCCGGCGAGAATCACCACCAGGTCGTCCCTCTGGTTCTCCATCACCTGCAGCAGGATTTCGATCGTCTCCTGGCCGTAGTCGCGCTCGTTTTCGGGGCGATAGAGGTAGTAGGCCTCGTCGATGAACAGCACCCCGCCCATGGCGCGCTTGAGGACCTCCTTGGTCTTGGGCGCGGTGTGGCCGATGAACTGCCCGACCAGATCGTCGCGCGTCACCGCGACCAGATGCCCCTTCCGGAGGTAGCCCAGGTGGTGAAGGATCTCCGCCATGCGCAGCGCGAGGGTGGTCTTGCCGGTGCCCGGATTGCCGGTGAAGCACATGTGCAGGGTCGGCGCGCCCGCGCTCAAGCCGTGGCCGGCGCGCAGCCGATCGACGAGCAGCAATGCCGCGATCTGCCGGATGCGGGTCTTCACCGGGACGAGGCCAACGAGCTCGCGCTCGAGCGAATCGAGCACCTCGCCGACGCGCGAATCCCGGTAGAGCGCCTCGAGATCGGCGGGCGCGGGTGCCGTGTCGAGGGGAGCTTCGAGCCGCGCTGTCATGGCTGCCTGCACCGCACGCTAGTAGCGCTGCCCCTCGGGGCGTTCCGCGGCGTAGCTGCGCGTGGTGTAGCCGATCGCGCGCCCGGCGCGCTCTTCGCGCACGAGCCCGAAGCCGGGCTCGTCCTTCGGCCGGTGGACGATGAACGAGAGCCGCACCGTCTCGAAGCCGTGGGTCGAGTCAAACGCGTTCACCTTCGCGTAGTGGTTCGGGAAGGTTCGCCGGCAGGAATCGATTTCCTGCAGTACGCCGGCGGCGTCCTTCAGATCGAACATCGGCTGGCCGAACATTTCCCAGTAGGTGTTCCGCGGGTGGGGGTCGTCGGTGTATTCGACCGAGATCGCCCAGCCCTTGCCGAGCGCGTATTCGACCTGCGCCCGGACTTGCGCCTCGGTCAGGTCGGGAAGAAACGAAAAGGTGCCTTGCGTCAATCGCATCGTTGCCTCCTTCAGGCGGGCGTGGCGGTGGGAACGAAATCGGGCGTGTCGGTGCTGGCGTAATCGAACGTCACCTCGCCCCAGGTGTCGAGCGCGGCCTTGAGCGGTGGGCAGGTGCGGGCCGCGGCGGCAAGAATCTGTGGGCCCTCGTTCCAGATGTCGCGCCCTTCGTTTCGTGCCAGCACCATCGCTTCGAGCGCCACGCGGTTCGCGGTCGCACCGGCCGCGATGCCCATCGGGTGGCCGATCGTGCCGCCGCCGAACTGCAGCACCACGTCTTCGCCCAGATAGGTGAGCAGCTGGTGCATCTGGCCGGCGTGGATGCCGCCCGAGGCCACCGGCATCACCTTCCTCAGTCCCGCCCAGTCCTGGGCAAAGAACAGCCCGCGCGGCAGATCGACCTCGTTCCGCGGCTCGCGCAGCACGTTGTAGAACCCCTGCACCGAATTGGGGTCGCCCTCGAGCTTGCCCACCACCGTGCCGGCGTGAATGTGATCCACGCCGGCAAGCCGCATCCATTTGGAGATCACGCGGAACGACACGCCGTGCGACTTTTGCCGCGTATAGGTGGAGTGCCCTGCCCGGTGCAGATGCAGGATCATGTCGTTCCTGCGGCACCATTTCGACATCGACTGGATCGCGGTGTAGCCGATGACGAGGTCGATCATCACGATGACGCTTCCCAGTTCGCGTGCAAACTCGGCGCGCTCGTACATGTCTTCCATGGTCGCCGCGGTGACGTTCAGGTAGTGGCCTTTCAGCTCGCCACTGGCGGCCTGCGCGCGGTTGACCGCCTCCATCGCGAACCCGAACCGGTCGCGCCAGTGCATGAAGGGCTGCGAGTTGATGTTTTCGTCGTCCTTGGTGAAGTCCAACCCGCCCTTGAGCGCCTCGTACACCACGCGACCGTAGTTCTTTCCCGAAAGCCCGAGTTTGGGTTTGACGGTTGCGCCCAGGAGCGGCCTGCCGAACTTGTCCAGGCGTTCGCGCTCCACGACGATTCCGGTCGGCGGTCCGTCGAAGGTCTTTACGTACGCGACCGGCAGGCGCATGTCTTCCAGCCGCAGCGCCTTGAGCGGCTTGAAGCCGAACACGTTGCCGATGATCGAGGCCGTAAGGTTGGCGATCGAGCCCGGCTCGAACAGGTCGAGGTCGTAGGCGATGTAGGCAAAAAACTGGCCCGGCGCGCCGGGAACCGGATCGACACGGTAGGCCTTGGCGCGGTACCACTCGCAGGCCGTCAACCGGTCGGTCCAGACCACGGTCCACGTGGCGGTGGAGGACTCTCCCGCGACTGCCGCAGCCGCCTCCTGCGGGTCGACGCCGTCCTGCGGCGTGATCCGAAAGAGCGCCAGCACGTCGGTGTCCTTCGGCTGGTAGTCGGGCTCCCAATAGCCCATCTGCGCGTACTTCATGACACCTGCGCGGTAACGCGTGCGTGCGTCGCGGATCGTGCCCATCGCTTGCTCCCTGCGTCTCTTGTCGGCTCCCGGCGTCCGAGGAGCAACGATAGGCGAGCGATAAAATAAACACAATTCACATCTTATTGTGGTAGCGATAACATTTACCTTATGGAAGAAGCGGCCTGCCGCGGATGAGAAGCATTACCTTGCGCCAACTGCGCACGTTCGCCGAGGTCGCGCGGCGCCTTTCCTTCACCGCTGCGGCGAAGGCGTTGCACCTCACGCAACCGGCGGTCTCGATGCAGGTGCGCCAGCTCGAGGCCGCAGCGGGGTTGCCGCTTTTCGAGCATGTCGGCAAGCGGGTTCAGCTGACCGAGGCCGGCCGCGAGTTGCTGCGCTACGCCACTGGAGTGGCGGACCTGATCCGCGAGGCCGACGACGCGATGAAGGCGCTCCAGGGCGCCGGCGGCGGCGAGCTGCACATCGCGGTGACGAGCACGGCCAAGTACTTCGCGCCAAAGGTGCTTGCGGAATTCCGGCGCGAACACCCGGCGGTGCGCGTGCGGCTCACGGTCAGCAACCGCGAGGCGGTGGTGCGGGAACTTGCGGACAATACCGCGGACCTCGTGCTGATGGGTCGCGCTCCGCGCGGCCTCGACACGGCCGCGACCCCCATCGCCAGACACCCGCTCGCGGTGATTGCCGCACCCGACCATCCGCTTGCGGGCCGTCCGCGGCTGCGGCTTTCGCAGCTCGCTGCCGAGACCTTTCTCATCCGGGAACGCGGCTCGGGCACGCGTGCGGCGATGGAGCGGGTGTTCGCCGACCGCCACTTCAGGCCCGCCGAGACGATCGAAATGAGCTCCAACGAGACGATCAAGCAGGCGGTAATGGCCGGCATGGGCGTGAGCTTCCTGTCCCTGCATACGGTGGGCCTGGAAGTAGCCGCCGGACGTCTACGTGTGCTGCGGGTCGCCGGCACGCCCGTGATGCGCGACTGGTACGTGATCCACCGCCAGAAGAAACGCCTCTCGCAGGCGGCGCATGCGTTCAAATCGTTCCTCACCGAGCGCGGCGCGGCACTGATCGAGCGCGCGATCGGCTGATCCGCGGCGCCGACGTAAACTCCCGCGCCATGACCCAGATGCCGTTTGGCACGCCGCAGGGATTCGAACACGGTCTGACGCCCGCCGAGGAGAGAGGCCTCGCGCACTGGTTCGTGTTCTGCGGCGACCGGCTGCTGGTCGAGGTCGGGCCGCCCAGCAGCGTTCCGCCGGACGACCCGCGGGTGGCGGCGCGGCCTGCCTGGGCACGCCTGGCGTTGCAGGAAAACAACGATCCCTTGTGGGTCGAAGCAACAAGGACACTATATCTAGGGTGCCTCGGCGAGCGCGCCTGCTGGGCGGCAGAGGTCCCGGCAACGAGCCCGGCGCCTGCGGGGGCGAGTTGGGTCGGCCTGCGCGCCTTGTTCTCGGTGCTCGACGACGCCCATTTCGCGCTGGCCGGGCGCGCGCTGCAGCTCCTGGAGTGGGACCGCTCGCACCGGTTTTGCGGCCGCTGCGGCACGCCGACCGAACCCAAAGCCGGCGAGCGGGCGCGCGTGTGCCCGGCGTGCCAGCTGGCGGCGTACCCGAGGATCGCGCCCGCGGTGATGGCGCTGGTGCGTCGCGGACGCGAGCTCCTGCTCGGGCGCAGCCCCCATTTTCCGCCCGGCATGTACAGCGCGCTCGCCGGCTTCGTCGAGCCCGGCGAGACGCTGGAGCAGTGCCTCGCGCGGGAAATTGCGGAAGAGGTCGGCATCGGGGTGTCGCAGGCGCGCTACTTTGCCAGCCAGCCCTGGCCGTTCCCGCACTCGCTCATGATCGCGTTCGTGTGCGAGTGGGCGAGCGGCGAGATCCGGCCGCGCGCCGGAGAAATCGAGGCCGCGGACTGGTTCGACGTATTGCAATTGCCGAAACTTCCAAGCAAAATCTCCATCGCTCGCCGGCTGATCGACGCGGTTGCCGGCGAGATGCGAGCCGGACTCGCGTGAAACGGGGGCTTTGAACGAATTGAGCGAGATCGACGAACACAGTTTTACGCCGCGAGGCGGGACTGAGGGCGCAGCCTGGAAATCGTGCTGGGTTGCGCCTTCTCGTTTTTCCGGGGAGACACGGACATGAACGGACTGCATCTCATCGGTGACCTGACGGGCTGTCGCTGCGATCCGCAGCTCCTGCTCGACGGCAGGCGCTTCGAGGAGAAATGCGTCGAGCTCGTGCGCGCTTCGGGGCTGACCATCGTGGGCGTGAGCTTCCACCAGTTCGAGGGCTTGGGCTTTACCGGGACCGTGGTGCTCGCCGAATCGCACCTGGCGATCCATACCTGGCCGGAGCGCCAGGGACTGACGCTCGACGTCTACGTCTGCAACTACAGCGCCGACAACTCGGCCAAGGCGCGCACGCTGTTCGACTCGATCGTGGCCTGCTTCGATCCCGCGGAGACCGCACGCCACGAAGTCGAGCGCGGCGGGCACCTGATCATGGAGCCGTTGAACGAATCCACGGGCTTTCACATCCGGGCGACGCGCAAGCTCGGCGAATGGCAGACCCGGTTCCAGAAGATGGAGATCTACGAGACGCCGCATTACGGCCGGATCTTCCGCCTCGACGGCTACAACATGACCTCGGAGCGCGAGGAGTTCGTCTACCACGAGAACCTGATCCATCCCGCGCTCACCGCGCACGCGGCGCCGAAGAAGGTGCTGATCATCGGCGGCGGCGACGGCGGTTCCTCGGAGGAAGCGCTCAAGCACCCCTCGGTGGAGCAGGTCACGATGTGCGAGATCGACGAGGACGTGATCCGGGTCGCCAAGGAGCATTTCTTCGCGGTACACCGCGGCGCCTTCGATAATCCGCGGCTGCGGGTGCTGATCGGCGACGGGATGAAGTTCATCCGCGACACGCACGAGCGTTTCGACCTGATCGCGCTCGATCTGAACGACCCGATGGGGCCGGCCGAGGCGCTTTACTCGGCCGAATTCTTCCAGCAGTGCCGCGCGGCGCTCGCCCCCGGCGGGGCACTGGTGCTTCACATCGGCGCGCCGGTGGCGCGGCCCGAGCGCGTGGCCGAGCTCGCGCAGCGGCTGAACGGCGTGTTCCGGATCGTGCGCCCGTACACCATGTACATTCCGCTTTACGGCGCGCAGTGGGCGATGGCGGTCTGCTCGGACAAGCTCGACCCCAAGGCATTCACGGCGGACGAAATCGACCGCCGCATCGAGCAGCGCCGCATGCAGGACCTGCGGTTCTACAACGGCGAGACGCACGAGGGCGTGTTCGCGCTGCCCAACTTCATCCGCGATCTGGTCAACCCGCCGCGGCTGAAGCAGCAGACGCGCGGCCGGCGTCTGGGCGTGGTGCGCGCCGCGGCGAAGTAGGAACTGCGACGCGCTGCGGCGCGTCAGGCGACGGTTTTCAGCACCTCGCGGGCGGTTCCGAAGAGCTGGTCGATCTCCGACTTCTGGATGACGAGCGGCGGGGCGAACGCCAGCACGTCGGCGGTCGTGCGGATGTAGGTTCCCTTTTCGAACGCCTTGATGTGCGCCTCGAGCCCGCGCGCGCCGGCCGCGCCGGGCCGGGCCGCAAGCTCGACCGCCGCGATCAGGCCGATGGTGCGGATGTCGACCACGTTGGGCAGGTCGCGGAGCGAGTGCGCCGCATCCTCCCAGTACTGGCCGATTTCGCCGACCCGCGTGAGCAGCCCCTCCTCTTCGTAGACCTCCATCGTGGCAAGCCCCGCGGCGCACGCGACCGGGTGCGCCGAATAGGTGTAGCCATGCGGCATCTCGATCGTGTTTTCCGGCCCGGTCATGAAGGCTTCGTAGAGCCTCTCCTGCAGGAACACCGCGCCCATCGGCACCGTGCCGTTGGTGATCCCCTTGGCGGTCGTGATCAGGTCGGGCATGACGCCGAAATAGTCGGTCGCGAAGGGCCGGCCGAGACGCCCCCAAGCGTTGATCACTTCGTCGAAGATGAGCAGGATGCCGTGCCTGTCGCAGATTTCGCGCAGTCGCTGCAGGTACCCCTGCGGCGGAACATAGACCCCTGCGGAACAGGCGACCGGCTCGACGATCACGGCGGCGATCGTGGAGGGGTCGTGCAGCTGCGCGAGGCGCTCGAGGTCATCGGCGAGTTCCACGCCGTGCTTCGGCTGGCCGCGCGAAAACGCGTTGCGCGCCGGATCGTGCGTATGGCGCATGTGGTCCACGCCCGCCACCAGCGCGCCGAAAATCTTGCGGTTGGCGACGATGCCGCCGACCGCGGTGCCGCCGAAGTTCACTCCGTGATAGCCCTTCTCGCGGCCGATCAGGCGCACCCGGTGGCCTTCGCCGCGCACGCGGTGGTAGGCGAGCGCGAGCTTGAGCGCCGTGTCCACCGATTCGGAGCCCGAATTGGTGAAGAACACCCGCGTCATGCCCTTGGGAAGCAGCGGCACCAGGCGGTCGGCAAATTCGAAGGCGAGCGGATGCCCCATCTGAAACGGCGGGGCGAAGTCCAGCGTGGCAACGCCTCTCGCCACCGCTTCGACGATCTTCTTGCGGCAATGGCCGGCGTTGACGCACCACAGGCCCGCGGTGCCATCCAGCACCTTGCGCCCTTCCGGAGTGTAGTAGTACATGCCCTCGGCGCGGGAAAACAGCCGCGGCGCCTTCTTGAACTGGCGGTTCATCGAGAACGGCATGAAGAAAGCCGAGTTCTCGAGCGTGGCGGAAATGGGTGCGCGAACGTTCATGACAGGACCTCCTGTTTGCGGTCGACCCCGGCGCGGGCGAGAACGGCGTGCAGCAGCACGTTGCATCCGGCCGCCACATCCTCCGGGGCAGCCGCCTCGGTTTCGTTGTGGCTGATTCCGCCCTCGCAGGGCACGAACACCATCGCCGCCGGCGCGACGCGGGCGAGATACACCGCATCGTGCGCGGCACCGCTCACGATGTCGCGGTGCGTATACCCCAGCTGCTCGGCCGCCTCGCGCACGCTGGCGACGAGATCGGACGCGAATTCCGAAGGCGGGAAATACACGACTTCGTTCGATTCGACGGCGACCCGGCACTCGCGCTCGATGCGCTCGATCGAACGCCCCAGCTCCTCGACCATGCCGCTCAGCGTTGCGTCCCTCGCGTTGCGAAAATCCACTGTCAGGCGCACTTCGCCGGGCACCACGTTGCGCGAGTTCGGTTTCACCTGCATGAACCCGACGGTGCCGCGGGCGTAATCCGGGAACGTGGTCGCGATGCGGTTCACGTCGAGCGCCAGGCGACACGCCGCCAGCAGGGCGTCCTGGCGGGTTTCCATGGGCGTGGGCCCGGCGTGCGCGTCCTGCCCGGTCACGAGGACATCGAACCAGCGCTGCCCGAGCGCACCGCGCACCACGCCGATCGTCGTTCGCGTCGCCTCGAGCACCGGGCCCTGCTCGATGTGCGCCTCGAAATAGGCCGCAATCGGGTGCGCGGGTGCGTCTCCGGCGTATCCGATCCGCTGCAACGCTTCGCCGACCGTCACGCCGTCCCGATCGCGCTGCGCGAGCGCATGCGCGAGCGTATGCACGCCGGCAAACACCCCCGAGCCCATCATGGTGGGAACGAAGCGCGAGCCCTCTTCGTTCGTCCACGCCGCGACTTCGAGCGGCGCGCGCGTCGCGAGGCCGGCGTCATTCAACGTGCGCATGACCTCGAGCCCGGCCAGCACGCCGTACGCGCCGTCGAATTTGCCGCCGCAGGGTTGCGAATCGAGATGGCTTCCCATGACGACGGGATCCGCCGCCGGGTCGGTTCCGCTGCGGCGGCAGAAGATGTTGCCGATGGCGTCGACGCGCACGGCCAGGCCGGCCTCGCGCGCCCAGGAACGGAACCGGTCGCGCCCCGCGCGATCGGCGTCGGTGAGGGTCACCCGCCGCACGCCGCCCTTCGGGGTCGCGCCGATGCGGGCAAGCTCCATGAGCGAGCGCCACAGGCGCTCGCCGTCGACGCGCAGGCTTTTCATCGGAGATCGCCAAGCTTACTCCTTCGGGCTCGCGCAGGAGCGCGCTCCGCGCGCTCTAACCCGGCCAGGGAACGACCTTCTGCTTCTGTTCGCCCAGGCCGCGGATCCCCAGGCTCACCATATCTCCGGGCTTCAGAAAGACCGGGTTGGGCTTGATCCCCAGGCCGACTCCGGGCGGCGTCCCGGTGGTGATGATGTCCCCCGGCATCAGCGTCATGTACTGGCTGACGTGAGAGATGATCTGGGCCACGCCGAAGATCATGGTGCGCGTGTTGCCGGTCTGCATGCGCTTGCCGTTGACGTCGAGCCACAGGTCGAGCGACTGCGGATCCTTGATCTCGTCGGCGGTCACGAGCCACGGTCCCACCGGCCCCGCAGTGTCGAACCCCTTGCCCTTGTCCCACTGGCTGGTCGCGAGCTGGAAGCTGCGCTCGGATACGTCGTTCACGACGCAATACCCCGCAACGAGCTCGAGCGCCTTTTCCTCCGGCACGTAGCGGGCCTTGGTGCCGATCACGACGCCGAGCTCGACCTCCCAGTCGAGCCGCGTCGAATTCTTCGGCTGCAGGATGTCGTCGTTCGGCCCGCTGATGCAGGTCGTCGCCTTCATGAAGACCACCGGCTCGGAGGGTATCGGCATGCCGGCTTCCTTGGCGTGGTCGCTGTAGTTGAGCCCGATGCCGATGAACTTGCCGATTCCCACGTGGGGCACGCCGAGCCGGGGGTTGTTGGTGACGACCGGCAGGGTCTCGGGCTTGACCTTGGTGAGCACCTTCAGCCCCCGCGGCGAAATTTCGTTCGGCCCGATTCCGGACACGACCTTCGACAGATCGCGCAGGCGGCCTTCGGCGTCGATCATCCCCGGTTTTTCATAACCGTTCTTGCCGTACCGGCACAGCTTCATATCGTCATCCCCCCGTCGATCAGATAGATGCTTCCTGTTGCGAACCTGGATTCGTCGGACGCAAGAAACACCAGGATTCCGGTGATGTCCTCCACCGTGCCGAGCCGACCCATCGGCTGGCGCGCCACGAAATCCTTTTCTGCCTGCACGGGATCCGAAAACGCCGCCATGCGCTGGCGCAACGATGGCGTATCCACGGTGCCCGGGCCGATCGCATTGCAACGGATGCCCCGCTTCACGTAATCCGCGGCGATCGCCTTGGTGAGCCCGATGACCGCCGCCTTGGTGGCTCCGTAAACGAAGCGGTTCGGGACCCCCTTCACGCTCGAGGCGGCCGAGGACATGTTGATGATGGAGCCGCGGCCCTGCTTGAGCATGCCGGGCAGAAACGCCCGCGTCACCAGGTACATCGACTTGACGTTGAGGTCGAAACTGAAGTCCCAGTCCTGCGGCGCGCAATCGAGGATCGTGCCGTGATGCACGTAGCCTGCGCAGTTGAAGAGCACGTCGATCGTACCGACTTCCGCGGCCGTCGCTTCGATTGCCGCCGCATCCGTGACGTCGAGTACGCGCGTGCGGATCCCGCTGCCGCGCGCGAGACCTTCCAGCGCGCCGGCATTGATGTCGGTCGCCCAGACCCGGGCGCCTTCGGCGGCGAAGGCGAGCGCCGCGCCGCGCCCGATCCCCTGCCCGGCCGCGGTGACGAGCGCCACCTTGCCTGCGAGCCTGCCTGCCAATGAATTCTCCCGAGGAGCACAAATTATAGCGGAGGCATGTTCGGCACCCCGGCCCGCCGGCGCACGGTTTCGGTCCGACCACTTGACCAATCGCCCGTCGAAACCCACACTCGGCGCTCTTTCAAGAGAAGCATCCCGCACGCAGATCTTCCGCATGGCCGGCGTCACGCTCTCGCAAGTCCGCAAGGCATTCGGCTCGACCGAGGTGGTGCACGGCGTGGACGTCGCGATCGAGGACGGCGAGTTTTGCGTGCTGGTCGGTCCTTCCGGCTGCGGCAAATCGACGCTCCTGCGCATGATCGCGGGGCTGGAACAGATCAGCTCCGGCACGATCGCCATCGGCGACCGCGTGGTGAACGACGTCGCGCCCAAGGAACGCGACATCGCCATGGTGTTCCAGAACTACGCGCTCTACCCGCACATGACCGTGCACGAGAACATGGCGTTCAGCCTCAAGCTCGCCGGCGTCGCGAAGGAAGAATTGCGCCGGCGGGTCGAGGACGCCGCGCAGATCCTGGGACTGATGGATTATCTGGCCCGCTATCCACGCCAGCTCTCCGGCGGCCAGCGCCAGCGCGTGGCGATGGGTCGTGCGATCGTCCGCAAACCGCAGGTGTTCCTGTTCGACGAGCCGCTCTCCAACCTCGATGCGAAGCTGCGCGTGGCGATGCGCACCGAGATCAAGGCGCTGCACCAGCGGCTGACGACCACCTCGGTGTACGTCACGCACGATCAGATCGAAGCCATGACCATGGCCGACAAGATCGTGGTCATGAACGGCGGCCGCGTCGAGCAGATCGGCTCGCCGCTGGAACTCTACGACAACCCGGCCAACCTGTTCGTCGCCGGTTTCATCGGCTCGCCGGCGATGAATTTCGTCGCCGGCAGGGTGAACGGCGCAAGCATCGCGGTCGCGGAGGGTGTCGCCTTCCCGGTTCCGCCACGGGCGAAACTCGATTCGGGCCGCGAGGTCGTCCTCGGCGTGCGGCCCGAGCACCTTTCGGTCGCCGCCGAAGGCGTGCCGGCAGAGGTCGTGGTGGTCGAGCCGACGGGCGCCGACACGCAGATTTTCTGCAAGGTTGCCGGTACGGACGTGACGGCGGTGGTGCGAGAGCGCCACGAGTTCCACCCCGGCGAGTCGATCCGGCTGCAACCGCAACTCACCTACCTTTTCGATCCGGCGAGCGGAGCAAGGCTCGCCTAAACCGCTTTTCCAGAGGAGAAAACCATGAGCGAGATGAAACGCAGGGATTTTCTGAAGATCACCGCCGGCCTTGCCGCCGGCGCCCCGCTGCTTGCGCATGCCCAGGGCAAGCCCGCCAGCTTCACCTACCGGCCGGAAAAAGGCGCCAAGTTGCGCGTGCTGCGCTGGAAGCGCTTCGTGCAGGGCGACGAGGACGCGTTCATGGCGCACGCGAAGCGCTTCAGCGACAAGTTCGGCGTCGAAGTCCGCGTCGACAACGAAGGCTGGGAGGACGTCAGGCCGAAGGCCGCGGTCGCGGCGAATGTCGGCTCGGGCCCGGACATCATCTATGGCTGGTTCGACGACCCGCATCAATATCCGGACAAGCTGCTGGATCTCAGCGACATCGGAAACTACCTCGGCGCGAAATACGGCGGCTGGTTCCCGGTGGCCGAAATCTATGGCAAGCGGGCAGGACGCTGGATCGCGATCCCGCTCGGCGCAGCAGGCGCCACATTCACGCACCGGATCAGCCATGTGCAGGCAGCGGGCTTCAAGGAGTTCCCGAAGGAGACGGCGGGCTTTCTCGAGTTGTGCAAGGCGATGAAGGCGAAGGGCACGCCGCCGGGCTTCGCGCTCGGCAATGCGGTGGGCGACGGCAACTCCTGGACCCATTGGCTGGTGTGGGCCTTCGGCGGAAAGCTGGTCGACGAGAAGGGCAACGTCGCAATCAACAGCCCGGAGACGATCAGGGCGCTGGAGTACGCAAAAGAGCTTTACGCCACCTTTGTACCGGGAACGCTTTCCTGGCTCGACCCGAACAACAACAAGGCGTTCCTCGACGGCCAGATCTCGATCACGAACAACGGCATCTCGATCTACTACGCGGCCAAGAATTCGGCCGACGCGAAGGTGAAGGACATGGTTCCCGACATCGGGCACGCCAACTACCCGATCGGACCGGCCGGCCGGCCGACCGAGCTGCATCTCATGTCGCAGGCGATGGTGTTCAAGTACAGCAAGGCGCCGAACGCGGCCAAGGCATTCATCGCGTTCATGATGGAGAAGGAGCAGTACGAGCCGTGGCAGCAGGCGGCGATCGGCTATGTCACGCACCCGCTCAAGGCATACGACGCGAACCCGATCTGGACGGTGGACCCCAAGCACACGCCGTACCGCGACTGCGTGGCGAAGATGACCCCCCACAGCTACGCCGGGCCCCTGGGCTACGCCTCGGCTGCGGCGATGGCCGACTTCATCATCGTCAACATGGTCGCCGAGGCGGCGAGCGGCTCGAAGACGCCCAAAGAGGCGGCCGAGCGCGCCGCGGCTAGAGCAAACCGGTACTACAAGGTTTGACCCGGCTGCTCGACAACCGGAACGCCCTCGGGCTCGCGTTCATGCTGCCCGCGGGCGTTCTGCTGCTCGTTTTTCTCACCTACCCGCTCGGCCTGGGGACCTGGCTCGGCTTCACCGACGCCAAGATCGGGCGCTCGGGCGAGTGGGTCGGGCTGGACAACTTCGCGTTCCTGCTGGGCGATTCGGTCGCGCGGTTGTCGCTGTTCAACACGCTCTTTTACACGGTGGTGGCAAGCACGCTGAAGTTCGCGCTCGGCCTGTGGCTGGCGCTGCTTCTCAACCGGCACCTGCCGTTCAAGGCGTTCCTGCGCGCGATCGTGCTGCTGCCCTTCATCGTCCCGACCGCGCTCTCGGCGATCGCCTTCTGGTGGCTCTATGACTCGCAGTTCTCGGTCCTGTCCTGGGCGCTCGCCAAGGCGGGACTGATCGACAGCTACATCGATTTCCTCGGCCAGCCGTGGGCGGCGCGATTCTCGACCATCGCCGCCAACATCTGGCGCGGGGTGCCCTTCGTGGCCATCTGCCTGCTCGCCGGCCTGCAGACGATTTCGCCGTCGCTCTACGAAGCCGCCGCGCTCGATGGGGCCACCGATTGGCAGAAGTTCTGGCACGTGACGCTGCCGATGCTTACCCCGATCATCGCGGTGGTGATGACCTTCTCGGTGCTGTTCACGTTCACCGATTTCCAGTTGATCTACGTCCTGACGCGCGGCGGGCCGCTCAACGCGACGCACCTGATGGCGACGCTTTCTTTCCAGCGCGCGATCCCGGGCGGCGCGCTCGGCGAGGGCGCCGCGCTCGCCACCGCGATGGTGCCGTTCCTGCTCGCGGCGATCCTGTTTTCGTATTTCGGCCTGCAGCGGCGCGCCTGGCAGCAGGGCGGCGCTGACCGGTGATCCGATGAGCGAAGCCGCGCAGGACAGCCGCGGGATGGCGTACCTCGAGTCGCTGCCGCGGCGCTGGGTGACGCTCTACATCCCGCTGATCGTCTTCCTGGTCGTACTGCTGTTCCCGTTCTACTGGATGGCCATGACTTCGTTCAAGCCGAACGAAGAGCTGGTGTCGAAGGCCGCCAACCCGTTCTGGATCGTCAGCCCGACCCTTGCCCATTTCGAGCGCCTGCTGTTCAAGACCGAGTATCCGCAGTGGATGTGGAACACCATCCTGATCTCGGTCGTCTCCACCTTCGCGTCGCTCGCCGCGAGCGTGTTTGCGGCATACGCCATCGAGCGGCTGCGCTTCAGCGGCTCGAAACAGGTCGGCCTCGCGATCTTTCTCGCCTACCTGGTCCCGCCGTCGATCCTTTTCATCCCGCTCGCGGCGATCGTGTTCCAGCTCGGGCTGTTCGATACGCGCTTTGCGCTCATCCTCACGTACCCGACGTTCCTGATCCCGTTCTGCACCTGGCTGCTGATGGGCTACTTCCGCACCATCCCGTACGAACTGGAGGAATGCGCGCTGATCGACGGCGCGACGCGCTGGCAGATCCTGGTGAAAATCATCCTGCCGCTCGCGGTCCCGGGCCTGATCTCGGCCGGCATCTTCGCCTTCACGCTTTCGTGGAACGAATTCATCTACGCGCTCACCTTCATTTCCTCCTCGGAGACCAAGACCGTACCGGTGGGCGTGGTCACGGAACTCGTCGAAGGCGATGTGTACCACTGGGGCGCACTGATGGCGGGCGCGCTGCTCGGCTCGCTGCCGGTGGCGGTCCTCTACTCGTTTTTCGTCGAATACTACGTGTCCGGCATGACCGGCGCGGTCAAGGAGTGAAATGAACCAGCTCGACTTCAAGGGCCGCGCCGCGATCGTGACCGGCGGCGCGCAGGGAATCGGCCTGGCGATCGTGAAGCGCCTGGTCGCTTCCGGGGCCAAGGTGCGCATCTGGGACGTGGACGACCGGCTTCTTGCCAAAACCCTTGCCGCGCTCGGCTCGGCGGTCACGGGCGATGCGATCGACGTCGCGGACGCGCCTGCGGTCGAGCGCGGAATCAAGTCGGCACTCGAGGCGCTCGGCCGGATCGACGCGTTCATCAACAATGCAGGAATCGCCGGGGCAACGAAGCCCGTGGTCGACTACACGGTCGAGGAGTGGGAGAAGGTGATCCGGGTCGACCTCACCGGGCCGTTCCTGTGCTGCCGCGCGGTGGCGCCGCACATGGTGAAGCAGAACTACGGCCGCATCGTCAACGTCGCCTCGATCGCGGGAAAGGAAGGCAACCCGAACGCGGCCGCCTACAGTGCCGCCAAGGCCGGGGTGATCGCGCTCACCAAGTCGCTCGGCAAGGAATTGGCCCGGACCGGGGTGCTGGTCAATTGCGTCACGCCGGCGGCGGCGAAGACCGCGATCTTCGACCAGATCTCGCAGCAGCACATCGACTACATGCTCTCCAAGATTCCGATGGGGCGGTTCGTGACCGTGGAGGAGATCGCAGCGCTCGTCTGCTGGCTCGCCTCGCAGGACTGCGCCTTTTCGACCGGCGCGGTTTTCGACATCTCCGGCGGCCGGGCAACCTATTGACGCGTTCCAGGGGATACGACCACATGAAGAAGAGGACTTCCGCGCTCCGCTCGGTCCAGTGGTTCGGGCGCCAGGACATCTACGGATTCATCTACCGCAGCTGGGTGCAGAACCGCGGCGTGCCGCGCGATCAGTTCGACGGCCGTCCGGTGATCGGCATCTGCAACACCTATTCCGAGCTGGTGCCGTGCAATTCGCACTTCCGCACGCTCGCCGAGCACGTGAAGGCGGGTGTGCTCGAGGCGGGCGGATTCCCGCTCGAATTCCCGGTCATGTCGCTCGGCGAAACGCTGTTGCGGCCCACAGCGATGCTCTACCGCAATCTCGCCAGCATGGACGTCGAGGAGTCGATTCGCGCCAACCCGCTTGACGGTGTGGTGCTGCTCGTCGGCTGCGACAAGACCACGCCGGCGCTGCTGATGGGCGCGGCGAGCGTCGACCTGCCGGCGATCGCCGTCTCGGGCGGCCCGATGCTCTCGGGCAAGTACCGCGGCACCGACATCGGCTCGGGCACCAACGTCTGGTCGATGTCCGAGGACCTGCGCGCCGGAAAGATCACGCTCGACGAGTTTCACGAGGCCGAGTCCTGCATGCACCGCTCGCACGGTCACTGCATGACCATGGGCACCGCCTCGACCATGGCCTCGATGGTCGAGGCGCTCGGCGTGGGGATGCCCGGCAATGCCGCGATTCCCGCGGTGGATGCACGGCGCAACGTGCTCGCGCGCGCCGCCGGCCGGCGCATCGTGGAGCTGGTGAAAGACAACGTCCCGCTCTCCAAGATCCTGACGAAGAAAGCCTTCGAGAACGCGATCCGGGCGAACGCCGCGATCGGCGGCTCGACCAACGCCGTGATCCACCTGATCGCGATCGCCCGCCGCGTCGGCGTCGAGCTCGTGCTCGAGGACTGGGACCGGCTCGGACGCGGCGTGCACACGCTCGTCAACCTCATGCCCTCGGGAAAGTACCTGATGGAGGACTTCTACTACGCGGGCGGCGTGCCTGCCGTACTGCGGGAGTTGGGGGAAAACGGCTTGCTGCACCAGGACGCGCTGACGGTGAACGGCCGAACGATCTGGGAAAACAACCGCGACGCGCCCTGCCACAACCGCGAGGTGATCTTCCCTTTCCGCAGGCCCTTCAAGAAGAATGCGGGGATCGCGGTGCTGCGCGGCAACCTCTGCCCGGGCGGCGCTATCATCAAGCCCTCGGCCGCGACGCCGCGGCTCATGAAGCACCGCGGCCGCGCCGTGGTTTTCGAGTCGATCGAGGATTTTCACCGCCGTATCGATGACCCGAAGCTCGACATCGATGAAACGTGCGTGATGGTGCTGAAGAACTGCGGCCCGAAGGGCTATCCGGGGATGGCGGAAGTGGGCAACATGCCGCTTCCGCCCAAGCTCCTGAAGCGAGGCGTCACCGACATGGTGCGGATTTCGGACGCGCGCATGAGCGGCACCGCCTACGGCACCGTGGTGCTGCACGCCGTTCCGGAAGCCGCCGCCGGAGGCGTCCTCGCGCTGGTGCGGGACGGCGACCGGATCGACCTCGACGTGGCGAAGCGCAGGCTGCAGCTGCTCGTTTCGGAAGCGGAACTGAAAAAACGCCGTTCCGCGTGGAAAAAACCCCGGCCCCCCATGCGGCGCGGCTACTGGAAGCTCTACGTCGACCACGTGCTGCAGGCCGACCAGGGCGCCGACCTCGATTTTCTTGCAGGACGGAGCGGCCCGATGGTGCCGCGTGACAATCACTGACTAGAGGACCAGACACATGAAAATGACACGAACCGCATTGGCGATTGGCGCCGCGCTCGTCATCGCGCTGCCCGCCGCGCAGGCGCAGACCAAGCTCAAGTTCGCCCACGTCTACGAGACGAGCGAGCCCTACCATGCGGCCGCGGTGTGGGCCGCAGGCGAGATCGCCAAGCGCACCAACAACCGCTACACGATGGAGGTGTTCCCGGCCTCTTCGCTCGGCAAGGAGACCGACATCAACCAGGGCCTGACGCTCGGCACGGTGGACATCATCTACACCGG